>NZ_QTTT01000001.1:6401562-6721875 GCF_003386555.1 Thermomonospora umbrina | reverse complement strand
CACGTTCGGACTTACCTTGCCAACCGCCTGGTCGAGTGTCCCGTCCGGGTGAACCCTGCGGCGTCCGGACCTACATTGCGGTTGACCCTGCGGCGTCCGCGTCTACATTGCGGTTGCGGGGACGGCTGTCCCGTCCGCGCGAACCCTTCAGGTTCCGGGCCAACTCTTCAGGGTTCGGTTGAACCCTGAAGTGAGGCGACCGTCGATCCGCGAGGATTAGGCGTCATACGACATCACCACCCGAACTGGACGCTCGCGACCGCCGTGCTGGCCCGCATCGTCCCCGGTGCGACCGGCTTCTCCCCGGACCAGATCCCCGGCCTGGCGATGGACCGCTGGCAGAGCTTCCCCATCGACGACCGCAACCCCAGCGACGTGACGATCGAGTTCGTGGAGTACTGCCTGAGCCGCGTGAACGGCCTCCTGATCATCATCACCAGCGCCAGCCTGGCCACGGGGGCGGGCCCCTTCTTCATCGACGGCGATCAGTTCACCGACTTCGCCATGACCTACCACGACCTGATCGGCGAGCCACTCATCGACGGCGACACCACCGTCGTGTCCCCATCGACAGGCCGCGTCATCGTCGTCCACCACGACGGCTGGATCGACACCCTCCAGGGTCACCCACAGGGACAGGACGTCTGATCGGCGTCAGGCGCTCGATGCGCCGGTGTCGCAGCCGCGCGCACCGAGAGTGCAATGTAGGTCTGAACAAGACCACCGGCGCTGTTCGGACCTACTCTTCAATCCGCAGCGTCGGGGCGTCGGGCCCTGCAGCCTTCAGCCGGAACGGACATCGAGCGTGGGGCGAGTGGGCGGCCCTAGGCATCGCCGTGGGCGTTGCACACCGAAGAGGAAGAGTGAAGCTGAACAGGCTCGGGCGGAGCTGTTCGGGCCTACTCTTCCTCGCCCAGCTCAGCGCGACGGGCAGTGGAAGTCTCCGGCCGGAACAGACACCCGGAAACGAAGTCGCAACCCGTACAGAGCCGGCGGCGGCATACCCCCTCCGGTCCCGGTAGACGGCGGCGAAGGGGAACCTCCCCCAAGGGGCCAAGCGGAGCAGGCGCGGACCCTGCCCGGCCCCGTCCATCCGGGCCAGGCGCGCGACGACGACCCACCCGACGTCAGTAGACGTCCCACGATCCGCCTCATCGCCGGCGCCGAGCACAACCCACCCGCACCCGAACGCGACGACGGCCGCGCCCGGCTGCGCGAGGTCCTGGAGGACCTGCTGCCCGACACCGGGCGGCGCCCCCGGTGGCCGGCCACGACGCGCTGCTGAACTCCCGCCGCCGGCCGCCCCCGGTCGAAGGGCACGGCCGCAGCCGGCGGCAGCAGATCCAGCAGTTCGTGGGCATTGATGTGATCTCGGGCTTTGGTCCGGGCCCGGATGCCGGGCTGATGATCATGGCCTACGACGTGGTGGTGGAGATGGTGGGCGGCCCCTACGACGGGCACCGCCAAGCGCCCCGGGAGAAGCTCGGCACCTGGAAGCTCAGCGGCGACCACCCGTGGCCGCACGACGTCCCGGAGGGGGTAGCCCGCATCGACCGCCGCGCGATCGGTTCTCCGGACACGGCCCAGATTCAGCGGGTGTCGGCCAGCCGGCGGGGGTGGTGAGCAGGAAGTGAGCAGGGAACGGTCTGGAGGGTGAGCAGTTCTTGATCGCACCGTGGTCGGGACGAGGGAGATCACGTCCCTCGCGCGATCGAGGAGCGGTCCATGAGACGTTCGTCCAAGTCGTGGAGACCTCGCAGGGTCGTCGCGTCGGCCATCGGACTGGCCGTCGGCCTGTCGTTGGGGGTCGTGCCGGCGCAGGCGGTACCGGGCGTGCCGTCAGCGGTCTTCGACCCGAACAGTGTGAGGGCGGCCCTCTACCGTGACGAGCTGAGCGGTGACTTCGGCCTTTGGAACGGGCCTGGAAGGCTGTTCGACCGGCGGACCGAACAGAACCTGATGGTGGTCGATCTCGACATCGAGTCCAATGGGACGGTCTACCGGGTCGGCTCGGTGTGGCAGGAGAACATCGACGGCCGCACGTGGAAGCTCGAACGCGACCTGGACGACATGGCGTTCGCCGCCGCGGCGGCGAGTGCGCAGGCGGCGAACCTGCGGATGGTCGACCAGGAGAGTTACCTGGTCGGCGGGCAGCGCCGGTACGCGGGGGTCTGGGTCGAGAACCGCGAGGGGCTGAACTGGGAGGCCAGAAGGGACATGGATCGGCCGGCGCTCGACGCGTTCACCGCGGCGAAGCGGGCGGCACATCTGCCCATCGACATCGACCAGTACATGACCTCGGCGGGTGTGCGCTGGTCGGCGGTCTGGGTCGAGAACACCGAGAACCTGACCTGGCACCTCGAGCCCGACATGTCGTCGGCGGACGTGTCGGCCAGGTTCACCGAGTACGCGGCCTTCCGGATGCTCGGCCTGAACTCCACCCCGACTGCGACGAACGGCCAGCGGTATGCCGGGATCTGGGTGGCGAACCGCAACGGCCGGGGCTCGTACATGTTCCGCGACATGACGAGCAAGCGGTTCAGCGAGACCTGGAACCGGATGGTCGATGAGGGCTTCCGCATCGTCGCGTTCGACAGGTACGAGACAGCGGCCGGAACCCGCTACGCGGGCGTCTGGCGGCAGGACAGCGCTCGCCACCACTGGGCCTACAGGGTGCGCTTGAACGAGCGGATCCAAAAGGAACTCGAACAGGTCCCCGGCGTCAGCGTCGCCGTCTACGAGAACGGCGACGCCAGGTACCAGCGCGGCTTCGGCCACGCCGACATAGCCAACGACGTCCCGATGGACAGCGGTCACGTCGGTGACCTCGCCTCGACCAGCAAAGCCGTCGCCGGCGTCCTGACCATGAAGATGGTCGAAGCGGGCCAGGTGAACCTGTCCACCCCCACGCGCACTTACGTTCCGACGATGCCCGGCCACCACACGCACACCATCGGCCAACTGCTGAGCAACCGCGGCTGCGTCCGCAACTACATCAACGACCAAGGCGAAACCTGGGATGACACGCCGTACGCGTCCGCCCTGGACGCGTCCCGCATGTTCTGGAACGACGGCCTCGTGTGCACCCCGCCGACCTACCACTACTCCACGCACGGCTACACGCTGCTGGGCGCCGCGCTGGAGGCCGCCGACCCCGGCACGGAGAACATCCGGCAAGTGGTGCTCGACAGGCTGACCACCCCCCACGGCCTGGAGACCCTCCGACCGTCGGACCTCAGCCGAACCGGCGTCCGCCGCATGACCCAGTACAACGGGGACGACGAGGTGGCCGCCCGCGACATCGAGGACTGGAAGACCCTCGGCGGCGGCATGGAATCCAATGTCGTCGACCTGGCCCGCTTCGGCGACAAGCTGGTACGGGACCAGATCATCCGCCCGGAATCCCAGACCGCCATGTGGACCCGGCCGGACAACCACAGCAGCAACTACGCCTACGGCTGGAATGTCGACACCGTCAATGGCCGCCTCATCGCCTCCAAGCCCGGCAGGCAGGAACCCGTGAACTCGGCCTACCTGGAGGTCCACCCCACCCAGAACATCACCATCGCCGTCCTGGTGAACACCGGCATTGAGCCCAACAGGGCGACCGCCCTCGGTCAGTGCATCAGGGACATCATCATGAGCGCCCCCACCACGAGGGTCGCCTGCGAGCCGACCCCCACCACGCCGTAAATCCGAACCAAAGCCTCCCGGTGACCGTCGAGCCACGGCTCGACGGTCACCACCCACAGCCCGCAGCGAACCACCAAGATCACACCGCAGGGCCACAGGGCCACAGGGCCACAGGGCCACAGGGCGGAGGCTCACACCACATCGACATCCCGACCCACGACGGCCAACCCCGGCGAAATCACGGAACGTCAAGCCCCCACGACCGCACAGATCAGGCTCCCGACTTCAGGTGCCGCCACGATCGGACTGAAGTGCCCCTGCCGCATCTCTCTGGCGAGCCCCGGATACGCAGTCCGACCGACCGAAGTCACCCCTGACTCCCAAGACCGCCACCAACACGACGATGATCATCCTAATCAGCGACGCTCAGCCCACAACCCCTTTCTGCCGCATGCCGACTGTCCCCCACCGGGGGGCCAGTCGGGCGCGTGGCGCCAACTTCCAATGCGCGGTAGTGCGCCTGCGGCGCTCCCGCGCGGGTTATGGCTAGCTGGCGGCGCCGGGGAGGTCTTGGCGTCGTAGCGCGTCCACGGCCGTTCATGTTGCGGTCGTGCGTCGGCGAGCATGTCGCCTGCTCGTTCGATGAGTTCGCGTGCGTCGGGGTCCTCGAGGGCTGCGGCGTGTTCGGCCTCCCCGGCCCATGAGCCATGCTCGGGTCGCCGGATCTCTGCCGGCCGGGAGGGCCTGCCGGGCTACCGCCAGACCGTCGGGTGTCTCGGTGAGAGGGTTGCCCGGGGCGGTCGAGATCCTGGCGGTGGCCGACAGGACGTGCGGGTCGGCGCTCGTGCCCGACCCCAGGAGCGTCAAATCCACGGTCGGCGTATCCGTGACCTGGAGGTTGCCGCCGCTGTCCGAGCCGATGTTCGCGCAGAGCAGGACCGCGCCGCGGATCAGGTGCGCCGGGGTGCTCGGGGTCAAGACGATCGCGGGGCCCTGAGCGCGGCCGGGTGCGGCGGGCAGGCCACTCCACCGCCCGTTGTGGGGCGATGTGCGGGCGGGTGGGATCGGGCGGGTGAGCGGCCGTGCCCGAAGCAGATGGATGTTCCGTCTGAGGTCATGGCCCATTCGATGTCCATGCGCTGGAGGTTCAGCACGTCGGCGGCTTGGGCGGTGAGCTCGAGCAGCGCGTCAACGTCCGTCGTGCTCAGGACGGGTGGGGGTGCGGCGGGGAGTCGCAGGGCGATCACGCCATCGCTGGATGTGGCGACCTTCATCCGGGTGGATCCCGGGCCGATGGTGACGGGCATCCACTCCCCGGGAGGAAGCTGGGTCGCGTCGGTGGTGGCGGGTAGCAGGGGGCAGCGGCTGGAGGGCGGGGATCGCGGGTCGGCCGGGCCGGTGGATCTCGCCGGTGGCGGTGCCGTCGACCAGCGGCACGGCCAGACCGTGGACGGTTCGATTCGCCAGGAGTCGAGCCCGTTCTCCCACGCTCTTCCGTCACGAGTTCCGAGGTCCCTGGCCGCGATCACGCCGGAATGGTGTGGCACGAGCGTTTCCGGGGCTGGATCCCGCCGGGCGGTCACCAGGAGACGGAGACTCTCGGACAGGCAGCGATCCGCGAGGTCTTGGAGGAGGGCGGCTGGCGGATCCGGCTGATCCCGGACCGGCGCTGGAGCTGCCGGCGGAGTTCCCCCACCTTTCGGTGCCGGGCCCGTGGAAGATCGTGGAGATGCCTGCCTCGCCCGACTCCCACACCCCGGCCGCCCACGTGCACCAGGACCACGTGTTCGTCGGGCAGTGGCCGGTGGACGTCCAGGAGCCGGAGACCAGGGTGCGGTGGAGGACCGAGGCCGAGGTCGCCGAGACACCCGGGCTCCGCGAGGACAGCCGTCTCCACATGCTGAGATGAAAGGTCGGGTGTCCGGACCGCTCAGTGGTCAGGGGGTGGGGCAGCATTCGGTGAAGCGGACGGTCACCAGCATCTGTCCGCCACCGCAGCCGCCGTTCGGACCGATCGGCCGGTACTCCCCCGCCAGCACGTCCGGGCCCTCCTCGGTTGCCGGGAAGCAGCACAGGGCGGCCTGCCGCATCGCTGCAGCGTCGGACAGGAGCTTCTCAGCGTCGTTGAACACCTGCTCGCAGGTGGCCGGGTCGCCGTTGTCATCCACTGCCGCGACGCAACGGTAGACGCCCATCACCAGTTCTGCGGCCCATGCGCCGCCGGCGGAGCAGGGCAGCGGCGTGGTCGCTTCCTGCGGCCATGGACTGGTGGTCGGGTAGATCCGCTGCAGCCGCACCCACACCTGCCCCTCCCCTGCGCCGGGGCGCGCACAGCAGTGGTCGGCGGGGACCTGCTGCCCCGGATACGCGCCGCATCCGGCACACCGGCCCGCCGACCGTCTCGGGCAGCAGGGCGCACCGGCAGTCCAGCAGCCGCTCGGCGGGCGGCATCACCTGGCCGGTCACGGCCACGTCGTTCTCCTGGGGGGTGTAGACGCGAAAGGCGCCTCCAGGTGGATGCTCGAAAGGCAGCGTGGACGGGCGGCGCGGGCCCCGTGTCCTTGGCCTGGGAGGCGCATCGTGATGCGATGGCGAGGCGGGCGAATCTTCTCACTATGTGAAAAATGAGGGGGCCGCCTTCGCCGGGCCGGAGGGACAGAGGCCTGGAGGCTGGGGAGCGAGGCCCGCGCACGACTCCCCCGATGTCGGCCGCCTCGTGCGCGAACGGTCGAAAACCTCGAGGTCATGGCTTGATCGCCATCCCTCCGAGAAACTGCATGGGTAGTGGCTTCGTCGGCTTTTCTGGTCGCCACTCGTGGACGCCCACAACACCCGGGTCCAACAGCGTCAAGCCTGCGAACAACGACTCCATCTCGGCTTGGGAGCGGAAGACCAGTTTCTGACCGGCGTTACTGAATGAATGGGCCAGTTGTTCGTATAGGAGATCAGAGATGCTTTCGCTCGTTGTGTTGGACGCGATCAGATAGCTGCCCGATGAAGCGGACTTCATCAGCCGGGCGAGGAGGTACTGTGGATTGTCTTCGCATTGGAGATAGTTGAGGACGTCGCGTACCACGATGGCTACCGGCCTGTCCCAGTCGATCAGCCTTCTCGCTTCGGGATGCTCGGGTATGCGATGAGGTTCGCGTATATCATTGTAAAAGATGCCAGTGGCCTCACCGGTGAGGTGTGACTTCGCATGGGTGGCGACCGGCTTGTCGCCCGATACGTAAAGAACTTTCGTGCCGGGCGACACTCTACGAGCCAGATGGTGTGCTGCGTCCCCGCAGGGCATTCCAATGCCCAGTTCGACGACCTGCTCGATTCCCGCCTTGAACACAGTGCGCAGCGCCCTGGAGTAGAACGCCAGGTTTTCTGCCACGACCTCACCTATGTCGGGGGCCACGGCGCGGATCTTTTCCACGGCGGCGCGGTCGGCGGCGGTGTTGAAGTCTCCCCCGAGCAGGTAGTCCATCATTCCGCTGTGAGCGGGGACGGTAGGGTCCCCGCCGCTGGCCAGGACCCGGGCGTCGGCCGCCACAGGAGGCGGCGGCTGCCACGTGAGCACAGGGTCGTTCCTACGCACCTGTTCGTAGATGACCTGCAAGGAGCGGCCTGGCCCGCTTCCCACCTCATCCTGCAGCCGGTCGGTGATGGCGGTGAAGGCCTCCAGTGCCTGCGCCTTCCTGCCGGAGAGGTAGAGCGCCCGCATGAGCAGCCCCACAAGGTGCTCGTTCAACGGGTCGTTGGCCAGCACGACGGGTATCTCTCGCGCCAGTTCTCGGTGCTGCCCGAGCGCCAGGCGAACTTCGACGTACGCTTCGTAGGTGTCTCTGTACAGGGCCATGAGGCTGTCGACGATGGAGCGCATTTCGATGGTGTCGGGCAGGCCGGAAAGTGGTGGATCACCCCACTTGCTCAGCGCGGCCTCGTACAGGGATGCCTCCACCGCGGAATCCTGCTTCCTGCGAGCCCACTGGGCACGCTGGAGCAGGGCGCGGAACACCCACAGGTCGACGTAGTCGTCCTTGCTCAGCTTCAACTGGTAGCCGGCCGCCGTCGATTGCACTCTGTCGTCTCCGAGAACCCCTCGAAGTCTGCTTATCGCGTTCGCCAGAGATCCGGATCGATCCCTGACTCCTGCGTCATCCCACAATAGTTGCTTCAGTCGATCGGCCGGCACGGCCCGGTCCATGACGATGAGGGTTGCCATAAGACTCTGCATCAGCGGCTGCAAAGCGACCGGCGAGCCATCATCTGCTCTCACCTCGATGGCGCCAGTGATCCAGATCTTCACACCGATCACCTCATTTTGGAACAGAGAGCAACCACATAAGGTCGAAATGGGTGCTCAATCGATGAATTCGAAACTGCCGCCTGAAAAATCCCGCTCCACGTCCGGCCCGATGAGAGCATGACATTCCCGCCTCGACCGAGCCGAGTCGCACGCCTGGCCGCGACTCGCCCTGAGGCAGGCGGCGTCACACCGTCGACTCGACGGTCGCGGCAATGATGGACCATTATGCAGCCTCGGTGGCGAAATTCGTCACCATGAAGCTCGGTATAATGTTTGCCGATCCCGCTCATGTTGCGAAAAGTGTTGCCGCGACGGCTGGCGAGATACGGGTATGCGGTCCGTTCTGGGGGAGGTCCCTTCGACGCCTTCAGCTCTATACAGAGAACGCCCGTGTAGACCATCACCCTGATGGGGAGCGCTCCAGCCACAATGCCCACCGCAACACAAAACGGACGAAGGCGCTAAGGTGCGGCCCCGGCCGGCTCGGATGGTGACAGGGCCGGCGAGCACACCCCCGCTCAGGCCGAGGCCCAGGCGGGCATGGTGGTAGCGTTTACACGCGCTCCCGGGCGGTCGCTCACCGCCTTCGCCGAGGCCCAAGCGGCGATGTGGGAGAGCATCGGGGACGCCGCACCCCACCCGCGACTCGCCTCTGCGGCGGCGGGCTGGGCCAAACACCGCAGCGCATAGCGACGGACGACAGAAGTTTGGCCCCTCGAACCACCTGCAACCCGTGATCTGTTCCAGGCCCGAGGACCTCGTGGTGACGGTAGGTGTCGGTGGCCGGGTCGCTTACCAGATCAAACTTTCTCTGAGAGACCTTGGAGCGATCCAGTAGTGGGATAACTGTCTCATGCCCCAATGGTCCCCCGCGCCTCGGAGCCGTCTTATTCTCGAACCGTCTCGCGAGAACCCGGGCTTACAGAAACAGACAAAACGACGTATAAATAGATATTCTTGTGCCAAAAAGACAAAAACCATCCAGCGTGCAAGATGTCACCAAATAAATCATCTAAAGGACTCGCATGTGCGGATACACCCTGTCCGTTCCGCGACGGTCCCCTTGGCCAGGAGACTGCGCGGATCGCATCCCCTAGGCTGGTGTTCGGTTTGGATTGAAGTCCCTCCACCGCAGCAGCCTGGGGATCGACAAGCCCAGGAGCCCACAGTGGAAAGCAGTACCATCCCCGCGATCGTCACGGCCACTCTGATCGTCATTCCTGTCGCCGCCGTCGTTTTCGTTCATAGCGGCCTGGCTCGGCAGGAGTGACGGCAAGACCTGGCCCGGGGCGATCGCGTACGGGGGTGCCGCCTTCACCGGCGCTATGACCGTGCTGATGTTGGTAGTGAACACCCTCTTCTGAGGGTCGCCGCCGCGACAAGGCCCCCGACCCCGGGAGAGATTTCGACTCGGGGACCTTGTCGTGCGTCAGCCACGTTGCTCGAGCACGATATGTGATCGTAATGACGGGAGTGTGGCCTCGGCTGTTGTAGGTGCTCATCGGGAAGCGCTGCGAGGTCGGCCTCGACGACCATGCCGAGTGTTCCCTGCGGCGTCGACCGCCGGCGGGGCGGCGGCGGTGTCGGTGTGCCATGCCCGCCGCAGTTCGCCACCGGCGTTGAGGTCCTGGTCGGCCTTGCGGGCGGGACGGCGCGGGCGCTGTGGCGGCCGGCCTCGATGTGGGAGACGCAGGAACGGCCGAGCCCCATCGGGTCCGCGAGCGTCTGCTCGATCAACCGGTGCTGCACTCGCCGGGCGGTGAGCGTTGGCGCGAACGACGTCGGTGAAGGCTGGTCGTCTGCTGCCGGGTGACCGTTCCCGTGAACGGCCGTGTTGGGCGTGAATGAGCCGTGAATGACCTCGGCTCACCATCGGGCCGCCGGGTCTGCTGACACGGAGGACGAGCGGTGGTGGCGAGGCAGCGACGTTGAGGTTCTCCAGAGCCCGAGCCAGGTTGATACCAGACAGAAACCTCATTCCGTTCGATATGACGCTTGGCGCTCTGATCAGGATTCGCCCAAGAGTCGGGTGATGTCGAGAGGGGCCACCGTCAGCCGCCGATCATCCAGGCTCGGCGTGCCGTCCGCTCGTCGTCAGGGGCGGCATCCTCGTTGCGGGCCGGCATGGTGGCATCATGGCGGCCCGGCTGCCGACGATGGCGCAGACCGAGGAGTACCCGTCCACTCCCGCGGGCAACGCAGATCATTTGCCGAGGATCCTGTCCAGTGCGTGGATGCACAGCCCCCGCCGGGTCAGATCCCTCAGGTAACGCCGCCCGCATTCCGTGCGTACCCAAGCCAGGACTCCTGGCCGGGCCCGCGTCCGGGGGCGGGTGCGCGCGCCCGCACCGTGCGGCGCGGGTCCTCGTTGGCGAATGTGGTCGCCGTGTCGAAGATTCCGCGTTCGCCCCGGCGCCTTGTCCGTGGCCACCGCCCGTTCACCCGGTTCGGGAGCCGGTGACGACCGGGGCCGCAACGACGGCTCCGGAGTCGGCGCGGGCGGACCGGGCGCCGCAGGCAACGGGCCGGCCTGCTGGGGAGGCATCGACCCCGCTGCAGGACCCGATGGACGTGGGCCGGCATCGCCGACGGGAACAAGCAGCCACATCGCCGTGAAGACGGCCACACCGGCCGCCACCGCGATCGGCACCGACCGAGCCGGCACGGCCACTCGGTTCCGCTCGACCTTCCGCTCAACACGCATGACACCACTATGCGATCGATCACACACGGTGAGTCATCTCCGGGGGTGCTGTCACCGGATCGTTGCTCTCCACGGAGGGCGTGATCTTCACCATGCTCTCCGGGCGGAGGCGTTCAAGATCATGCTGGGAGTTCCTCGCCCTCGTCATGAGGCGTGCGGATGCGCACCACTCCCCCGCCCGGATGCCTTCCCGTCTCGCTCACCGCGCTCGCCCGTCCAGTAGTCCTGGGCTGGGCGTGACTCGTCGAGGTCCGCTCCCCCTCCCCGGCGACTCCCGGGTCAGAGTGCCTCCGGTTTCATCCCGACGCTACGTCGGAGGAGGTGAACGGTCCTTCGCCTCCGTTCGGAACAACAGCGCCTCCTTGCACGACTCTCGCCGACGCCCCGACCAGGGCGCCTCAGGCAGGGCCCAACGTAGCGGGCGGCGTGGCAGCCGACCGGTGGGTAGGCGAGCACGTCCTCACCGACTGCGTCGTGGATTCCTCCCACCCCTCGCATCCGGCGGCAGGCACCCCTGCCACATTCCGGCCCGTACCCCGACACATTAGGCGGCAAGGCGCAGAACACGCTGAGAGAGCGAAACCGCCGAAACGGTCACATATCTCCCTAAAACGGCGGCTCGCCAGAGGGCCGAACAGTGCGACCCGAAGGGGATGACACACGCCGGGTCGCCTCACGCGCCTACGGCCCACTGAGGCGCTCTGAGGGGGTAACCTCGCCGCCGGTCGAAATAAGCACGTCACGACGGCCCCGGCCCGTCGTCGCCGATCCATGGAATCGAGCACTGCTCGATGGAGGTTTCGTTCAGCTCCACCATAAGGTTTTCGTATTGCCGAACGCTTATTTTCCGCCGGTCGGCGCTTATCTTTTATTGGTGGTTTGGATAAGCTCTGAGTATAGAGTCACTTCGGTGAACATTATCATCGTATCGTTCTCTGATCTTACGGCGAACCATCTTAATTTAAGTGTGCGGCGCTCCTGGTCTAACATTCGTTCACTTCGGAGATGTCTCAAACTTTTCCCGGCAATAATGCTGTACGGTAAGATGCGAACAAGGGGGTAACCTGAAGTTGCCCCCCCGGCGGTACGAGACCCACAGCCGAAAGGGGCACCCCGAGGAACGTCCGGAATGCCCCTCTACGGATTCCTGGCGGCCGCGTGGAGCGGTCACCGGCCAAGTGCTTAGCTCAGCACCGGCCGCCAGGCCCACCGCGGTACATCACTGTCCGCACCGCCCAGACCGTCACACCAACCGCGATAACTGCTACTGCGGTCATCACAGCGGTCGCGCGACGCTCACTCTTACGGGCTCTACTCGCTTCAAGACGAGTGGGTCGAGTGGCCACGACTGGCTCACCTCCTTTCCGTCATGCGATGTCGGTTGTGCTCGCGAGAGAACACGTTACCGACCCATCTCGATGGTGGTGACAGAACGGCAGAATTGCGGCGGCACGCCGTGACGCATCTCGACGAAAAGCGTTCCGGATAGCTGATTATGCGGGCGTGATCTTGGTGGTGCGGGCTCGGTGGGCGCGCTGCCGGCAGGCGTCTCCGCAGTACCGGCGCCGACTGCTGACACCAGCGTGGTCCAGCTCCACCGTGCATCCCGGGCCCGCGCAGCCCCGGCCGGGAGGGGCCGCGATCTGGTCGGCGAGCGCCGTCAGCCGCACCGCCTCCGGATCGGGATGAGCCAGGTTCAGCGCGGGCCGTACCGCCGCGCGCAGCTCGGCGGCGATGGCCTCCAGCCGCCCGGGGCCAGTCAGAGGCCTCGCCGACCGCTCCCGGATCCGGGGAGGGGTGTTCCAGTGCGGCGACGCGCACACTCGTCGGCCGGACGAGGATGCGTTACGACAGCGCCTCCAGCTCGACGGGCGCGTCCGGGTTAGGTCCGTCCCAGCATCGCGATGTCGCGTTCGCCGCCGGGCACGCTCTCCAGTTCGCGGCGGCGCAGATCGACGGCGGCCTGCCTCGCCAACGGCTGGAACTGGCGCAGCAACTCCGAGACCACGTCCACCGGTCGTGCTCGGTCCGGCTCGGCGAGCGTCGGATCCACACCGAGCGCGACGGCGACCGCGTCCACCGCCCGCCGCCGGGCCTCTCTCACGGCTGGCGGGCCTTCGGCGGGGAGCCGTTCGGCTGCCTCACGGAGGTGTCCGATCCAGCCGGCGGCATCGGGCACGAGGCGCTCCATTGTCTGTGACGCGTTCCGTGAGCCGATCAGTCTGCCCGGTGCCCGCGCGTCACCGTTGGGGGGTCGGCACTCCGGGTATCGGCCCGGGGTCGTCCATCAGCCCACTGGCGGGGGCTCTAGGGCCGCGCGGCTCAGGTCATCGTGTTGGTGAGGTGCCTTCCGATGAACCCGATGATGATCTGGCCGGTCGGCCCTGCGGTGTTGTCGACGAAGTAGATCCTCGGGGAGATGGATCCGCGGGACTCCAGCTTGATGTGGGCCGTCATCAGCATGACGCCGGTGGGGTCCAGGACCGGCGGTACGGGCAGCATGCGTTCCTTCGCCCATGCCGGATGGTTCTGTACCCGGTCGGACTCGTCCATGGCGACCTTGTTGGCGGGGAAGGGCTCAGCGCCAATGGGCGGTCGGTGGCAGAAGGCGTAGAAGTCGCCGGGGAAGCCGGTGGGACTGGTGGAGTGCTCGGCGTAGCTGTTGAGCGCTCGCAGCGCCTGCCAGGCTTTGCCCGCCCACACCGGGGCGCGGCGGGCGTCGGTGTCGTCGAGTTCGAGCGCACGCCGCCGCTCTGCGGTGAAGGCGATCAGCGGCAGGTCCCCGATCCGATCGAGGAGTTCTTCGAAGCCGGCGGGCGGGCTGGGGGTGGCCAGGTGCGGGTGTGCGTCGTGGCTGCGGCCTCGGCGGTGCAGGATCGAGCGTAGTTGCTTGAGTTCGGCGCGTGCCTGGTCCAGCTCGGCCAGCGTCTCCATGTGCTCCACGACCTGTAGGTCCAGGTCGTCTTCGCTGCGGCGGTGTGCGTCGGCCGCGGCCGCCAGTTGCCTGGCCAGGCGTTCACGGCCGGCGGTCAGGTCACTGATCTGGGTGTCGGCCTCGGTCAGCAGGCCGGTCAGCACGGCGATCTCCGCGCGCAGGTCGCCCTCGCCGGTACCGGTATCGGCGGCGGCGTCCAGCGCGTGCCGGCGGGCGCGGGCAGCGGTCTCGCTGTCGATGCCCGGGAACGTCACCTCGTTGAGGGAAGGCGGGACGGCCGCGGACCGCGACATCTGCTGGACCGATCCGACGACGTTGCTCCAGGCGTGGTCGGCGCGGTCCGACAGCCGCCCGAACGACAGGACGCGGTGGCGGTGACCATCGGCCCGCCAGGCGGGGTCGACCTCGGGCAAGAAGGTCCGCACCGCGCCCGGCGCCACCCGGTGGTACTCGTACACCAGCCCCCGGAAGGCGTCGACGGCGGCCAGGTCGGTCAGCAGGTACAGCGACGCCATCCCGGCCGCGCCGCGTGTGATGTCCCGCCAACGTCGTTCCCAGGTGCCGTGGTGGGCCAACGGCTTGGCCGCCACGAGCACCGGCATCCGGCGGTCGGGGCTCATCAGCACATCCCGCAGATAGTCGACGTACTCGGCGTGGATCGCGATGGGCATGCGGGTCAGGCGGGACGGACCGTCACAGACCGGCAGGACGTCCAGCAATTCGCGGATCAGGCCGGGAGGCTGAGGGTGGACGCCGTGCGCCAGATCGGCGCACTCCAGTTCGACGCTGATCACGAGCCCGCCATGGGTCTGCGTGCACGCCGTCATGGTCGTGCTCCAGAACCCGCTGTCGTTGCGTTCGTTGAGCTGGATCCGGGTGGCGGCCTCGGTCCCGTCGTCGGCGTAGGTGTTGGCGACCGCCAGCGTCCGCCGCTCATCGAGCTGGTGAAGACCCGAGGACAGCGTGGCCTCCACGGCCTTCCTGCCGCCCAGCCAGGCCAAGACGGCTTGGCGGACCTGCCGGAACGCGCCTTCGCCTGCAGCGTCGTCGAGCCGGGCCCGACCGACCACGTCGGGGACGCTCGGCGCCTCGATCCCGGCGAACTGCGGGGGGCGTGCCAGCAGGACGGCGCGATGAGCGAGAGAGACCACGGGCGCCGACACCTGCGCTGGAACCGTCACAGACGTCACCGTGCCTTCACCCTGCCCATGGTCTGCTGAACCCGCCTACGCGACCGGGACAAACTAACGCGCACCCACCTGGTCAGGGGCGCAGATGAGGGATCTGGACAGGCCAACATGGCGACGTGGTGACTGCGTCGGACTCTGGCACCACCGATCCACCTTGCGCTGACCGGACGCGGCAGCGACGGGTCACGCGGGAGAGCCCGCCGCCTGCCAACGGCGCACGGCGGCGGCGGGTGGGGGAAGGCTCACCGGATCGCGAGGCCGGTCCTGGCGGAGGCGAGTTCCGATCGGATCAGTTCGAGGAGTCGGCCGAGCCAGTTCCTGCCCGTCGTGCCGTCGCCTTCCCAGTAGGGAGAGCTGGCGTGGCTGTAGACGATACGGCCGTCTCCGGTGTCTACGAGGATGTCCGCGAGGTCGGGGTGCTGGGCGAACTTGGCGCGCATCAGGTCAGCCATGATGGCCAGGCGTGCGTCGGACCAGCCTGGTCGGCGTCCGAGCACGGCCGCGAGCTGCTGGGCCTGCGAAGCGGTCTGCGCTGTTCGGATCGCTTCTCGCTGCGTCTCGTCCTCGACCGATAGCGCCCAGTAGGCGTGTTCGACCGTCGGGTAGATCTGGCCGGCCACGGTGAAGGGGGCGGGGTAGGTGTTGCGGAGGCCGTGCGCGCGGGGGTACAGGGGGCGTCCCTCGTTGAGGTACACGGTGGGCGACGCGACTTCGATGGGGCCGTCGGCCTCTCGCACCGCGATCCAGGTGGGGTCGGGTGAGTCCCAATCCCGGAAGTATCGGAACGCCCAATCCCTTGCCTGCTCGGTGACCGTCTCCCCGTCACCTTCGGCGCCGGACTCGTCCTCGTAGTAGAAGTACTCCTCCCACTCCTCGCCGACCTCCGCGATGAGCAGACGAAAGGGGATGTCCCGGGAGTCCATGTCGCCGAGGTAAACCCGTCGGTGCTCGGGAACCGTCTCATAGGCGGCACGAAGTGCGTGGCGGTCCTGCTCGGCCCGCGACCGGGCGTAGCGCACCGCGGCGTCGCGGCACCGTTCCAGCGAGTCGGGCCGCCCGTTCAGCCGATCGATCTCGTCCGCGACCTCGCCGATCAGTTCGTCCGCCGTCACCGACATCTCGGGTTCGTCGAACCGCCACGTCGCCAGGGCGTGCACGTGGGCGGAGCCGCCTTCGGGCAGCGATGTGGCCACCCAGCCGCAGTCGATCTTGGCGCGCAGCCCCTCAAGGTCTCCCCATTCCCAGTAATGGAGGGCCCCGTCAGCGAAGATCTTGAGGTCGGTCAGGAAGTTGGTGCCGCCGTTCCTGATGAAGATCGGCCGGTAGACGCCGTCGATCCGTTCCCCATCAACGATCCGATACGTCCGGTTGCTGCTCATCGGGTCATCGTAGGACCCGAGGCCTTGAGCCGCGGACGGTGAAGGGCGCGTATCCGGAGGGCAGCTCGCTCGCCTGGAGTGTAGAGAAGATGCACCCTGGGCCACCTCCCGCGAGGGAGGCGGGACCGTCCCCCTCACCGAACAACAGGCGAGCACTCCCGGTGGCGAACCGCCTCAAACCGCCCCAGAGGCTTCCGGCTGGTCCCTGCGGGTGCTGCGCGAACAGGGAACAGCGGTGAACAGGCATGGCGAGGTGTTCGGCCAGGCACGGACCCACCGAAGTCCGCGCAGTCATCAGGCCTTGTCGAGCCGTGCTCGAAGCCGAGCGTTCTCCTCCGCCAACCGCTCGTGTTCGGCCTTGAGTTCTCCGAACTCGCGGTCGCGTTCGCGGAGTTCTTCGATGACCCTGTCGAGGAAGGCGTCGACCTCGGGCTCGTGATAGCCCGGCTGGAGGCGGGTGGTGATGAACGTGACGCCGTCCACGTCATCGGCGGTGAGCCTGTCGGGCAGGGCACGGTGGCGGGCCTTGTTCGGCTCGGTCGCCGCGGCGAACGCTTCGGCCAACCGGTCGATCTTGTGCCCCAGGCCGCCGATCGCTTCCCAGATCTTCTCTGGGTCGCTGGTGCTCGTGGTTCTGTCCTAACAGGCCAGGTCGGTCATCGTGGCGGTTCGAGGTGATCGGGCGGTCTCAGGCCATCGCGGTCGTGGCGCCGGGCTGTGCGTCGTCGCGCAGGACCAGGTGTGCGAGGTAGAACCCGGTCGGCCCGTAGTCCGAGCACGACTTCAACCGCCACGGGCTCCCGGCGATCAGGACGGCGAGTTCGTCGGCCGACAGCAGCAGCCGGTCGAACCAGTCGCCGGCCCACCGTCGGTAGCGGACCCGCCTGAGGACCTGACCGGGCAGCCTCCCGGCATCGGCGTTGCGGTCGGTGGAAGCCGGTGTGGTCGCGATGGTCGACGGAGTAGGGTGCGTGGCCGTTGGCCAGGATCTGCGCTCCGGGCCGGGCCAGGGCGGCGAGGGCGGCCAGCACGCTCGGGGCCTGGGCCTCGGAGCCGAGCAGCCCGAGATTGCCGCCGAGTATGAAGAAGGTGTCGTACATGCCGAGGCCGTCGCCGGGTGCCAGGGCAGCGCCCTCACGGACGTCCAGACGGTAGGAGCGGGCGACCCGAACGGCGCCGGGCGACGGGTCGATCCCGACCACCTCGTGTCCGCGGTCGACCTCAACCACGGCGGCGGTGCCCTGTTGATCGGGTTGCGCTTGGCCCATGATCAGCCGGTGGCCTACATGACCGGGCTGGCGGTGCATCGGGCGTCGGGCACCCACACGTGAACGGCCACGCCGCTGTGGGAGACGAGGGCGCGGGCGGGACTCTCGGGTGGCGGTGCCCGGACCGGAGCACGTGGGGTTCTCGGCCAGCCGGGACGGGTAGGCCACGGTCGTGACGCAGACCGAGGCCGCGCGGTTCGAGGCTGCGCTGCTACGCGCCTACCTCGAGGCCGCCCGGGTGGACCCGGCCATGCCCTTGTTCCCGGCCGAGGGGCCGTACTGCCACCTGGTGATCGAGCCCGCGGACTCGGCGTTCGCCGGCTGGTTGGTCGAACGGGGGATCGCCGTCGTCGCGGACGCGGGCGTCGCCATTCCTCACGGCGGTACCCCGGTGCAGACGCTGGCGTTCGGTCACGCCCTGCTGGCGATCGTGAGGGTGTCCACGCGCGTCATGTCCGGGGCCCGGCCGCCCGACGAGCACCTGGCCGCGATCGAAGAGCTTCGCGCCCGGTACGGCCTGCCCACCAACGTCTTCGCGGGTGCGGTCAAGGACTGATCGCCTGCCAGCGGTGAAGGCCCGCGAGTCGGGGATCGACCAGCAACCGAACGGCCAGTGGCGTTAGCGAGCCGTCCGGGCTCGCGTTACCGCCACTGGGCCGTTCTGGGGTCCCGGACGATCCGGCCAGATTTTGACGCTAAGGGCTCGCTGACCCGACAGAACGGTAGTTCTGCCCGGTCTACCGAACCGCTCCGGCCCAGGTCAGCGCGTCGCACCCGGTCGGCCGCCCTTTCGGCCCAGGTCGCCGGCGGCGGTACCGCGCCGAAACCCGGGTCCGGAGCGTTCCCTCCCGGTCGTCGCCGCCCGCATCGGAACGGCCACTGGCGGTAGCCCGAGCGAGGACGGCTCGCTAACGACACTGGCCGTTCGGTTACTGCTCAACCGCCGACGCGCAGCGGCATCCGCTCCACCAGCGCCCCGGGCTCGATGCCCCAGATGCCGCCGGGCGGCTCGGGGGACATCAGCCACCCGAACCCGGTGGCCTGGGCGCGCGAGCCGGTGACGGCCAGCACGGCGGTCAGAACCTCCCGCAGCGCCTCCAAGGCGGCACCGTCGGCGATCGGGGCGGGCAGCGTCACCGGCGGCAACCCCTCGCCCTCCTCGTCGGGGTGGGTCTCCCAGTGCCGCAGGGTGGTCAGCGTCTCCTCCAGCAGCTCCCAAGTGGGGGCGTCCTCGCCCAGGTCGGGGACCAGGACGCGGACGGTGCCGGGCATGACGGTGATCTCGGCGTTCTCGTTCACAGCGCCGCCTCGATGCGGGCCAGCAGCGCATCGGCGATCTCCGCCTGCCGCAGCCGGGACGCCGCGGTCGTGTCCTGCGGGTCGTCGGCGAGTTCGTCCTGCGCTTCGTGCCGCTGCCGGGACGCCCACTCGCTGAGTGCGTCGGTGACCACGAAGGACAGGTCAGCGTCGTTGAGGTCCAGGGTGATGCGCTTGGGGGCCTCCAGCGCCGCGATGGCGGTGACGACCGCGCCGCGGGCGGTCCGGAGCAGGTGCAGGACGTCGACCTGCCGCAGCGACGTGGTGGAGACGACGGTCGCGCCCACGCCCTGCTTCGTGACGATCATGCCTTCCTCGACCAGGAGCTGCTGCGCGGCCCGGATGGTGTTGAGTCCGGGCACGCCGTACTCCTCTTGCAGGGTGCTGATGCCGGGGAGCTTGCTGCCCACCGGCCACTCGCCCGCCTGGATCCGCTCTCGCAACGCGTCGGCGATCTCTTGGTATCTGCTCTTGCTCATACCCCCAACATAACACGCTCCTCACGATAGGTGATGCTAACTCTCTTATCTGATAGTCAATAGGGTGCTTGGGTCATGGGTGCCGGTCGCTAGCGCCGATGACCGGTTCTCCGGTCACCGGTTATGCCGGGAACGCGTACCTCCTTCGGCGGCTCCAACCGGCTGGCACCATCACGGGACGGCGGTAGAGGGCGGGACGAGATGAGCAAGAGCAGGGAATCCGGGCGGGCGGCGCGGCGGCGGGCCGTCCGGCGGGCGGTCTGGTTCCGGATGCTGGGTGGGGTGCTGGTCGCGGTCGGTGTGGTGCTGGCGGTCGGGGTGGTGTGGGTGTTGGGGCCGGGCGCGGCCTGGTGGCTGGAACACGTCGATGGTGTGCCGGTGGGCGGCAAGGACGGGCTGAAGGGCAAGGAACTGTCGGAGGCGCTGGGCACGGTGCGGGGGCACGCGATGGCGTTGGGCACCGGGCTGTTGGCCTCGGTGGCGGTCTACTACACCGCAGCCAACGCCGCCTCCGCCCGCCGCTCCGCCGAGGCCGCCCAGCACACCGCCCATGCCGCTCAGGAGACCGCCCGGCTGGGGGAGCAGGGCTTGGTGACCGGCCGCTACACCGCCGCGATCGAGGGGCTCGGCGTCACCGCCCTGGGCGGCATCTACGCCCTGGAACGCATCGCCCGCGACTCCCCCCGCGACCACCCCACCGTCATGGCCGTCCTGGCCGCCTACGTCCGCGAGCACTCCCACGACCTCGACGCCCATACCGTGACTCCGCCGGACGACGGCGCCGGAGAACAGGCCACCGCTCCGCGCACCCGCTTCCGCCCCGACCTGCAGGCGGCCCTCACCGTCCTGGGCCGACGCGACCGCCGAAACGACACCCACCGCCTGGACCTGGCCGGCGCGCACCTGGGCGGCGCGGACCTGACCCACGCGGACCTGAGCGGCACGCACCTGACCGACGCGAACCTGAGCGACACGCACCTGAGCAACGCGGACCTGACCGGCGCGAACCTGAGCAACGCGAACCTGGCCCACGCGAACCTGACCTACGCGGACCTGGCCCACGCGAACCTGAGCAACGCGAACCTGATCCACGCGAACCTGATCCACGCGAACCTGATCCACGCGAACCTGATCCACGCGAACCTGATCCACGCGAACCTGTACTACACGGACCTGACCAGCACCAACCTGACCGACGCGCACCTGGGCGGCGCGCACCTGGCCAGCGCGCACCTGGGCGGCGCGAACCTGACCGGCGCGAACCTGGGCGGCGCCGACCTGACCGACGCGAACCTGTACCGCACGGACCTGACCGGCGCGAACCTGGGCGGCGCAGACCTGACCGGCGCGGAGCTGAGCGGCGCGAACCTGGAGGCCGTGTCCTGGTCGGCGGAGACCAGATGGCCGGCGCGCTCGGCCGAGCGCATTCGGGCCAGGTCGCGGGAGATCACACCCGGCTGGTGGACGGTGACCCCACTACCCGAGGGCGAGAGGCGTGCCGTGGTGGTCCCGGCGGACCCGGAGCCCGGCTGACGAGCGGGCCCCCAGGGCCCGGCGCTCGGGTCCGTGCGACCAGATGCAAAGTAGCTGTGCGTGACGGATGTCGGGGTTTCCGGGCACCGGGGACGGTCCAGCCGAGTCTTGGCGCTAGGCATCGCTGACCCGACAGAATACGGACTCTGTCCGCTTTCGGAAACCGAGCTTTCCCAGGTCAGCGCCGTGACGCCGTGCGGCCCGCCGATTCGGCCCCCGTTCCGGGCGACCGGTCCAACGCCGAAACCCGCCCCGCGATGTGATCATCGACCAGCGCGTTCACCCGGTGACGGAGTCTTGACGACCGGGCCCCAGGCCGTCGGCGCTGACCTACGGCGATCGATCTACTTTTCCCCTGGTGACACGGACCCGAGTGCGGGGCCACAGATGGTGGCGTGGTACTCGGCGTGCGGCTCAAGCCCGACTTGCGCGCGGCGCCAGTCGAGATGTTCGGGACGTTCGATGGGGAGCGGCGTCATGGTGGCGCCGTCGTACTGGGTGCCATAGAGCTGGGGCCTTCCCTGGTGGGTGAGGATGCGGTCCACCAGGTAGGCGAGGTCCTTCGGTCGTGCCTCACCGATGGCGGCCGCCACGGCGATGTGCGGCAGGCACCATTCCTGGAAATCGGGTGGGGCGTGCTGGAGGAGGTACCACGCGGCGTGTGCGCCGTCGTCTCCCACCAGGGTGACCCCCGGCCAGCCGTAGCGAGCGAGGATGTCCCGCATGGACGGGGTGTTGTCGGCGTCGATCTCGCGCACGGGGGCCCAGTCTCTGGTGTGGGCGAGGGTGTCGCGGGCGGCGGCGTCGGTTCTTGCTCGGGCGATCAACTTGGCCCGTAGTGCCTCGTTCGGTTCTGGGGCGGTCCCCGGCGTGTCGGTGCGGGCTTTCAACCGGTCATCTCCCGCAGATCGGCCAGGCCCGGTGGCGTCAGGAATCATCGGTCCGGGCCGATGATGTTGGCCGGGTCGCGGAGCCAGACGCGTTCGGTTTCAGTGCCGGTGGTGAGCCCGAAATCCTCGTGGCCGGGCCGTCCATGCTCGGCCCACCAGCGGTGGGCCGTCTCGACCTCGTCCCACAGGCGGCGCGGGCCGCCCTGGTAGACCTCGGCCTCGGGGTCGTCGTCGAAGTAGGCGATGCTCCACGATCGGCAGCGGCGGCTGAACAGCCAACCGATGAGGGTGCCGTCGTCGGCGGTGCTGGTGGCGTGGACGACGTCGGGCACCAGGAGCCCGACCGTCCACCATGCCGCGCTGTAGGGGGTGTCCCACAGGTCGGCCGGGCGCAGCGTGCTGGTCGTCTGGTCGGTGCCGTCCGGCCAGCTGTCGACGTCGGACGGCAGGTAGTCCTCGCGGTCCACGGGTGTCGGCCGCTCGGGGCGGGAACCCATGAACTGAACGCTCCGGACGAACGGCCCCGACGCGGTGCCGTCCTCGTCGACGGTGAGGCGGACGAGCGCGCCGTGGTGGGTCAGGCCCGTCTCCCACGGGGCCACGATCAGCCCACCGGGGCGGGTCTGCTCCACCCACGCCGGAGGGATCCGCCGTACGGCGTAGGTGCACTGGATCCGGTCGTAGGGAGCGCGCGCCGGCCAGCCCGCCGCCCCGTCGCCCGTGACGACCAAGGGGTCGAGTCCGGCCGCGTGCAGGCGGGCCCGAGCGGCGTCGGCGACGGCCGCGTCGTATTCGATCCCGACGACGTTCGCCGAGCCGGTCCGTGCTGCCAGCAGCCCGGTGGTCCAGCCGGTCCCGGTGCCGGCGTCCAGCACCCGGTGCCCCGGCCGGGCGTCCAGCTCGGCGAGCATGTTCACCACGAGGGCGGGCTGTGACGCCGATGACGTCGCCGTGTCGCCGGGGCCGCCGGTCGACCGGTCGTCCCACTGCGTGACGATCGGGACGTCGGCGTCGGCCCACCCGCGCCAGGACACGGGATCGACCGCCTTGTCGACGGGGATGTTGACCCCGGTCGCCGGATCCTTGGGCCAGATGACGTCGGGCAGGAACCGTGACCGGGGCAGGGTGGAAAGGATCCGCGCCCAGCCGATGTCCAGGCGGCCTGAGCGCACGGCCTCGGCCTCCCCTTCGGGGAGCCCGGTCACCGGCAGGGCGGAATCGGCTGTCGACGTCACCGCTGCGTCGACGTGGTGGGCCTGGGCCTGGGGCCTTGCTCGTCCTGCGTCGGCGGCCCCTTGGGCGTGGGGTTGTCCTTGGGCGGCTTCGGCCGGTGCTTGCCGTCAGCGGTCATATGAGGCTCCCTCGGGGAGGCGGTGTTCCTCGATCGATGGTCGTTTCCATGCTCACCAAAGCCGACGCCCAGTGTCGCCGTCCGGACAAAGAGTGACCTCATCTGGTCAACGCTTCACCCGTGAGGGCTCGGTGTGCTCCCCTCGTTCGTCCCGCACGTCCTCAGGGAGCCGGACTACATCACGCCACCGATCCGGCCACTTCCGGCAGTGCGATGCGTGGGCCTGGACCGGTCGGAGACGGATGAAGGAATGAGTGATGTGGTGTTCGAGCGGCTGAACGGTGCTCAGACCATGGGCGAGTTCGACCAGATTCAGGAGGTGTACGTCGCGGCGTTCCCCGATTACAGCCTCGCGGATCACCGGATGCGGACGGAGCGGCAGGCGGCGTCGCCCGGGTTCGAGACGGTCACGGCCCGCGTCGACGGCGTGCTGGTCGGGTTCGCCTATGGTCTGCCGTTGTCGGCCCGTTCCACGTGGTGGGAGGGTCTTGAACCCGCCGCCGGGGAGGACTTCGTCGCCGAGACGGGCTCCCGGACGTTCGCGGTGATCGATCTGGCGGTGCTTCCAGCCCACCGGGGCCGTGGCCTGGGTCGCAGGCTCATGGCCGAACTTCTCGGTGGTCGGTCGGAGGAGCGGGCGACGTTGGCGACCAACCCGAATAAGAGGGCGTTGCAGGAGATGTACGAGCGGTGGGGATGGCGGAAGGCCGGTCGGGTTCCCGGCGGTGAGGGCGAGACGCAGCCGGTGTTCGACCTGTACGTCATCGACCTGCGGTGAGCTACCGCCGTCGGGTTTTCAGGTCCCGAGGGGAAGGTCGATGAGCAGGGCGTCGTAGTGGGGGGCGTCCGGGTAGGGGCGCAGCTTGCCGATCTTGCGCCAGCCCCACCGTGCGTACGCGGTCTGGGCGGGGGCGTTGTCTTCGCGGACCAGCAGGGTCGCGCGTTCTTCGCGTCGGCCGCGTAGCAGCTCGTCGTGCAGAGCGTGCGCCACGCCCTTGCCCTGCCACTGCGGCAGGACCATCAACTCGTTGAACGCGAACGTCCTGCTGCCGGTCTCGGTGGTGAAGCCGTCCGGTACCTGAGTGGTCAACCCGCTCCACCACCGCGCCGACACGGGCAACGCGTATCCGAACGCCTGGCCCACCGGTACACCGTCCAGGTAGGCGACGACGATCTCGAATCCGGGGGCCTGCATGTAGCCCCGGACGCGCTCGGTGAAACGCTCCGCCGAGTAGAACGGATCCCCGATCACATCGGCATGGGTCGCTTCGTACAGCGGGACGATCACGCCGTCGAGAGCCGCCTCGACGGCGGCCGGGTCGTGGCGGGTGAACGTCAGATCGTTCAGGGTGGTCATCGCTCTCCCGAAGGCAGGGCCAGCAGTTCGTACGCGTCCCGGAGCGCCGGTCGACGCGCGTCCGTCCGCGGTGCCAGATTCAGCGACATCACCGCCGTCCGCCGGGCCACCCCGTTGTCGCGGTGCCCGGCCGGCAGTGACTCCAGCACGCGCACGGCGTGCCGTGCGCCTTCATCGACGTCACCGGCGGCGATCAGGCACCCGGCACGGTGCAGCTCGACCTGGGCGCGCCCCAGGTAGCCGCGGCCGGTGTACAGCGCCAGCGCCCGGTCCTGGGCGTTGCCGGCCCGTTCGAGGTCTCCCGCGAAGGTGTAGACGTGGCTGGTGACGTGATGGAGGCGTTGCAGCGACCATCCCCACTGCGATGACCCGTCGCCGCTGGTGCGCTCGGGCAGCCGCTCGAAGATGCCGTTGAGGTCCTCCAACGTGTCGGCCGCCTCGGCGTGGCGGCCGAGCAGGGCGAGAGCCTGGGCCTTGGCGGCGTGACCGCTGGCGACTCCGGCGCAGGGCCAGCCGTGGCCGATCTCGATGGCCTGTTCGGCGAGACCCAGGACCGACGGCAGGGGCCGGTCCGCGTACAGCGAGAACACCGCCTGGCGGCCCCGGACCATGGAGGCGGTGAGGTGGTCACCGGACTCGTCGGCGGCGCGTTCTGCGGTGCGCCACCAACGGCGGGCGCCCCCCGGGTCACCAAGGTCGGAGAGCGTGATCGCGGTGAGCGCCGCGAGCCGGGCGACGATGTGGATCAGCCGTGTCCGAACGGGCCCGTGCGCTCCGGCGACGATGCCGCTGATCTCGGAGAAGTCGGCGAGCAGGTCGGGCAGGAGTTGCCCTGCGGGTAGGACACCGACCTCGTGGGCGTAATCGAACGCGACGCGTTCCCACGTGTCGGCGTCACGGTCGGTGGTCGTGGGGCGTATCGCACCGGTCACCTCGGCCCGAACGTGCTCGGCCCGCTGCGCCCACGGCGCAGCGGTGGCGGTGGCGAGCAGCCCGAGGAGGGTCCGCCGCCTCATGTCGTCTTCCTCGGTCCCATCCTCCCAGGATGCACCCGAAACGGCCATGCCGAAGAGGGCATCCTCCGGCATTCCGAATGCCCTGGCGTAGGCGGCCCGGTAGAGAGGGCCGGGGTAGACCTTTCCGCCCTCCCATCGAAGAATGTAATTCTTCAGTGTCGGCAGGTCAGGCCACTGCCGCTCCCCCATCGCCTCAAGGGCTTCCGCCAACGCGCGGGCCATGTCGGGCTTGAACCAGCCGCGCCGCTTGCGTTCGGTCCGCAGGCGCTCCCCGCACGCCTGACGTTCGTCGGCAGTCGCCATGGTGCCCACCTCACGGCCGTGCACCCCATGGGATGCATTTTCGATGCACCCCATCATGCCGCTCCCTTTCCGACGCGCGACGGGGTTTGACTGACCGTCACGCCGAAATGCAAACGGTCCCGGCCTGGCGTGTGCGAACGCCAGGGTGTTCCGGGACCCTGACCACGAAGGGACCGTGGCCATGCACGAACCTAGCGAATCCCGGACACCGGTGGCGGTCATCGAACCCGACCCCGCCGACGGAGCCGCCGCGTGCCTCCCCCAAGCCGACGCCGTGGCCCCGCCTGCGGCCCTAGAACGGCTGGGGGACCACCTGCGGGGCCACGGGTTCGACGTCTCGGTGGATGCGTCGCTCTTGATCGTGACCGATCGGGAGACGGAGCGGTCGGTCGAGGTCGGCGTGCGGCGGCGGCCCAGCGACGACGACCAGTGGTGGTTCTGCTGGAGGGGCGGCCTCATCTGGATCTGCGAAGCCGACCAGCTCATGAACGCCGTTGTCGAGGTGAAGAAGGCCCTCCGACAGATCCCGACCCGGATGTGACCTGAGACCGCGCGGTGCCCGGCCAAACCGCCGACCGGCCGGGACCGCGCTCTCCCGCCGCCTGCGAACGCCCGGGCAACGGGGCCGGGCCGGGACGTGGGTGGCAGGAGGGGAGGGGTCGCGGCACCAAGGGAGCGCTGTGCCGCGACCCGCTCCCCCACCCGCCGCTGAGACCGATGAGCCCCCCGCACCCCCACGCCGAGCAGCAGCTCCAAGCCGTCTACCTGTACGCGGTGATCGCCGTTTACGGGCCCTGGATCACCTCGCCCGTGGTCGGCGAGAGCGAACGCCGGCTGGCCGTACGGCGGGTGACGGGGGCCCGTCGGCAACTGCACGGGCCGCCGCCGCTGCTGCGCCGCTCGAACGGCGACTGGGCCCGTTGATCCACCGAACCCCCGATGAGGAAGGAATCCCCCATGGACACGACGCCGAACCCGGCGTCTTCACCGATCCACCTCGACGAGCTGGAGCAGGCCGCCCTATGCCGCCGGGGCGCGTACGAGTTCCTGCGCCGCTACGCGCCGACGGCGTGGACGCATGAGCACGGCGGGAAACGGTGGCACATCTTGATGCCGGCCGACGTGGCGCGGCTGCCCGAGCCCAGGCGGTACCGCGTCCACGCCCGCCAGGAGGCCCGCCGGGTCAACATGGCCGAGCTGTTCGTGGTGTGCCCCCGCACGACCGAGCGGGCGGTGTCGGGCGGGCGGCTGCTCTTCGACTCCACGCACCAGGAGGCGGTGGAGATGGCCGAGCGCCCGAACGTGCTCTCCACGGCAGGGATCACGCCCCCGGCCCGGCACGGGTTCGTGGTGTGGCAGGCGCCCGCCGGAGTGGGCGCGGCTGAGCCGCCCGGGCCGGTCGTGGCCTGCCACTGGGGACCTCTGGACGGCGGCGGCACCTGGATCGTGTGGTGGTCGGACCAGCACGCGGCGAATGCGCGCTACCGGCAACAGGCCCGTGCCGAGGGTGAAGAGTTCCGCAACGAGACCGCGCTGGGTCTGCTCACGACGCTGGGGAGGTTGCTGTACGACACCCAGCAGCAGATCACCCCCTGCACCGACGAGCCCATCGAGCACCCCCAGGTGGAACCGGACGCGCCCGTCGACACCAGGGAGGTCGACCTCCTCCACACGACGCTGGCGACGTGGGAGCTGCTGTCCGGGCCGGTCGACGGCCCCACCCGGCTCACCCGCCTGGACCCCGAGCCGCATGTCGCGGCCGCCGACCGGCGCGCCCGCCTCAACCCCGCCCTGGTCACCTACGCCCACACCCCCGCCCTGTGATCCTCAACGGAGAGGTCCCCATGTCCCAGCACGCGCACCAACCGGCCGATGGGTCCCCCGAGCCGGGGTTGAGCATCGACATGACGGTGCCGCACTCGGCGCGGGTCTGGAACTACTGGCTCGGCGGCAAGGACCACTACGACTCCGACCGCGCCGCCGGTGACGCCGTCCTGAAGGTGTTTCCGCAGATGAAGGCCGCCGCACTCCAGTCGCGGGCGTTCCTGAGGAAGGCCGTGAGCTACCTGGCCGAGGAGGCGGGCATCCGCCAGTTCCTCGACGTGGGCACCGGCCTGCCCACCGCCGCCAACACCCACGAGATCGCCCAGCGGGCCGCCCCGGACGCCCACATCGTCTACGCCGACAACGACCCCGTCGTGCTCCTGCACGCCCAAGCCCTCCTCACCGGCAACCCGCCCGGCCAGGTCCACTACCTGGACGCCGACTTGCGCGATACCGGCGACCTCCTCACCCAGGCCCGCGCCGTGCTGGATTTCGACCGGCCGATCGCGCTGCTGCTCATGGGCATCCTCGGGCACATCGGCGTCACCCCCCATGATCCGCTCGCCGCCTTCACCGACCCGGACGCCGCCCGCGAGGCGTACGCCGCGGCCCGCCGTATCGTGCAGGCCCTGGTCGGCGCGCTTCCCTCGAGGAGTGCCCTGGCCCTGTACGAGTTCGACGACTCCACCGAGGAGGTGAAGCAGGCGGGCAGGGTGTACGCCGAGGCCGGAGCGCTGCCCTACCTGCTGCGGTCCCGTGAGCAGATCGCCGGTTACTTCGACGGCTTGGACCTGGTGGACCCGGGTCTGGTTCATCCCACCGAATGGCGGCCCGGCTCCTACGGCGACTGTGGCCTCATCGTGCCGGTGTGGTGCGGGATCGGAGTGAAGCCATGAGCCGTCTCATGCTCTTGGGCCGGCGGCTGACCGAGCTGCGGACCGCGGCCGGTATGTCGATCGTCGACGCCGCCGACGACGTCGACGTCCCCGCCGACTGGCTCGCGAACGTGGAGGGCGGGAAGGGCCGTTCCGGGCTCGTGCCCCTGGTCGAGCGGCTCGCCGCCCTGTACGACGTGCGCGAGGTCGCCGAGCGGGGGATGCTGGTCGACCTGGCGGCCCAGAACCGGCTGACGCACTGGTGGCGGCGCTTCGGCGCCCTGGTCGACGACGATTACGCCGGCTACCTGGAGGTCGAGCAGCTCGCCTCCACTGTGGGCGTCTACGAGGCGTCCACGGTCCCCGAGCTGCTCCAGACCCCCGCGTACGCCCGCGCGCTGCTGGCCGTCGTCGCCCCGGGCGCGGACCTGGACCGACGGGTCGAGCTGCTGCGGGCCCGCCAGCACGCCGTCCGCGACAACGGCACCGAGGTACGCGCCGTGATCGACGAGGCGGCGCTGCGGCGCCCGGTCGGCGGCGCTGAGGTGATGCGCGCCCAGCTCGAACACCTGGCGGGGGCCTGCGACCGGCCTGACGTCACCGTCCAAGTCCATCCGCTGGCCTACGCCGGTCACATCCCGCCCGACACGCGCACCACCGTGCTGACGATGCCGTGCGCGCTCCCCCACGTCGTGTATGTGCAGCACAGCGTCGGCGCGCACTTCCCCGTGGACGTCGGTCCCCACCTGGCCGCGTTCGGCCAAGCGGTGGATGGCAGTCCCCCGACCGGCGAGACCCGCGACATCCTCGCCCACCTCGCCAAGACCCTCTGACCCGCCGGGTGTTCCCGGACCGGGGCGCCGGTTCCGTCCCGCAGGGCTGCGGAACCGGCGCCCCATCCAACGACGGAGTCATCTCCGGCGCGGAGGACGCCCTCGCCTTCATCACCACGTCTTCATTCCTGCCCCGCGAGACGTGACCTCGACCCGCCCAGGGCGTCCGGTGGTTGTCGCGCCCGGGACCTACGTTGAGAGCCCCTACCCGCTGTGCGGGCGGTGCGACGCCCTGATGAGAGGACAGCCGATGCGAATCGCCCAGGCCAGTCGGAGGGGCACTCAACCCCACGACTGCGACGCTCTCGCTTCCCAGCGCGCGTCCCGAGGACCGAGGTCGTGCGCGCTGACCGCGCTCGGGCCGCCGGCGACGGGTACGGGGTGCTGCTGCCGGCCTCGGAGGTGTCCGAGCACCACGCCACGTTCGTCACCTGGGAGGTGGCATGGGCCGAGGCCATCGCCGACGTACGGCGGCGGGTGGCGCGCGGGGACATCACCGCCGACGCGGGCGGCATGGACCTCACGCCCGGGACCACTGCGCATCAAGGCGGCGGCGCTCTACAAGGGCCGGCCCGACGAGTGGGCCCGGCACTCCCCCGACGGGTTCATCGCGGCCGACCACCGGGGCGACACCGCCCACTCCCGCGAACGACCGTGACGGCCGGGGTGTCCTGCACCATCTCGCCCTGGCGGTTTTAGCCGGTCAGCGGCGCAGGGGGCATCGGGGATCCGTCACGCCCGCGCCGTTGGTGACGGCTTGGCGGACCCGCTGGGCACGCGGGCTCGGTAAGCGGCCTGCCGACACGCTGGTCGGTCGTAGAGGGCGTCGCGGCCATGACCGTGGCCGAGGGGAAGCGCCTGCGGCACACCGGCAGGTGGCCACGAGTTCGCATTCGCGGCCCTGCAGGAACGCGATGCCGATGTCGACGGCCTCCCAGAAGCGGCGGCGTCGGCGGCGGGAGGCGGCCCGGCAGGCGCGGTCGCAGCAGTGGGCGTTCGCGCGAGCGGTGACCCGCAGCGGCTCCCTGCAGTTCCCGCACCGGCAGATGCCCGGCCCATATCCACACCGTACGCCTCCACCGTCGTCACTTCATGCAATTGGACGGTAACGTGCGGCTAAAGTTGGGGTGGTCGCGAGCAGACCATGCCCTTCCCCGATGCCTGCCGGGGCCCGGCCCCCGGTCCGCTACCGATCGACCCCCTTCAATCGGGGGCCGGTCCTCGGCCAGGTACCCGAGCCCTTGAAGGAGGGCGCCCTCACGACGCCCGCGGCCGCAGGGTCGCCGAAGGCCGCCTGACCGTCCGCTGCACCTACCTCGGGCCCCCATCAGATGGCCGCCGTCATCACCGGCATCCCTCACCCGGCACGCCCTCGGCCATGCAGACCGCCGCCGGAACCGCCGCCCGCGTGTACCTCGTCCCGACCGGGTGCACCTTCCACAACACCGTCCTCGGCTACGTCCTCTAACGACCACGGCCACTAGCACGGCCTCGAACGCGGACATCACCCCATCACCTGGGACCGCCGCGTGACGCCCCTCGGTCAGTTCTGGTTGAACAGGTCGCCGACGGCGCCAGCAGGCTCTCCCGCTCGTCGAGGTTGGTGATCGCGTCGACGAGTGCCTCGCGGGCGGCGCCGAGTTCGGCGCGGTGTTCCCGGAGGGCCGGCGGGGTCCGGGCGGCCATCATGGCCCGCCCGGGCGGCCATGGCGCCGAGCATCTGCTGCAGCGCCTGGGCGGTCTGCATGGCGGCCAGCACGACCGGCCCGGTGCTGGGGTCACCGGCGGCCCGCCGGAGCGGCTCGGCGGCCCGCGGCGTCTGCCGGCGCAGGAAGGTCATCAGCTTGTGGGGGTCGGGTTCCTCGCCGCCCGGTTCCATCGGAGCCGGTAGGCGTCCTCCCCTCCGAGGCGGGCGGCCTCGGCGGCGTGCCCGCCGGGGGGCCCGGTGCCGGTGTGGGAGTCCAGGGCGGCCAGCGCGGCGGCCGGCGCGGCGCTGACCCCCGGGCCGTCGGTGTGGTCGGTCATGGCCGGCGCGCTACGTGCCATACCCCCGCCCCGTGGCGAAACCGGGCCATGGGCCCGGCGGTCGCGTTCGTCGTCGTCGCGCAGCCAGTGGTGCTTTCCTTCCCCGCCGTGCCTCTTGCCCGGCGGCCGGGTCGGCGATCACACTGATCGGGCAACGGCCACCACGGCGACGTGAGGGCCGATGTTCCCCGTGGCAGGGATGCGCAGGCCCGCGCGGCGACGGCCCGGGAATCCCTTGCTCCGGGCCGTCGCCGTAAAGGATGCTCACCGGGCGCGGCGGGTCGCCACCCGCGCCACGGCCGAGCCGGCACGGTGGACGGCCATGGGCGAGGGATCACGCAACCGCCGGGCACGCGGACCACGCGACGACATCACCCACGCCGAGGTCACGCGCCGGTTCCCCGACGCCGCGCGCCTAGCGGCGTCGATCCGGGCGCTGGCCGCCCACGACGTGGACACCAAGGTCATCGTCGACGACGCCACCGGCGCGGCCATCGCCCACGCGATCACCCGGGACGGCGAGCTCGTGGTCAACGGCACCGTGTTCACCGACGCGTCCCTGCCCGTTCTGCACTCTTCCCTGGACGGCTCGCCCCGGATGCAGGAGCTGCTGGACGTGCTGAACGGCATCCGCCGCGGCTGGACCGAGCCGGGACCTCGCCTCCACATCCGCCGGCCCGATGCCACGGCCTGACGATCGCACCCGAGCTCCGCTTTCGAGGGCGCGTTCATGAAACCGGTGGCCACGCGTCAACCGTCGGCCCCCTGACCTGCCTAGAGGGCCGTCGCCCCCGGCGATCACACGACCTGACCGGCAGTTCAGCGCGCCCAGAGGGTGATGCCGGGTGCCGTCCGGACCCCCTCTGGACCGTAGATCACCGGGGTCTAGGCACCCCTCTGGGGCCTCAGAGTCCGCCGTCTAGTGGATCACCGGTCCGGCCCCCGGCAAGGTCCGCGAGATCAAGGTGGCCCGGATGGCCAGGGGCTGTCCCATTCGACGTTGATCAAGATCCGCACGCCTGTGTGGAAGGGCTGGGCGTTGTGGACGGTCGGCCGGCGTCCCCGATGTGCGGGACGCCTTTGCGGTCCACCCGCACATGGACACCCACCCTGACCGGCAGCGCCTCAACGACCTGGCCGCGCGCCGCTTCCCCCTGGTCGCACGACCCCAGGTCATCTCACGACCCCTGCCCACCCGCATCGAACAGATAGAAACCCGAACCGCACAAGCCCAACAGGGCGGACCCGACGCGATCACCCGCGCCGCCGAAGCCTTCAACCTCGCCGCGCTCCTCGCCAGCGACGTCGGCAACCCCAACCTCGCCCGCGACCTATGCCGGCGGCAGTTCAACCTGTTCCGCGATGCCGGGCCCTTCCCGGCGCAGACGGCCAAACTCGCCCTCCAACCGATCATCAATCTCGCCCGGCTCAAGATCCGAGCAGGAAACGGTCACGTCGCCTTCCAACCGCTCCACGACCTCTTCGCCGCAGTCGGCAGCCGAAGCACCGCGAACCTGGACGGCCTGCGCACTTGATCATCGCCGAAGGTGAGCCGTTCCGGCTCACCGAGGCCAAGAACGGCGGCGGTGTCACCCCGCTCACCATCTGACCGCCATGAGCCCCGGCCACAGCGGCGACATCATCTCCCGTAGCGGCCGGGCATATGCTGTGCCCATGATCGAGAGAATCGAGTCCTGCGTCCGCCTGTGAGCAAGACGACCGAGCCCGGGCCCCTCGGAAACCAGATGAGCTTGTACGACCACTGCGTACGGCTCCACCGGCTGAACCCCGAGACGCCTCTTCCGAACGACGGCAAGCCCTACCCGGACGACCACATGCATCACCGACGGGTCAAAGGGTCCCGCGACCGACGACGGCAAGGAGTCGCGGCGGCCGCCATCCTGGATGCGTTCTTCGCCCGGCCCGACGCCACACCGCAGGAGCTGACCTCGGCCTTCCACGACGTGGACGTCCCCATTCACCGCAACGACCACATCACCGCCGCGGCTCTGCGCGCCGGCCGTGAACGCGCCCAGGAGACAGGCCGCTGGCTGGTCCGCCACAGCCCCGACCAATGCTCGACCATCATCGGCCTCGCCCTGCTCGCCGCCGACTGCGACGAGCAGGACCTCGAACTGATCCAGCACATCGGATTGCTGTCGGACACCTTCGGACCCCTTGCGGCGGATGCGTTGAAACGCCGTCGCGGAGGCGGCGAGGCACTCCTGTGGCTCGCAAACCGAACCGCCGGCTGGGGCCGCGTCTACGTCGTCGAAGCCCTCTGCCAGGTCGGCGGCCGTCAGGCTCGGCCCTGGCTGCTGCGCCAGGCCCTCGATGGCGACTTCCTCAACGGCTACTACGTCGGTGCCGTCGCCCGAGCCGCCGACGTCCACGAAGCGATCACCGCATCCAGCCCCGACGACGAACTGATCGACCACACCGGCCGCCTCTTGCAGGTGATGGCCGCCAACAGCGGCATGGGCATGACCTGGAACGGCTACCACGCCATCCGCCGCGTCCTGGAGGCCCACGTCGCCCATCTGGCCCACCAGCAACCGAACCGGAACCGCTACATCACGGCGGCCTACATCGCCGACCGTCTCCTCAAAGGGGATCCCGATCTCCCCAACCTGCCGCCGGCCCACCAGGCCCGACTACTGGACCGCTATCTCACGATCCTCCGCAGCGACCGCTGGTCATCCATGGCCCGCACGGACCTCGACTCCTCCGACGAGTTCTCGGCCTGGTTCCTCAAGAACATCGCCGCCCGCCTTCACCTGCTGAGCTGATGGCACGCCTTGCACTTTCGCTGACCGTCTACCAGCACCCCGTGACCGTCCACCAGCACCCCCTGGCCGTCGACCAGCGCCCGCCCGGCCACCCACCAGCACAAACAACGACCACCACACAACACTTTCAAGACCACATCACAACCCTTCCAGACGGCCGCTGGCAATCGTGGAGAACCGGCTACAAACCGCCATCGGGCAGCACCCGCAACTCCCCCGCCAGCAGGTGTCCAGCGGACCTGGGCGACCCCCGAGGCGGTCCCCGGCCGCATCACATCGAGGTGACTTCCTCTTGACGCCAAGCCACTGAGATGTCCAACGGGTCGGCTCGGTGCCCCATGCACCCCCAAGGCCCTGCTCGTCGAGCCGGGCCGAACGTCGTCCAGGACGAAGGTCGGGCCCGCCTGCTTCGATCTCGCCGACGGCGGCGGTGACAGCGGCCACTTCAGATTCCCCACGGACGGCCAGTTAGGTCATCACTCTGTGTGTTCACGGTTGGTTTGGCTCTTGAGACCGAACGTACTTGTGGGACAGAGTTGATCTCGGCCGTGGCCGGCATTGACTTGGCCCGCTTCCGGTTCGGCGGAATGCGGCGCTGGAGGGTGTGGAAGATGACCGGTGCGTGGGCCGCTCTGGCGACGACCGGTGTCGGCGCGGTGGCCACGATCCTCGGGATCGTCGTCGGCGGGTTCTTGGGACGGCGGAGTGAGGACAGGAAGTGGATACGGGACGCCAAGGCGGAGGCCTTCGCACAGTTCCTGAAAGAGTTCGTCCGGTTGGAGATCGAGTTGCGCGAGGCCTACAACGTGAGCCGGGCCGACACTGCGGACTGGGAGGCCTACAATGCCGCCCTCGTGACGGTGAGCCTCGTCGCGCCACGCGAGGTGAGCGCCGCGGTCGAACCGATGAACGAGGCCATCCAGAAGATGATCATCCTCGGAGCAGGTCCGCCGGATCACGCGCAGTACGAAAGAGTTCATGCGCTGATGTCGCAGTCGTACCTGACGTTCGTCAACGCGGCGAGGCGGTCCCTGGACCGCAAGAGCAAGCCGCTCGAATCACTGGTGGGCGGACCACCACCATGGCACATGGTCCGACGGTGGCTCCCACCCTCCCCGGACGGCACAGCCCCGAGCAACCGGCCGTGAAGGACTGCACGTCTCAACACAGCGTGACGATGGTGGCCAGATAGCTCTCCGCTAACTGGCCGCCAGTGGGGACCTTAAACTGGCCACTAACACGGCGGGAAGCCGAGTTGACGGCGCCGTCGGCTCACGACGGCGACGCGGCGGGCCCGGTCAAACCTCCGGAGGCGGGGCGGGATGCTCCGGTCGGCGGCTCCTTGGGACCTGGTCGCCGGAACGAAGCATCACCGATCCCGACGGTGGTGGCGGCTCTCCCCCGGCGGATCTGGACGCGACCACGCGCGCGCATCCTCCATCGACCTGACCTGGGCCCCGAGAAGGCATTGTGCCGTGTCTCGGGTGACCCTCCGCTTCGACGCCGCCCTCATCGGTTTCGCCGAGCCTCCAGAGGGTTGAGGATCAGTGGCCTCGACTCTCGAGTGGCCGGCTCGGGGTGTGGAGGTCGAGGCCCGCGATGAGTACCCGGGCGCACGGGCACGTTTCGGATGAGGATCGAACGGCAGCCGGCCGAGGATCTCGGCGCCATTCCCACGCCCGACTCGGCGATCGCCTGACTTCCGCCCGAGCGGGCGGATCCTCTGCCCGTGCCCTCGTGATCGAAGGCCTCGCCCGTTCAGCGGGGGCGGTCCGACGTAGGCGGCATCCTCGACACTGGAATTCGAGCCGTTGTCAAAGTCCCGAACCCGAGAGAGCGGAGGACCATGAACGTGCCGGCGGAACTGAGCGTCGGGGAGCTTTCCGCGCGCAGCGGCGTATCGGTGTCGGCCCTGCATTTCTACGAACGACAGGGGCTCATCGTCAGTCGCCGGACGGAGGGAAATCAGCGCCGTTACCGCCGGGACACGCTGCGCCGGGTCGCCCTGATCCGCATCGCCCAGCGGGTCGGGATCCCGCTGGCCGAGGTCGGCACCGCCCTCGCCGAGCTGCCGGAGTCCCGCAACCCCACCCGACAGGACTGGGAGCGCATGTCGATGCGCTGGCGCGCCCGCCTGGACGCGCGCATCCGCCAGTTGGAGCAATTGCGCGACCGGTTCACCGACTGCGTCGGCTGCGGCTGCCTGTCGATCGACCGCTGCCTGCTGGCGAACCCGGACGACGCACTCGGCAGGCTCGGCTCGGGCCCCCGCCGGCTCCTGGAGGGGATCGGCGAGGCCGACGCCGACCTCACCGAGCCCTGACCCGGTTCCGAGGCTGACAAGCCGCCCGTCCCCGGACCCGCTGGAGTCCTCACCGTGAACGACGTCACCCCTCACGCCAACGTCACCACCGGGCAACGGCGCGGCCATCGAGGCCCTTCGCTGTCAGGCGTCGTCGAGACCGAGGTTCTGACCGCGGTCCGTACCGCCCTGGCCGCCGGTCAGCGCACCTACCGAGCTCACCTCGAACGCGGCACCCTCGCCGTAGACGCCGTCGACCCGCAGCCGTGGCGTGTCGCCGTCCGCTCCCCCAGTCGCAAGTCCCGCACGCCCCTCCCCCGGTCCGACGGCACCGCCGATACGCGGGTTCCCGGAGCGCACATCCAACTCGGTCGCGCAGGCCTGCACGCCTGCTCCGCCGACAGCGGCGTTCGGTTGGTGCTCGAAGGCGGCTGGGGAGCCGAGCAGGCCGCTCGCCGATGCCATCCTCCTAGATCTGGCTCCGCAGGCCCACCACCTGACCTACACCACCGAGCCACGCGGCCACTCCCGCAACGGGAGCGGTTCACGCATCTACGACGGCTCATCATGGGCGCACTGCTCCTGCGGCCGGTTCTCCGCCGCCGAACGGCGTGACTCGGCCACAGAAGCCGCGAACCGGCACCGCCGCCACCCCGACCAGTGCCGCGACGCGACGTGACCGTTCGTGCCGCGCCATGTCAGCCGCGCGCTCCGGCGGGTCACGTCGCCCCGACCGTGTGAGGACAACGCGGGGTCTGTGCGGGCCGGCGATGGACCGCCGCGCACCCGCAGTGGGCGACTGGGCCGAGCTCGCGTAGGACGGTATCCCCGGCCACCCATCCGGTGAAGAACCCTTCGGTGCGTCATCGCTCGTGGCCGCTGCCTTCCTTTCTCGCGCTCGCTCTTCTGTCGGCCTCGTCTGCCATCGTGAAGTGAACCCCACCTCGGGAGGTCAACCATGCCCGTCCGCACCGGGTCCCCCCGACAGCCGCACGAGGAGCGCGCCGGCCCGCGCTCGGAACCTTTCGGCGCCGACCGGCCGGTGCCCGCCCCGTACCCGTCGGTGCAGGCCGCGTTGCCGTTCCGCGGTTGGCGACGTGAGGGCATCACCTTGGTCGCCGGGCGACCCGATTGCGGACTCACCACGATCGGTCTCGACGCCGCCCGTCACGCCTGCGTCAACGGAGAGCGCGCTGATCCTGTCGCTGCGGCACTCAGAGGCGGAGATACGAGCACGAATGGTCGCCGCGCACACACGGATCCCTCTCGAGCGCGTCCGTGCGGGCGGGCAGGGGGCCGCCACCATGACGGCTGAGCAAAGCCACCGCTTGGCGGACGCTCACAGGCTGCTCGCGCCGATCATCGTGCGACGACGCGGCCTCGGCTACGGTCAGGAGGAACTGCGGCGCGATGTCCAGCACGACCGCTTCGACCTGGTCGTCATCGACCATGTCGGTGCCATGCGCCCCAACGGCCCCGACCTCCTCGACGGCGATGAGGACGTCTTGCACGAGGCGGGGTTCCTCGAGGAGGACTGGGGGCCGGAGATGTCGGAGGCACTCAGGGAACGCCGCGAGGCGATGTACCTGGACATGCTTCGCTTGACCCGGCAAACCAATGTGGCTCTGCTGACGCTGGCCCGCATCCCCGGCCCCGCCGACCACCTGCACCCGCCCCGAATCACCGACCTGACCGAAGCCGACGACATGCTCTACTCGCTGGCGGCCCAGACGGTGCTGCTTCACCGCCAGCCCGACCGGCGACACCAGGTCGAACTGGATGTGATCGCCACGGACTGGACCGACCGCGGCTCCACCACCCTCGACCTGCACGAGCGGTTCCCCTGCCTCCTCGACCCGAAGCCCGCTGAGGGAAACGACGCAGGCAGGGCCACGGCCGACGACGCCCCAGCGTGACGGGCACGCTCCGCCCGCCGAGGAGCGGACTTCGCACCCGAGCCCTATCCTCACCCGGCTGTTGCGCAGGTCGGAGATGCCCGTCGACTCGACCACAGGCTATGGCCCCCCCATCTGCGGATGTCGTCTCGACCCAGGTCGGGGTCGGCCTGGGCGGTGATCTCGGCGAGCGCGCCGCCCACGGTCACCAGCAGGCCGGGGCGGGCGTCGGCGGCCAGGACGCCGGCAACCCCTGTGGGGCGAGAGGTCAGCACGGCGGCGGCACCGAATCTCACTGTGTCGGCGGCGTACAGGTGCCCGTCCGCGCGCTCACCGACGAACGCCACGAACGACCCTCCGCGAACAGGGGCGGCGGTGCCGCCGCGTGATCAGGCGGACGGGATGCGGTCGTCCAAGAACCGGGTGAGGTGGTCCCCGACCCGGTTCACGTCGCCGCACCCCATGGTCACCAGCACATCGCCCGGCCGGGCTGCGTCGGCCAGATGGCGGGCGGCGGTCTCGGGGTCGTCGGTGTGGCGTCCCCATCCGCCCAGCGCGGTGATCACGTCGGCGAGGTGGGAGCCGTCGCTCGCTTCGACCGGCTGCCCGTGGTGGCTGTGCGTCGGTAGGACGATCACCTGGGCGGTGTGGTCGACGAGGGCGTCGGCGAGGTCGCTGATGAACTCGTGCAGGCGCAGGTGCCCGGTCGGCTCGAAGCACACCAGTACCCGCCCGCTCGGCGTGGTCGACAGGCGGGCGGCCTTCAGGTCGGCTCCCACTTCGCGGGGGTGGTGGGCGAAGCTGTCGATCACCGTGACGTCCCCGAGCGGGCGGCGGGTCAGGCGGCGGTGGACTCCGCGGAAGGCGCGCAGGGCGGCGATGGCCTCACCGAGGTCGTGGTCCAGCACGACGCTGCGCGCCGTGAGTGCGGCGATGCCGTTGAGGAGCATGTGGCGGCCGGGGACCGGCACTCGCACCACCATCTCGCCCAGCTCGGGGAAGCGCACCAGCGCCCGCGAGTAGGACTCCGTCTCCTGCACGTCCACGATCTGCACGTCGGCGTGCCCGGTGCCGTAAGTGACCACGTGGGGGCCGCCGGGAAGCGTCCGCAGCCGTTGCAGCAGCGTGTTCACGCCGGGGTCGTCGGCGCCGGCGTGCGGGTCTGCCGGGCGAACTCGGCGTGCGCGGCGATGGCGTCATCGAGGGTGGGGTAGGTCTCGGGGTGGTCGTCGCTGACGCTGTTGATGACCGCGACGTCCGGGGACAGGAACAGGAAGCTGCGGTCGGACTCGTCGGCCTCGACCGTGAACGGCTCGGAGGCGACCTGAGCCACGGGTGCGCCGACCGGCTGGGCGCCGATGACGAACGAGCCCTGTTCGCCGGCCATCGCGGCGAGCATCGCCGTGGTCGTCGACTTGCCGTGCGTACCGGTCACCGCGACATACCCCCCGTTCCGGGAGGCCGCCGCGTGGAGGACCTGGGCCCGGTGCACGACCGGGAGCCCCCGCAGCCGGGCGGCGGTGACCTCGGGGTTGTCGTCCTCTAGGGCCGAGGAGACGACCACGCAGGTGGCGTCCGGCGGCAGGTTGCCCGCGCGGTGCCCGATGCCGACCGGAATTCCCCCGTCGATCAGCGCCCTGGTCGTGGGAGAGTGCCGCACGTCGCTGCCGCTGACCCACGAGTCCTGCAGGATGCACGCCAGCGCCAGCGGCGCCATGCCCACCCCGCCGATTCCCACGAAATGCGGGCGGGTCAGGTCGGGCACCGACCTCTCGTCGAACTGGTCGAGCCGAATTGCTCGCATGTCGGTCATCGTTCGTGTCCTCTATGCATGGGTTCTGCCGAATCGGACTCCTCGTCTTCGAGGCGAGAAGTCCCTCTTTCACGTGGAGACGTGCCGGAACCGCCGGCACTGGGGCGACGGCGTTGTGCGCTCACGCTCGCGGCTCAGGAACCGTGACCGCCGAGGGCGCCGCCACCCGGGCGGGGCGTCACCTCATCGACCACCCGTTCGCACCGGAACGGGTGCCTCCGGCTCCCCACCGGCCGGAGGGCCCTGGTGCCCCTGGGTCCGCCCGCGGGTGTTCAAGGCAGGCCAGGGAGTCTGTGCGCCCGATCACCCGCCGCACCTCACCATCCGCCCCCAAGGCTGGGCGGGGCCCCGGCGTGATCGTCGATGACAGGGTCGGCCGGTGCCGCCACGCGGCGCGCTGAACGGCCGCCATGCGTTCCTCGAGAACGTCCGCTGCGGCGCTCACGATCGGCCCGGTGTACTCCTGGGGTCGGGCCGCGTGGAAGAACGCCACGAACTCATCACGTGCCGGGCCGTACAGCACCAGCCAGTCGCGCCACAGGTGATCCATCCGGTCAGCCAGGGCGGCCTTCTGCTCGGGCGACATCTCCAACCCCCGCGAAGATCAGTGAACTGGTCTTGTGGTCGCGGCCATGTCGACCCAGCCGCGCTGCTGCTGGCGGCCTGCCGCTCGTGGCCGCAGTCGGCGGCGAGCGCCTCGACCGGGAGGACTCGCGGTCCCCCTCTCTACGGGCACGGGGCATCTGCCTCGCCGGCGGCTCGGCGCCGGCCGAGAACCGCCGGACCAGGTCGGTCGAGCAGTGGTCGCTCGCGTGGTCTGATCGATGGCCTGCACGGGGCGTCCTGATATGCACGGTCAACTCCCAACAAGGCGCGGCGTCCTGGCGCCGGTCGTCCGACGGGCTCGGCAGGGGTGTTCGAAGCCCTGAAACGATGGGTGGCAGGGCGTTCAGATGGCCGAGGAATCGTGGGCGGCTCCGCCGTGCGTACGCCCGAGCCCGCACCAGGCGTCGACCGGGTCGGGCGGGTCCCATGGGCCGGGTTCTGGCCGCCACCGCGAGGTGGTCACCATCCCCGGCTCGACCGGTTCCAGGCCCTCGAGCAGGCCGGCGATCTGGTCGGGGCTGCGCAGCGTGTAGGGGGTGGTCGTCTGCTCGTTGAGCCGGCCGGTGGCCTCCACGAGCTCGGGGCTGGTGTCGGTCAGGTCGCTGACGGCCAGGAAACTCCCTGGGGCGAGGGCTTTGGTCAGATGCCGAATCGCCGCGAGGGCTTGGCCGAAGTCGGGCACGTGGCCCAGAACGTTGATGAGCAGCACCGCAACGGGCTGGTCCAGGTCCAGCGGCTCGGCCGCGCCCGCGAGGATCAGGTCGGGCCGGGTGATGTCGGCGTGGACGTAGCCGCAGACGCCACCCGGGTCGCTGGTCAGCAGCGCTCGGGCATGCGCCATCACCAGAGCGTCGCCGTCGGCGTACACGGTGCGGCACGACGGCTCCACCCGCTGAGCGACCTCCTGCGTGTGATCGCCCAAGGGAAGACCGGGGTCGATGTCCACGAACTGCCGCACCCCGCACTCGGCGGCCAGGAACCGCACCACGCGGCAACGGAACGCCCGCGACACCCTGGCGATATCGCCGATCTGGGGGTAGGCCGCGAGGAAGGCGTCGCCGGCGTCGCGGTCCACCGGGTAGGTGTCCTTTCCACCCGACCAGTGGTCCCAGACCCTCGCCCGATTCGGCCTGGTCGTATCGAGGCAGTCGTCCTTGAGAAACGGATCGGGTGGCGGATCCGGCGAGGACGTGGCCTCGTCCTCGCCGGGAGCAGGGGCGTCGGTGGCGACACGACCGGAGCCGCTGGCGTCATCGACGTGGTTTGGCATCGGTCGCAGCCTTCCGCATGAAGGAAGATGAATGGAGCAGCGCCGACGCCGGAGCCGGGCTCTCGGAGCCCCCCAGCGGGTGAGCCGGGGGCTCGCCACAGCGCCGACCCTGCGTCGGGTGCCGCCGACCCCCCGAGGGCCGGCGGCGCGTTCGTGGTGCGTGCCCAACACCGTCCCAGCCGTGCCCTGGGTCATTCCACCCTGACCGACAGTGACCTTCCCGGCGGACGTTCCCGGTCCGAGTGGGAATTGTCGGCGGAGGTGTCCGCCGGTGCCCTGACCTCGCCGAGGAAGGGGAGGTACTGTGCTAAAGCAGGAGGTCAGACGGCATAGCCAACTCCCCCTGAGGAAGGCCGGCAGGCATGCGCGAACGACCAACGAGCACCAGGCGGCAGCAGGCCACACTCAGCGCGCGACTCCGCGCAGAGGGCAAGACCTGGCCGGAAATCGCCACCGTCTTTCGTGACCGCTACCGCGTCAACGCCCGAGTCGCGATGCGCATGGTCCACGGCATGAGCCAATAGGACGTCGCCGACGCCTGGAACCAGCGCTGGCCCGACGAGCCCCGCACCCTCAAGAACATCTCCTACTGGGAGCAGTGGCCCGGCGGAACCGGCCACCAGCCCTCACTCGTGGTTCTCGGTAGGCTGGCCGAGATCTACCAGTGCAGCGTGGCCGATCTCCTCACCGACTACGCCGACCACCGCGCGCGAGACCAGGCACAGCAGTTGCGGGCCGCCGTTCCATCACCGCGTATCGCGATGCTTGGTGGGATAGGGCTGAATGAGGACGCTGACGCGTCGTTCGCTGGGCTGCTGCAGTCGCCGGATCTGCCGCTCGGCACGATGCTCACCGTTTCAAGCCATGCAGCCCGGTTGCCAGGCGTTGCGCAGACCGACATGAACGAGCTAGCACAGATACTGACGATGTGGGCTGAACGATTCATGCCTGACCATGATCGACGGACGTTGTTGTTCGGGCTCAGCGGCGCCTTCGCAGTCGCTGCGGCGGCACCCCTCTTCGATCGACTGCCACCTGGTGAACGCGAGCGCATGGCGGGTGTGCTGGCCGATCCCGACCGGTTGGACGAAACCGCTATCACCCACGCGGAGCGAATGGTCCAAGCGTCCCGCCGTCAAGGTGACGTACTCGGCCCCCACGCGGCCTTGCAAGTCGTCATGGCCCAGCGCCGCATGTTTCAAGGCATTCTGCAGGCCAAACCATCAGGCGAACTCCTGAGGCGTTCCCAATCAGTCTATGCAGAACTGACCCAACTGGTCGGCTGGCTGCTGTTCAACATTGGGGACTACCAGGCCGCTCAGCATTACTATGACGAGGCGCGTACGGCCGCGCACGATGCTCAGAACGTCGAATTGGTGACATATATCCTCTGCACGATGAGCCACCTGGCCACTTGGCAGGGCAAGCCGCGCGTCGGGATCGACCATGCCGTGGCTGCGGAGGTCTGGGCACGTAGATCACAAAGCCCCAGCGCATTGGCCTACGCAAGCGACGTCGCCGCTCGCGCCTACGCCGCCGATGGCGAGTGGGACGCCTGCGACGAAGCACTGGACACCGAACGCGCTGCCCTGGCCGACATCCCGACCGCAGCACCCGCCGGAAACTGGTGGTACTTCTACGATGAGTCCTTCTACTGGGCCACCAAGAGCGGCTGCTCACTCCTTCGCGGGCGACCGCAGGACGCCCTCGCCGCCAACGCCCAGGCGCTCACGCTGATCGACTCGACCAATCTGCACAACCGCGCCTTCACCTTGGCTTTCCAAAGCGAGGCTCTGATGCAACAGGGCGAAATTTCGGAGGCGTGCCAGATACTGTCCGGCGTGGTCCGGATGACGGCCGTCCACAAATCACGGCGTGTGGACCAGTGCATCCTTGAGCTGAGAGACCAGATGAACACTCGCCACGGCAGCACCAAGGATGTCGCCGAACTGGACGAGACGTTGCGCACCTACCGCGACGCGTCGTTGCTCAAAGGACGTAGGAACAACTCGTAGGCACCGAAGTAGTCACCGGGCTTGCCAGGGATCCGGCCGATCCTCCGCCATCCCCACGCCTCGTAGATCGCATGGGACCTGGACGCATCCGGGTTCGTGGCCAGGGTCGCCCGCTCCTCGAGACGGCCGGCGAGAAGCTCGTCATGGACCCGCCGACCGACGCCTCGGCCCTGCCACGCACGACGGATCTCGATCTCGGCCAGGATGAACGTACGAGTCCCGGTCTCGACGGTGAAGCCTTCCGGCGGCTCCGGATCCAGGCCCTGCCACCACGCCGTGTTGCCTTCTGGGATCGGATAACCGAAAGCGAACCCGACCAACTCCTCGCCGACCGCCGCCATGACCAACTCGAAGCCTGCGCGCTCCAGGCCCCGCTCCGTCCGGGCCCGGAAGGCGCCCGTCTTTTCTTGGGTCGGCTCGACTTCGTAGGCGTCGGCGTAGACCAGGCAGAGCGTATCCAGCATGGGTCTGGTCGCCGAGCTGCTGTGATGGGTCAACTTGATGGTGTCCGGGTCTGAGGTCATGTCGCCCATCATGGCGCAGCAACAGGGCCGTCAGCCGCTGTCACTTGGCGGAAATGGGCCGGGCACGGTGAGGGCGGGCGAGCATTTCCCGACGACCGGTGCAGCATGGATGCCTGGGGCCTCGATCGCCGGTTTGAGCAGTTGTTGCCGGAGGGCGATCTCCCGAGCCTGGAGAGTTCCAGGAAGGCCCCCCACCGGCCGAGGCGACCACGAAACGTGTGCATCCCTGGTTGCTCCGTGCGGGCTAGGTGGGGGCGGACGATCGTCGAGGCGGTCGCGGGTCTCCTGTCCCAAGGGGGCCCGGACGACCGGCAGGTGACCAGGGGCGGTGGGGTGCTGGTCCGACAGGCTGTAGGTGTGGCCCTGGTGGACGTCCGGATCCGAGTGGCGGGGTGAGCAGGAACCGAGCAGGAAGTGGTCTGGTGAACGAACAGGGGGTGAGGGGATCTTGGCGCTGATCGGGAGTGGAACAGGACGCTCCCGACCAGCGAGAATCAGGGAAGGGAGAGCATGGGACGACGTGTCCATTCCTCCGTGGCCGTCGCCGTCGCGGCGACATCGGTGGTGTCCGTCATCGCCGCCGTTCCGGCCCGGCCGGTCCAAGCCGCAACACTCACCTGGGGCGCGTGCCCCACGGGGGTCAGCACCGAACTGCAATGCGCGAACCTCACCCTGCCGCTGAACTATCGCGATCCCGCCGGCGGAACCGTCACCATCAAGATCTCCCGATTGGCGAGCGCCGACCCGACGAAGCGTCGTGGGGTCCTGCTGGTCAACCCGGGCGGTCCCGGCAACTCGGGTCTCGGTCAACCGATCACCATCAAGAACCGCCCAGCCCCTCGATCACTGCTCGAGGCCTACGACATCATCGGCTTCGACCCGCGGGGAGTCGGCTGGTCGTCCCCGGTGCGGTGCGGATTGCAGAACATCAACAGCACCGTCGCGCCGTACGCGCTCACCACACAGGACGTGGTGACCCAGTCCGGTGTGGCGGATGCCATGGCCGACACGTGCGCCGGCTCCGCGGTCTCCCCCCTCCTGCCGCACATCACCACGGCGAACACCGCCCGGGACATGGACCAGATCCGCGCGGCGCTCGGCGAGACGCGGATCTCGTACTACGGCGTGTCGTACGGGTCGGCGCTCGGCGCGGCGTACGCGTCGATGTTCCCCGGACGCACCGACAGGATCCTGCTGGACAGCATCGTCGGCGACACCTACATGGGACGCGACGCCTGGCGCAGCTTCGGTCAAGGGGTGGAGGACCGCTTCCCCGACTTCGCTCGCCACGCCGCGGCCAACCACGCCACCTACAGTATCGGCAGCACCCCCGAGCAGGTCCGGGCGAACTTCTTCACCCTCGCCCGGCGCCTGGACGTGAGCCCGCTCGGTGATGTCAACGGCATCGTCTTCCGACGTCGCATGTTCAGCGCGCTCTACCGCGATTCCGCCTTCCCGGGGTTCGCGCGCCTGTGGCAGACCTTGGCGAACGGTCAGGTGCCCGCGCCGACGACGCCCACCACCGCCGACAACTACGTCTCGGCCCAACTCGCGATCACCTGTGGGGACTCGGCCTGGCCCCGCGACGTCGCGACCTATCAGGCCGACGTGGAGGAGGATCGGATCGACTTCCCGCTGTTCGGGCCCGCCGCCGCCAACATCTATCCGTGCGCCCACTGGTCCGTTCCGCCGGTCGAACTCCCGGCTCAGGTGACGGCCACGGGTCCCGTCAACATCATGCTGCTGCAGAACGCCCGTGACCCCGCCACTCCCCTGAACAACGCCCTGAAGCTGCGCCGCAAGTTCGGCGCGAGGGCCCGACTGATCACCGCCGACCAGGGAGGCCACGGGGTCTTCCACTTCACCAACAATGCCTGCGCCAACGATCACGGCCTCGGCTTCCTCGTGAACGGGACCCTGCCCGACTCCGACCGTCTCTGCCCGGCCGAATAGGAACACCGCGAGCCCCCCGCCCCCATCCCTTCCCACGGGATGGGGACGGGGTCTCCGGCATGTCCCGGGACCTGGGGACGAGCATCGTGATCGCCATGACGAACACGGTCGTTCGACGCGAGATCGCAGGGTGGGCGCCGAGGATGCGTCCGAGCGGATGCGACGGGTCCGACCACCGCCTGCCGCCACTTCCAGCGGCCAGGTGCACTCACCGCGGTGTTCGTTCCATCTTCCAACGGTTTGTCGATAACGCGCCTCAGCAGGAGGTTCACTCACGTTCGCGCGTCCGGTCTTCCCTTTGCCTGGTTGTCCCCCGGCCGGAACGTGGGCCCTTGGGCCTCTTCGTTGAGACTCTCACCCCCGACCGACAGGACCTGCGGGCTCGCGTGAGGGCGTGGCCCGCCTCGTCGGGCGACAGGGGGGGTGGCGATCAGCGTCAGGACGACGTTGGTGCCGATGGACAGGGCGGCGATGAGCAGCCCGACGATGGTGAGCGCCCGCCGGGCACGTTCCTCGGTCTGGGCGCGCAGGTCGGCTATGCGCTGGTTCATCTCCGCGCGGGTCAGGCGGGTCTGCTCGATGGCGTCGGCGCGTTCGACCTGGCAGCGGCAGATGAAGAGTCGAGGCTGGCGGCTCACCGCCGACGGCGCGTACGGACCGCGGTCAGAGCAGGTCTGCCGGGCGTTTCAGAGCGAGAAGGGCCTGCAGGCCGATGGCGTCATCGGGCCCTCACATGGCGGGAGGCGTGGGAGGCGCCGATCACATGACCGCCCCCGAGGACATCGCCCGCGTCGCGCACGAGGCCAACCGGGCATGGCAGCACCTCACCGGCGACCCGGCACCTTCCCCACCATGGGAGGAGGCGGCGGACCGGCAGCGGGACAGCGCCGTCGCCGGCGTCGCCCAGGCGCTCACCGGCGCCGGACCCCGCGAGTTGCATGAGGCGTGGTGCAGCCGGAAGACCGCTGAGGGCTGGCGGTACGGGCCGGTGAAGGACGGGGCCGCCCGGACGCACCCGTGCCTGGTGCCCTACGACCGGCTCACCGAGGCGCAGCGCCGCAAGGACCTGCTGTTCGCCGCGATCGTCGACGCCCTCACCCGCGACGCCCCGCATCCTCCGGCGCCACCGCGCAGCAGCCGAGCATCGGGCGGATCGTTCACCACACCTCGTACGGCACCCCGGGCGGGGAGTACGGCCCAGTGTGCCGGGCGGCGCTGGTCAACGCCGTCAACGGCCGCGCCATCGACGCGGCGACGGGTGCGGACACGGACGCCTGGTCGGTGGATCTCGTCAACCCCCTCGCCGCACTCAACAGGCTCGGCACACCCCGCACCCACACCGACGCCGCCTGACCCACCAGGGGCGGTGCACGACCCGGACGCCCTGATCACGGACATGGGCCGGGAGACCGCCCGGACTCCCCGCCTCGGGCTCGCACTCCCCGAGCCCCGGGGCCCCCAACCAGCGACACCGCACTCCCGCCGCCCGCGACGGCCGGGCATGCGCCGCCGCGCCGCGACCAACGACCCGCCACCGACGGCGCTCACACCGCAAGTGCCCGACACCTGTTCAACCGGCCGCCTTGTCCCGTCGCCTCCAGACCCACCCCGGCCATACCGGGCAATCACGATCGCACTCCGCAAAATGGTCGCCGCTTGACAGCTCAACTGCTCGGAATTCTCACCTCACCAAACGACCAGGGGAACCCATGGCCCGCGCCCACCTCGCACTGACAGCCCACTACGGCCGGGGTGCAGGACGCGTCATCATCGGCGCAGCCGAGCGGGCCGGGTACCAGGTCCAAGAAGTCCGGCGCATCGGTACCGGTGAACGTCGCCTCCTGCTGCACGGCCGCCTCGACAGGGCCGTGCCGCCGCCTCCGGTGGACCAATGACCAGCACGTGTGATCGCTGGTGTCGTGGCCCCTGGGAACGTCAGACGATCCGGCGTGCGTGAGGTAACCCAACAACGGCCGGGCCCGGGACCCGGCACGACGGGCGGCCGGTGAGGAGCATTGCTCCCTGCCCGACCGCCGTCGCGCTCCCGCGCGGGTGTGGAGGGGTTTCTTCGCGCCCGCGCGGGTTCCGGTCTTGATGGAGGGGTGATGGGCCGGGGCCGGGCTGATGGGTGCCCTACCCCGGCGCATGGTCAGCCCGGCAGGTCGCCGTCGTAGCGGTAGATGGCGCCGGCGGCGTTGACGCCCCACACGGTGCCGTCGGCGCCGGCGCCGATGTCGGACAGGGCGCCCTCGACGCCTCGCCAGGGGTCGGCGTCGTTGTTGGTGTACTTGAAGATGGCGCCGTCGGCGTTGACGCCCCACACGTTGGTGCGGGACCCGACCGTGATCCGTTTGAGGCTGCCGGTGATGTTGGCCCAGGGGTCAGAGCCCTGGTCGCCGGTGTAGCGGTAGATGCCGCCTCCGGCGTTGACGCCCCACACGGTGCCGTCGGCGCCCACGCCGATGTCGGCCAGCGCGCCGGGGATCCTTATCCAGGGGTCGGCGTCGTTGTTGGTGTACTTGTAGATCTGCCCGGAGGCGTTGACCCCCCACACGTTGGTGCGGGACCCGACCGCGATCCGCTTGAGGGCGCCGGTGATGTTGACCCAGTGGGTGGAGCCCTGGTCGCCGGTGTAGCGGTAGATGCCGCCTCCGGCGTTGACGCCCCACACGGTGCCGTCGGCGCCCGCCCCGATGTCGGCCAGCGCGCCGGGGATGCCCCTCCACGGGTCGGCGTCGTGGTTGGTGTACTTGTAGATCTGCCCGGAGGCGTTCACGCCCCACACGTTGGTGCGGGACCCGGCGGCGATCGCCGTCAGGCCCCCGTTGATGTGCTGCCACGTCGTCATGTCAGAACCAGCCTCTCGATGAAGAATCCAGCGACTTGACGGGGACATCGGTGCGCGTCTCGAAGGAACCGAGAGGTGCATCCGTGTCAGGGGGCGCATATCCGTGGTTGCTGATCTGCGCTCGCCCCAGGAAGGCCTGGGGCACCGGCCGAGTGGTCTCCGATGGGCTCGGAGCGTTCACCGGCTCGGCGAAGTGGACGCCCGCGGCCGGGTCCGTGGTCCGCCGGAAAAGGGGTCGCGGTGATCCCCGGCTTTCCCGACCGCGGGCCGATGGGGGTGGGGACGGGTGCCGTGGCACCCGGGGGTCAGGACACCGGCGTCAGGGCGCGGGCGTGATGGTGATGGGGTCGTTGGGGCAGTTCTGGGTGTAGGCGGTGAGCGCGGCCTTCTCCGCCGGGTCGGCGCTCAAGCGCCAGCGCAGCTTGATCGCCGTCCACTCTCCGTAGTAACGGCAGCGGGCCGGCTCGTAGGGAGGCCGCCACTGCGCCGGGTCCTTATCGGCCTTCTGCCGGTTGTAGGTGTCGGTGACCGCGACCAGCGCCCGATGGTCCCCCAAGTCGTTGGCGTACTCGCGGCGCCGCTCGAACGTCCAGCCGCGGGCGCCCGAATCCCATGCCTCGGCCAGCGGGACCATGTGGTCGATGTCGAGGCGATCGGTGCGCTCGACGTTGTCGTAGTAGGAGTACCAAAGACCCCCGCTCAGCTTGCAGCGGCGGCCGACCTGCGGCGCCTGCACGGCCTCGTCGATGAGGACCTCCCGACGGGTGTTGCACCCGTCCCGGTCGACGTCGATCCAATGCTCGAAGGCATCCCGGTCGTAGCCGGTACGGTCCTCGGCTGCCACCGGCAGCCGCTCGACCGCCTCCCACAACGGCACCACCTCGACCGGCCCGGCGTTCGCCGGGGACGCCACCGCCGGCCCCGCCGTCACGACGGCCAGCCACGCCGTGCCGACCCCGACCGCCACCCTCGCCCGCGCACGCACACCGGACACACGGCCCCCTTTCACCGACCGGTGGACCATCCACCGATCCGGCAACACACATAGTGATATGCCGCCACACACACGGTTAGGGCGGTGCATTCCACGCCATGGAACGGCATCTCCCCCGGTCCTCGAAGCATCTCCCGGGGAATGGCGCCACGTGGCAAGCGTGGCGATGCGCAGAATGCTGGTGAGCATGGCAGGGCCTGACCGCCGACCCGCCGCTTCGTGCTTCTGAACGCGCCGGTGTCCCGGTTGGCGGCGGTCATCGACCTGGGCCGTGGTGGCTGCTCCCGAGCGGGACACGGCGATCGCAGAGCGGACGGGGGCCGGGACTGGGGCCAATCTGCCGGAGTACGGGCGGGACCTGAAGCGTGCCTTCGCACTCGCGATCCCGGGTTGCCGGCGGTGTGCGAGAAGGTCGCGACGACGAGCTGGGCGACATGGTGTTGGTGGGGGCGGCCGGCGTGGGCGTTCAGGTGTGCGCGGAGGGCGGCGTCAACGGCGTCGAGGGCGCTAGCGGGGGTTGTGCCGTCGAGAAGGGCGAGTGCCTCGTCGTGGTTGCGGGCGAGGGCGAGCGCGATGACCCGGGTTTGGCGGGCTTCGTGGAGTTGTTCGGGGTGGGGGCCGGAGAATCGCCGATCACCCGCAGGTATGGGACATGGGGGACACTGGACAGGTGACCCCTGAAGACATGCGGATGCTGAGTCGCGGTGGTCGGGCGGTCTCCCGGTCGGTGGGTGTCACCTGCCTCCATGTCCGGCATGACGTCGGTCTGATGTTCTTCCTGGTGGGGCTTTTCCTGGCCGGTGTCACGTCGACCGTCACCCTGCGGTGGCAGGCCCTGGTGATCTGGCCGCTGTGGGGTGGGCTGCAGATCTTCACGAGACGACGCCGACGCGACCGGTCTCCGCAAGAGGCGTGGCTGCAGGGATCCGTGTTGTCGGTACGGCGCGGTGACGCGCTCCGGCGTTGCGATCTGGCGACCGCCCGGACCGCCGCGCTCGGCGGCAACGTCGCCATGTCGGGCGAACGGCCCTACTACGCGTTGACCGTCCAGGACGGCCGTACGGGCGGCAAGGTGCGGTACGTGATGCGGACCGACGCCGGCGATCATCTCGGGCCCGGTGACCTGCGCGCGCTGGCCGACGCCTTCGACTCAGGACCGCAGCCGACCGAGGCGGCGCAGGTGATGGCCGCCAGGCTGCGGGAGATCGCTGACCACGGTCGCGAGATCCCTTCCTCCGAACGTGTCGATTGGAGCCACCGGATCAGCCACTGACCGATGCGCGGCTCCCGACACTTGGCCGCGCCCCCGTCCTGTTCGCTCAGCGACCGGAAAAGCCTTTCCCAGAGCGCAGCCCCAGGAAGGCGATCCATGCCCCTGCGGGCAGCGGGGAGTACAGCTGCCAGTACTTCCACATCGGGGTCGCATGGGGGCCGATCGGCCCTGCTCGCGTGGTGACCTTGCGTCCCACATCGCCGCGATCCACTCCCGAGATGTGCCCGGAGATCCGGCGCCCGTCGGAGTCGTGCCACGTCCCCGGTGCAGTCCAGAACGGTGACGGCCCCTTCACGCGGGGTCGCCCGTGAGGCGACGCATTCCTGCACGGTGACCGTGCGGCCCTCGCCGAACAGGAAGGTGACCAGCAGCAGGCCGGGGAACACTCGCAATGGAGGGAGCAGCCCATCAGCCGTGGGCGGCTCCCGCAGCGACGCCTTCTACGCCAGGGCCGGTCGCCCAAAGTTGTCGCGCGCCCGGTTCGGCGGAGGCGCGTGGTCGCCGAGCGCGGTGTTCGAGTGGCCCATGGCGATGGTGAGTCATTCCCGGGAGCGGTGGATGCGGTGGATGCGCCACCGTCGTCGACGGGGTGGTGCGGGGACTTCTTTGGCCCCCTGGTCCGGAGCGGGGAGCGCCCATGCGTTGATGGCCGTCACGGCGTCGTCCGGGGCCGGGCTCTTGAGCAGCAGCGCGGTGAACGGTGCGGGGGCCGGCGACAAGTAGCGTTTGCGTTGGTCGATGGGCTCGTTGGCGGTCAGGTCCCATAGCCAGCCGCCCGTGAGTCCGGTGCGGAGCCGATCGACCGTGACGGGACTCCGCAGGATGACGAGGAGGAAGGGGCCCTTCTGCTCGTACGGGCTGAGACACGCGGCGTCAACGTCGGCCTCCGCTTTACGGCGTGCCCCCTCGACCGTTGGTCGGGGAATCCTGCAATCCCGGGTGAACAGTCGCGGATCGCGGATGACCATGGCGTCCTGGGTGAGCCAGGCCCGCGGCGGGCGGCGCAGGGCCCGCAACGCCTGGACGCCCGCACCGGCCATGAGCGCGGTGACGATCGCGGCTGCCAGGGCCGGGCCGAACAGTTCGGGGGTGGCGGGCAGGCGCAACACGATCATCCCGGTCACGATCGATGCCCCCGCCAGGGCCGCCGAGGTCAGGACGAGCATGATGGCCGGGGTCCGTGCCGAGCGCTCCAACGTGATGGTGACGGCGTCCGCGGGCTCGTTCTCGAAGCGGGCGCGGCTCGTCAGCGGGGCTCCGAGCCGGCGGCGTGTCGCCCAGACGCAGGCGGCCACTGAGCCCGCCCCGACGGCGAGTCCCCACAGCAGCGGGGCGAGCACGTTGAAGACTCCCGGCGTCGCTCCGGGCGGATACACGGTGCCGTTGAAGTCCCCGATGTCGACGGCGCGCAAAGCGAGACCGGGCGGTGGCGCATCGTTCCGGGGAGTGGAACCGCCCCACTTGACGTGGTCGCGCACAGTGGTTCCGCCGGCCGGCGTGAAACGGCCTTCCCAGCGGCACCTGCCCTTGCCGCACACGTTTCTCAGCTCGGACAGCGCGCCATGAGTGCCGTCACCGCGCGCCGCCCGCAGGTTCGCGCCAAGGTCGTGGACGGACCATCCCACCAACCACCAGGTCATTCCCAAACCCAGGAGACCGATCACGAGATACCGGCCCGTGGTGCTCCGATCACCCACCGGCTTCGGACCTCTGGACCGACGCCGCCACGAATCCAGCAACCCGAACGTGCGCATGCCCTCAGGGTCGCACGCAAATTGCCTGACCTCTGGGCTTTAATGAGGTTTATACCGAGACGCGTGAGCGTCGAAGACTTCCCGGCCGAGTGAATCATCAAGGAGTGAGTCGAGAGCGCGTGATATCCACGCTCGACTCAGTAGGCCCGACGGTCGGGTGCGCATAGGTTCAGGGCATTTTGGGGGTGAGCGGCGCTTACGAAGGGTGTTCGCCCATGAGGGCCATCGGACTCGCGCTCGTCTTGATGCTGGCGTTCATCGCGTTGCCCCGCACAGGAGTCGCCCGATCTGGTCCGTGTCGACTCGGGTCTGCTGCGCGGGGTCGCCAACGAGCACCATCGGGCGTCGCATCGAGTGGGCCCTGCACAGAACTCGCCGCACTCATCGGTCAGCTCGAAGCCGCCTGCGCCGCCGAGCAGAACCTGGCCAATGCCGTCGAAGAAGCCTTCCGCCTGCATCCCGACGCCGAGATCATCGCAAGCTTTCCCGGGGTCGGCCCTCTGGTTGGTGCCCGCCTCCTGGCCGAGGTCGGCGACGACCGGACTCGCTTCGCCGACGCCCGCGGCCTCAAAGCCTACGCCGGGTCAGCGCCGGTCACCCGCGCCGGCGGACGCTCCCAGCACATCATGAACCGCAAGGTGAAGAACGACCGCCTGGCCGCAGCCGCTTGACACCACAACGTGCTCGGATGTCTGGGGACACGTTCGGAACCGGAGGGCCGGATCGCCCCGAGGCCCACTCCGCACCGCGTCCACCCTCCACCCTCACGCTGGTTACGCAGAGCCACCTTTCATCTGGTCGCGCGGACCCGAGTGGGGGTCTGCGCGTCTGTGTCGGGGGACGCGTTCGCGAGGTATGGCCGACATCGGACAAAGAGGGCTCAATGAGGCGTAAGACGCAGTGGCGCGGTCATATGCGGGCTGGGATTGAGGTGAAACGTGCACCATCCTCGGGTCCAGGGAGATCGACCATGAGCCTTTTGTCGCGTGTCTCGTCCGTGTCCGTCGTCGTTCTCGCCGCCACCGGTGTCCTTGCCGTTCCCGCGTCCGCGGTCGCCGAGCCGTGTGTGACATGGACGTAATCGGACTACGCCGCGGGCCTGTGGCGGGGCGCCGGCCGGTGCGACACCGGGAAATACGTGGTGAAGGTTCACTGCCATGACATCTTGACCGGCACGATTAATTTTAGAACCGGCCGGACGCGGTTCCCGACCAAGGCTCCTGGGATCGCCCACACCTACTGCGCCCAGAACGGCATCGCCCAGCAGGCATGGATCGTCCCGGTCACCTGAATCGAGGTCGAGGATCTTCGGGCAGCGCGCATCACCGATAAATGATCTAGGTTGAATCAAAAGGTGTTCCAGTGTTGGGGGCGGCGGTGGCTTTCTGGCGTTCGAGAAAGAGCAAGGAGAGAGGTGCCGAGGAGACTGCTCGGGCGGCCCCGGGGACGGTGGCGCCTTGAAGTCCGGAGACGCCGGACCCCGGACCGTCGCCGTCCACACCTACGATCCGCTAGCCGGCCTGCCAGGCACGGAACCGTTGAAGACCCTGGCTGAGGGCGCCCCGCTCACCGCCGTCGACCAGGCAGGAGACGCCCTGCGGGACGCGCTGGCGTCGGCCGGCGGAGCGGGCTGGGAGACGGCGGCCCGGGCGGCCGCGGTGTTCGGGCGGATCCAGTCCGAGGTGGGTGACGCGGACTTGGCGGTCGTCGCGCTCGACTTCGCCGGCCGCCTCTACAACGACAACTCCCCTTCGATGGGCCGCGGGCGGGAGGCGCTTATCGGTCTTTCGACGCTGGTCGACTCCATCGGCCGGGCGATGCTGATCCACCACCGGGACGGCCGCCGAGACCTCGCGGGCGAGGCGTATGACGTGGGACGCGAGTTCGCGGAGTTCCTCGGCCGCAACGGGCATGCCGCCCCCGGTTCGCAACTGCTCGGCCGTCGTGCCGCGATCCTCAACACCACCGGCGGCTCGACCGAGGGCATCTACAGCCCGGAACTGCTGGCGCGCATGAACCCGAGCGACACCCTGCGCGAGGGCACCTGGGCCGCCGCCGTCCTGAACGCCACCGGCCCGCACACCCTCCGCCAAGCGGTGGCCGCGACGGACACCTCCCGCCGACCGTGGGCACGCGCCCTGCTGAACGTCATCGAGGTGAACCCGTCGGCCAAGACCGCCCCCCGCTGCCCCACCGAACGCGGCTCCGCCCTGATCCACCTGCCGACCGCCGCCCAGGCCGTCGCCGGCGGACTCGACGCCACCAGGCCCCACCCGAACGACCCGCGACTGCGCGGCTGGCGGCTCCTGGGCCGCGAGATCCACAGCTGCTACGCCGTCGCCTCCAGCTCCGGTGAACTCCGCCACCGGCTCTCGGAGCACGCCGAACCCTGGGGCGACCTGCTCCTCGCCCTCGGCCGCGCCGCCCGCCGCACGGGCGACGGCCCGGGTGCCGCGGACTGCGCCGGCTGGCTGCGGGGCGTCCTGACGCAGGCGGGTCCGCCGGCCCAGATGCACCGCTGGGGTGAAAGGCTGCGGGCCGGGGCGGAGGAGCTGGGCTGACGCCGGGCCGTTCCGGCCGCCGGCGAGGCGTGCGCCTCGGCCACCCACCCACCATGACATCCCAACAGGTCGTTTCGCGCGTCCCGCCGACGTCGGCTCCAAGTGCGCCACCGACAACCAGGAACACTCCTGGTCACCCACGACCTCGCCCAATGGCTCCTGGAACGCCTCCCCAAGTGGCAGCACCGGCAACAACCGCCTAGAACCACGCCGAGCCGGCTCGCAGGGATCGACCACCAACGCACCGAAACCCTGTGAGCCGGCTGGACCTCACCACCATGATCGAGCAGAAGGCGGCGAACAGGTCTGCATCGACGATCACCCACCCTCGCCCTGCTGCCCGTACGACACGCGGTCGAGGACCTCGCGGAATCAACGGCCCGAGCCATCACACCTGGCGTTCCGTCAGTAGAGTCCCGGAACCGCCTTCAGCGCCCCAGCTCCGCCGCGGACTCCTCGATGGCCTGGATGGGTTCTCCAGGTCGCGGCACATCCGGGCCTGGGCGGCGATGACGAAGGCGTCCCCGACGTCGGCTCGGCGTCACCACGGGGGCCGCACAGGCGCAGTGGACCGTCCGGCCGGGGACGTGGACGACCGCTTGGCCGTGGTCGAGCCGCAGCGCGCTCGGCAGCGCGCCGCCGCCCGCGTTCAGGTGATCGCCCCCACGGTGAGGAACGGTCAGAGCATGTCCAGGTGTGCCTGTACGTAGGGGACGGCGACGGTTTCCAGGGCCTGGAGCGTGCCGAAGGCCGGGTGGACGTTGACTTCGAAGACGACGCCGCCGTTCTCGACGGCGAGGTCGACCCCGCCGAACCGGAGCCCCAGGGATTTGGTGGCGGCGATCGCCGGCTGGTAGATGTCGGGAGAGAGGTCGTCGATGTCCAGCAGGGTGGAGACGGCGCCCCGGCTTTCGTTGCAGGGTGCGTCGGGGTCGGGCTGCACGTGCTCGCATGCCCTGATGACGTGGTCGTCCAGCACGACCACGCGGAACTGGTGGCGCCGCCCGTCCCGGTTGAAGTTGCCGGCGTCGCGGGCGATCAACCAGTTCAGCCCGGATGCGGCGTAATGGCGCGCCGCGTCGCGCAGTTGGGTGTCGGTGCGTATGTGGAAGACGTCGTCGCCGCCCATGCCGACGGTCGGCCGCGCCCAGACGTCGCGGCCGAGCCGGCCGAAGGCGGCGATGGTCTGTTCCTCGGTCGGTCCGGACAGCGTGATGCTCTCCATGTGCGGGACGCCGTCCAGGGTGAACCGCTCGGCGGTGCGGTCCTTCTCGGTGGCCGTCCGCCACGCGTCCGCGTCAAGGCCCAGCGAGACCGTCCCGTGCTGGTGCAGCAGGTGTTGGAAGTCCTCGAAGCGGCGACGTTCGGCCGGCGGTATCTCATAGATGATCACCGCTGCCGGGTTCACGACGGGCACCTCGCCCGGCGCCTGGAGCCGGAGCGTTCCGCGTTCGGCGCCCACCCGGCCTTGTCCCCCGGTCATGAAGTGCCGTGCGTCGAGCAGCACGGGCGGGTGGCTGGTGAGCCTCCGCACCGCGGTCGCCAGAACGTCCCGGCTGCCCTCCATCGAACCGTGGTCGGTCATCAGCACAACCTGGGGTGCGCCCAAATCGGATCCTCTTTCTCAGTGCCTACATCGCGGGGGTCGCGGAAAATTCCCCATAAGGGCATCGTCGAGCCACTTCGCGGCGGACACCGCAGTAATGGTTCTGGCCGGCGGAGAGCGCCGGGCCGTGTACTGGCCGCTCTGTCCGGAACCGGAGAACAGAACACGACACTATGTGAGTTTTAGCTTACTGCCTGTCCTACGCTGCCGCGCGTGGTCCCTCACCGACCCATCCCGCCACCGTCCACCTCGTCCAGATGAACGTGATCGCAGCGAAGTGGCTTCATCACCACAACGGGAAAGTGGCCGGGATCTCGCCCAGGTCGGTGAACTCGATGCCGCCCGTCGTCAAGCGTGCCCACGTCCCTGCCGGGCCGACTCTCAGCGAGGTGCCGAACCCTCGCGAAGGCCGGCGTCGGCCATGAATGTGACGGCACCCCGTTCAGCCATGCCCTGCAAACCCTCGGCGCTCGCGGTGAACGGCACGCAGTCGGTGGCCGAGCCGCGATTGTTGCTGCTCGGTTACGGTGACTGGATCGGCCCGGGGTCTGCGACGCTGATCGGTGCGGGCCGCGACGCTCGCGACACCGTGGCCGCCATCACCCGGATGCTCTCCAACGGGCGGGGACCTGACCGCTGCTGGGTACAACCCGCGCAGCACTATTGGCTGTCAGCGATCAGCAGGCAGGAGCTCCGTGATCAGTCCCTCGATGCGGTGGCGGATGTCGTCGCGGCTCGACTCGCCGGAAGGTACGACGCCTGACCCCAGATGCCGGCCAGGAGGACGAACCCGACGACGTCCACCCCCCAAGACCGCATGGCGCGGCGGCGAGGCGATCCGAGCCTTCCCGGCGAGCGATCGCAGCTCCACGGTGACCGCCGCCGACAGAGCCCTTCTCCCGGAGCCGAGAGGGCGTTCGCGAAGACGACCACGCATCCGCCGCAGCGCGGCCGTCGACCTTCATCACCGCCGCCTTGGACGACACCGTGATCATGGGTCCGGCCGATCGACGGGTCGTATCCGGCGGCACGAACAGACAGGCGCTTCCGCATGACCGCCCACCGAGATTCTCAACGGTTCACGACCCGAACGCCACGTCCCGCACCCGAGCGCGCGGGCCCATCCCCCATCGCCGAGCAGCTCCCCCCGCAACTGATCGAGGCCCGAGACGAGCTCACCGGCCGCTTCAACGCCGTCATCGGAATCATCACCGAGCGCACCGACGTACTGGTCGCCACCGCATGGGAGCAGCCGCCCAGCACGCCGCCCGCTGGTACAGGCCGGGCACCGCCTGGGTCACCCTCAACGCGGACACCACGCTGGCCGGCACCGACCCCGACGACGTCGGCCCGACCACCCCGCACGGACGCCTCACCCACCCCGTGCCCGTCGGCGTCCTCGTCCACGAGGCCGGCCGCCCCCACCTCCTGATGGAGCCGACGCTGACCTGGCCGCTCGACAGGCGCGAGTATCCGTGATCGGGGAATCGCGTGCGGCGACGTCGCAGAACACGGGCGCCGTCCCGGGCTCCGACGAGGCGTCTGACATCAACGGACACGACCCGATAGTCGACGGTGGCCTGATCGCGGCCACCACGAGGCCGATGGTGCAGTAGCACGCCGCCGGAGAGATCGTGGTACCCGCGGCGTCGTCCTTGGAGGAAACCGTGACGCGGATTCTGTGCGACGTCTGTGAGCCGGCTCCCGTTCTCTTGTGGTGCTTTCGGTGTTGCTCGGACCGCTCAAGCTTCGTGGCCGTCGATGCGGCCGCGCCGAGTCGAGCTCGGTCCCCTTTCCCGGCTCTCGAGGCTGCGCCACCCTGGCCGTGCCCGCAGCCGGGTTCTCGCTTCGCTCGTCCGGGCCGGCCCAGAGATCTTTCGCTGGCGCGAAACATCTTGGCCCGGCCGGACCACCCGGCATGCGGGCCCGACCGCGGGTGCCGCGGGCGCCTTGAGCCGGGTAGGGGACCGTCGCTGGTCCCCGGCCACCGCGGACGAGCGGCAGGCCGTAGCCGACCCGAGCCTGAGATCGCCCGCAGGGCACATCTTCCACCCCCGCTTGCTGAAGGCAGCCGCAGGTCACTCGACCGGCCGCCCGCAGCCGTTCCCAGGAAAGATCACATGCAAGAGCCCCATCTCACCGAGCAGGCGCTGCTTACCACCCATGACGGTCTCTCGGCCGCGCTGGTCCTCCTCGGCGATTATGACCACCGCGAGGCGCAGATCACCGCCGCCGGCATCGCGTCGCTGACCGTTCGTACCCAAATGATCGTGGCCCGGCTGACCACGCTTGCCGGCGAACTGGCCAGGCGTCGGAGGCAGATGATCCGGGACGCCGCTACGGGGAACGGTCCCGCCGTCGCCGACCTCGTCGCGGCCCACACAGCGGTGGGATAGCTCGACGGCGCCCATGACCGGCTCGGAACCATCGCCGACCACTACGGCAGCGCCCGCAGGCATCTGCGACGCGCCGATCTCCACCCTGCCCCATCGAAGCCGGACGGAGGCGAGGATGCCTCACTATCACGTCACCTGGGAGATCGAGCAATGGGCGGTCGACCCGCACGAGGCCGCGCTGAAGGCCTGGCGATGCCGTAGCGGCCCCGGCTCACTGGCCAACACCTTCATCGTCACCGACCCCGCCACCGGCGCCGCCGTCAAGGTGACCATTCCCGGTGCCGACGATGAGGCACCGGCGGTGGAGCGCCCCCAGCGGTTCACCATGACCGTCCAAGCCGGCGTCACCGTGGACGCCGCCACACCCGAGGAGGCGCGCCGGCTCCTCGACAACGTCGACTTCGAACTCGTTGCGCTGGGCGGCCCCGTCCGTCTCGGTCTCGTGCAGACACCGCTCACCGCCCCTCCCGACTTCACCCCACCGCAGCCCGTCACCGCAGGGTCCGCCACGTGAGTCCTTCCTCGGCACTTCACCTGTCCCGGCGATCGTGACGCCGATCTCGTCGGCGGGCCAGCGTCAGAACCGGCACGCGAGCGCATCCCAACCGCCGGGATCACGCCCGCTCCACCGGCGATCTCGGGTGTTGCGCGGCTGCGGTCGCGGACGTTGCGACGGGACTTGGGACCACTTTCGGGGCGTTAGCGCGGGAACCGGCTCGGCTGGATAGGTCACCGCTTAGGTTCATGAGAAGGCCACCGCAGATCAAGGATCACAACCTCATGATCACAGTGGTGGCCGTCTCACGTCCCGAGCAGCGGCTGAATCGGTGCCACTAGCTTTTGACGCAGTTCCAGGTCCCGTCCTCGGCGCGGCGAGCTTTCAGGTCGGACGTGCCGTATCTCCAGACGCAGGCGGCAGAATAGTCGATCTTGAAGCGGCATAGCCACTTCTTCGCCTTATCGTCGAACCATGCCCCGACGTTGACCACGTTCAGATACTTCTTCTTGCAGTGGTCGGAGATATTGACTATCCCGCCTACTGGTTCCCTCTGGTCGGGTCGAAGGCATTTTGCGCTGTACTTATCATTGGGATTGAAGTCGACAGTGTGCTTGTTTGGCCCGTACTGCCCTTCGCAAGCCTGGCGTAGATCCAAGTCCTGCGCGCATGTCTCGTTCGCATACTTCAGGTCGTAGGATTGGCAGTAGCCGTTCAGGTCCAGGCCAAGGGGTGGTGGCTCGGGTGGCTCCGGGCTCAGGTATTTGGCTCCCACGAAGATCCCGGCGCTGACGAGGGCGATCGGGATCACGCCGTAGATGATGAAGCGTTTGAATGCCTTGGGTGACCGCTGCCACCAATCAATGATGTTCGTCCATGCGCCCACGATCGCACTAACGAGCGGATCGAGCCCGGTCACTCGGCGCCCCCTTGGGCTTGCGGCGCTTGAATTCCCACCCAAGGGCCGTTCTCTACCAGTAGGAGTGAGTCATGATTACCATCTTGCTCTTGTTGCGTCAATGGATATGCCGGAACGGTCTTTTTCTGTCGAGCTGGGGTGGTGATCTTCTTGATCGTGGTAGGTCGAGGAAATGTTTCCCATGTGGAGCGCGTCGACTAAGCCCGTCCAGAGTCCTTGCCGATCTTGAATGGGCGGAGTCTCTACTCCGGGCCGGCCTTGCTCGCCGCCGAACAGGCCACTCGACCAGCACGATCATGCTGTGACAGCCCCAGCGGCGAAGCCCGGCGACCTGTGGTGGTACCGGCGAAAAGCTCAGCGAACGTCTTTTCCTGCTGCACTCAGCGCCTCCAGAACCATCGTCTTCATGCGGGCGGGGAGCCTCACCATCGACTCTCGCGCGGCCATCGGGCTATGCGTGCTCGCCTCGGTGAGGGTGCCCTCGTTCGTCTCCGTCCACCCCTGGAACAGCAGATCGCCCGTCTCCTCGTCCATGAACACGGCGGGGCAGTTACCGCCGTTGGTGCCGGGGTCGATGCACAGGAACCGTAGCGCCATCACGGCCTCCTAGTTCGTGGGTGTGCCCACATGTGGCGCACCCTGGGCATGACCACCGTGCCCCGTTCGCGAGGCCACGGGCAAACGGCTCGATGGATCGACCGGCGCAACGGCGGTGCGGTGAGCCGGATCGCTAGGGGCGGCGGCATGACATGACCCGTAAGCAGGCTCACCTGGACAGGGCGGCGGGGCGCGTGGACTCCACAGCCCGAAGCATCTGGTCGTGAGTGCCGCCGCCGGAACCGCCCCACGCGCAGCCAACGTGGTGCCGAACTGCTCACCCGATGGCTGCGAGCCGGTCAAACGGCCCTGCTCCGTCTGTGTCGATGGGTGCGATCTCCGCCGTCACGATGGCATCGGTCACGTGTCCGAACACGGCCAACCCCGTCCCTTGTCCGAGGTCATGACCAGCCGTTAGCTTACCTGCAAGATGCCAGGAAATGGCGTTTCGGTGAGTGGGGGGATTGGCTGCCTGATGAGAAACAGGTTCGGACAGATCCTGGCGGCGTTCATTGTCGCTCCTGCTTTCGTCGTCGCTCCCCAGGCGGCTGCGGCCTCCACCGGTGGTGGCGTCCGCATGGTCATCGGCGGGATCGACCACCAGGAAGCGGCATCGGACGTCCGCCGTCGACGCACGATCGAACAGATCGACAGCAGTCGCAGGCAGAACGTCGTCACTGTCGACTCCAGCACTATCGGCTCTCGGAATGTCGCTCCGGCGGCACCCACCCCGTTGCAGGCATGCGAGAAGCAGAAGGTCAAGAATGTCAAGAAGGGCCAGGTCAACAGCCGCTTCAACTACTGCAACCACTGGCCCCTGCAATTCGTCTACTACAACTCCCGAGGGGGTAAGATCGGGAGCATAAGCGCGAAGGCCGTTCTCGTCGGGTTCGGCTACATGGGGTCCAGGCGGGTCGACCTGCGGCTACAGATCAAGGACATCGTCAAGCGGGGGAACACCAGCTACGCCCCGGACCCTGATCTTTACTTCCAGGTCTACTGCTTTCCGACGCTGGGGCAGATCGGCGGTTGCGATGACCGCACCAACAGCCATCTCACCGTCAGGCGGAAGATGAGCCAGTGGCGTAAGACGCCGATCGCGGACTTCAGTCTGGCGTCCAAGCCGAATGTCGGTGTCGGCGTCGCCAAGGTCAACGTCGCCGGATGGCAGTTCATCGGCGGATCGAACCGAGTCAACCAGCACACGCGCATCATCAACCAGTCCGTGCGCTTCGATTCGGCGCAGTACAACACCAGAGCCAAGCGCGGCGGCGTCTTCTGGGAAGTCATGCCGCACCTGCTGTACCGCACCGACGACAAGAACGTCAACGAGACGGCGAGTCATATCTGGGTGGCGTGCAACCAGCCCTGGAACACCCATCCGAAGATCAAGCAGAGCAAGGTGATCCCTGGGTGCAGCGCGAACTTCCCGCTACACCGCCTGGTCAACAAGACGCGCCAGAAAAGCAACCGGGGCAAGGCGCGCAGAGTCTGCCAGAACGTGTGGCCCAACTACTCCGCGCGAGGTCTGGACTGCGACGAGTTTCCGTTCGCGTCAACCTATGAGGGGGCCGCGCAGTGCCTCCACGAAAAGACCAAGCCCTGCAACATGTTCTCGGCCAAGGCCATCGACAAGAATGACAACCAAGAGGCCGGCCGCCGTCTTGGACGGTGGTACGACCTCGACAGAATCCTCGACTGGCGCTGGAAGAGTTCGCGGGGTGTGGAGATCCGCGAAGTGTTCGTGATCTGGATTCGGCCCAAACGCTGAGAGCCGCCCACTTGACGGGGCCCCGAGCCGGGCCCCGTCAAACGCGGGGCCAGAACTGGAAGAGATACACTTCGACTCCCTCGGGCCACTCGTCGGCGGCCGAGTCGTCGTCGCTGCCGGAAAGGTCCCGGCTGAGGATATCGGCTATCGCCCGTCGCCCACGGCAGCAAGCCCGAAGGTGATACGTCCCGGTATCGACGGACAGGTCGTCCATTTCCGCAGGCCCGCCAGTCAGCGTGGCCAGTTGCACACTGTCACCGGACACCACGACCGCCAAGTCCGCCGCCGTTTCCCACGACGATGCGTCACGGGCCGGTTCACCGTCCCACATCTGAAGGATGACCTGCGCGTCGTGGTCCTCGCCGGCGCTCTCCACGTACAAGAAGCCCGGCTCCTGTGGACTCGGTTGCCACGGAATCCAGTCCGCGTCCTCGGGCGTCGAGACGGCTTCCACGCCGACGAGCGAGAACAGGTGGCGCTCGACCGTCACAAGACCCTGGACCTCATTAACCAGTGCGACCATGCGTCCCTCAAAAGGCTCGGTACGGGTGGTCCACTCTACGGCCACGGTGGTTCGGTGAGGATGACGGCGGCGAATTGAGCACCGTGAGAGCCACCGGGCCGGGACCCGACCGGCGGACGCGCCACGGAGAGGGCGACTCGGGCGCGACGATCTGTCGGCCCGGCCGGCCCGCACCCGCGTGGTCGACCCTCCAGCCGGGCCCTGGTGAGGCACCACGGGCCCAGAAGACTGAGCCGCCCAGTGGTCCGCGGTTCGGTGATGGTGAAACGCGGAAACCGCCCCGCCCGTCCAGGCGCGGGGAGCGCCTGAACGGGCGGGGCGGTGTGGGATCGGGGTCACTCGGCCGGTCGGGTGAGTCGGTGGGCGGTCGCCGCCGGTACGTACACCGGGGCCTGGCGGGTGAGCCCGGCCGCCAGCAGCCAGCGGCCGAGGGCGGGCCATTGCGTCTCGGCCCATCGTGAGACGGTGTAGTAGGCGAAGGTGATCGTCACGGTGACGATGTCGGTGACCGCGTCGTCGGGCAGGTCGAGGCCGGCGCGGGCCGTCCAGGCGAGGATCGCGCCGACGATCAGAGGCACGAGGGTACGGATCGCTGACGGGACCAAAGGGAGTCCTCTCATGAAGCGGAGCAGAAGCGCGAAGGCCCGGTCGGGGGCGTTCACGACCAGGGGGTTCGTCGACTAGGCGAATTGGCGTGCGGGCTGCGCGCCGAGCAGGATCTCCAGATCGGCGACCCGCTGGGTGAGCGCGGTGAGCGCGGCGGCCAGATCGGTGGTCGTGATCCAGAACCGGTGCCCGGCCCCGGCGTCGGCCCACATCCCCATCAGGTCCGGCGGCCCCTGGAAGCGCGGCAGGAAACCCAGAGGGACGCCCGTTCCGGTGCCGGTCACCACGGCGTCGATCACACGGCCCTCCGCGTCGAGCAGGTCGGTGTAGCGGATGCCGCCGGTCGCGAGGTTCCAGAACGTGATGGTGACGCCCGCCGTCAGGTAGACGACGCCTTGGCTGCCGGTCCCGAACGTCCAGTCGGCCCAGCTCGCGCCGAACCAGTACCGCATCCTCAGGCGGGCCAGACGAGGGCGTCAGCGCTCCCGGACACGACCTTCGCGCCACAGCGGCTTGATGATGGTGTCGGTCAGCCACCGGAACGCCGGGCCCACCGTGACCCGAAGCCCGGTCACGAATGGGCTGAACACCGGCTTGATCCACCGGTCCCAGATGGCGCGGAACACTCCGCCCAGCGCCCGCCATCGCGTTCAGCAGGGGCCGGACCACCTTGTACGCGCCCTGGGTGAGCACCGCCAGGTCGGTGAACACCGGCCGTAGGACGTGGTCGGCCAGCCACAGCAGCACGGCGGCCAAGACCCGGACCGCTGCCGTGACGACCGTGCCGACCAGCACGGAAACGCCGACGAGGACACCTATCACGATCCGCAGGACCGGCACCAGCACGCTCACCAGCAGCGCCGCGAGCGGCGCGGTCACCGGCAGCAGCGGCACCAGCGCCAGTTGCACGATGACCGGCACGAGCGGCATCACGGCGGGCACTAGCAACGCCACCGCCAAATAGATCTGGAGGACCGACGGCAGCGCTTGGCGGATGGCCGTGATCAGCGCCCCGGCGAGCGTCACCGCCACCTGACCGATCAGCGCGACGATCGGGGCGAGCACCGGCGACAGGCCGGAGAACAGTCCGGCGATGAACCTGCCCAAGATCGCCAGCACCGGAGCGAGCGCTCCGAGGATCGTTCCAATGACTTTCGCCAGCACAGCGACGGCCGGAACCAGCGAAGAGACCGCGGGCTGCAGCCCAGAAAGGAGCGCTCCAACCACAGGAGCGAGCGCGGCCGGCAGGTCGCCCAGCAGCGGCGCCAGCGCCGACAGGATCGGCGCGAGCCCGCCCGCGAGTTGCACCAGCAGCGGCGCGACACACGCCATCGCGTCGATGAAAGAAGATGCACATGAAGGTCGAGATCTTCCACAACATCACCCAGGACGAGCAAGGCCGGCGGGCCGGTCTCCTCGGATACCGGCCCGGCCATGAGCTGGTGAAGGTCTACGAGTACGACGCCGTCCGCATGGAGTGCCTCAAGGCGGCCGAGGACGCCTTCCTCCTGGCGAACGGCCAGTTCGCCGACAGCGAGAAGTACTACGACCGGAGGCTGCGCAGCCTGCAGGTCGGCGACGCGGTGCGGATCGAGGGGGTATGGCTGGCCCGCGCATCGGTCGGCTTCGACGTCCTGGAGGATGAGCCCAACGACATCACCGACGGGTTCGAGGGACGGTTCGGCACCCATCCCTGGAGCACGGAGGCCGCTCCCCTGCTCCGGGTCGACCTCACCCCCGCCTCGCACGAACTGTTCATGGCCCTGGCCGAGGACGCCGGTAACTGGAGCGGGACGCCTCCGACGGACGGCAACGTCCAGATCGGGAAGGAGGGCCGGGGAAACCTGACGCAGCTCAAGCGGGCCGGGCTGCTGACCACCTTCCAGCACGACGGGACGGCGTGGGTCCGGTTCACCGCACTCGGCGTCCAGTACGCCAAGGCCCACGGCGTGGACGACCTGGAGGCCATGGCCTGACCGCCTTCTTTCATCCTTCACCCGAGGCCGGACGTCGACCGTCCGGCCTTTTTGATGCCCGAGGAGGAAGTACGTGGCCCCGCTCGCCCCCGACATCGCCGAAGCCGTCTCGGCCGCCTGGCACAACAACCACGGAGGTACGACGATCGAGATCCCCACCGGGGTGGTCGCCTCACTGGCCCTGGTCCGTCAGAAGCCGGGCACACCCGACATCGCCGAGCAGTGGCGCGCCATGACCGGCGAGCAGTTCCTCAAGACGATCCGGTGGGCCTGGGCGGGTCTGTGGTTCGTCGACCCGTACCTGACCGAGGTCGCCGGCCCGCTTCACAAGTGGGTGGACGCGGAGGTGCCCGAGCGGACCATGCATGCGGTGCGGGCGGTCGCCAACGCCGCGATGAGGGCGGGCCTGTTCAGGGTGACCGGCCACGCGGACCCTTCCCTGCGGGCGGACGAAGACGTGCTCGGGCACGTGCTCACCTGGCTGCGCTCTCATGGACAGCGCAAGGGGCTGGGGGAGTTCCACACGCCGCCGGATGTGTCCGCCCTGACGGCGCGCATGGGCCTGCTCGACGCCAAGGACCTCGTGCCGGGGTCCTTGTTCAGCGAGGACACCGCGGGTACGGGCGGGATCATTCGGGCGCAGGCGCAGACGCTGCGGAACGCCGGTGGCGATCCGGCGAAGATGCGCTGGTACATGGGGGACATCGACCCGATCGCCGTCGCCTGCGCCGCGATCAACGCGGTGATCTGGGGTCTGGGCCCCAACGTCCTCTGCTGGTGCGGCGACGTCATCAAGGACCCGACCGGGCCCCAACAGGCCCTCCGCCACCGCCGGGACGCCTGGACCCGGCGACGGAACGTGATCGACAGTGCCCGGCTCATCCACGCCACTCGACGGGCCGAAGCCCTACTGCGCGGCGCCACGAGCCCGGACACCTCCGGGGCCGCTTAGCCGACCGAGTCACACACGGGCGGGCCATCCGGCCCCGCCCTTCTCCGCGCAAGGCAGGAAACCCCTGTGCGCATCCTGAGCGATCTCGGATGCTCGGCGTGAGGCGACCTCGATGGCCTCCATGTATCCCGTCAGGGCCGCCGACCAGTAGCCCCGACGCTCGTTCGTAGGACCGGCGCGCGTAGGATGCCTGCTCCTCGATGAACGTCAGGAGCAGCCCGTACTTGGCGGCAATATCCGGGCCCTGGTCCTTCCAGGGCCACGCCGAGCACACCTGCTGGCGCGGTCCGCTTCCGACCCCGATGCGGCAGAAAGTGGCCGCCCTCAGATGGTCGTTGATCGGCGGGTGCCGGACGGTGACGGGGTGACGCGTCGGTCTCGTCCCGACGACCGATGGGCTGCGCGGGCCACCGTCACCGGCCCGGCGCCTTCCAAGGGAAACTCACGTGTCAGATCGATCTCGTCCGTCCGTGTCCTGCGGCTGGCGCGGCCCCGATGCCGCAGGTCCTCCAGCGACGCCATCGCCCGATTGGCGCCCAACTGATCCCCGAAGTACGCGAAAATGTCGGCAGCCTCCACCAGGTGTGCTTCCACACCGGCGTCCCGCCGTTCATCGTGTGCCACCCATGCCAGGTCGAGCACACCCTGCGCGTAACTCCACAGGTCATCGATCTCAGAGAAGATCAGCAGCGCCTCATGGCACAAGGACACCGCCTCGTCGATGTCCCCCGTGATCGAGGCGCACCTGGCTAGATTCAGCAGGACCGCTGCTTCCCCATGGCGCTGCCCGCTCGCAGTAAAGGTTTCCTCGGCGGCAAGGAAATGGTCGACAGCCGCACCGATGTCACTGGCCTCCATCATGACCAGACCGATGCCGCGCATCCCGTACCCCTCCAACCCTCCGTCGGCGAGGTCACGGCCGAGCCGAACGACGTGGCGGTAGCACGAGCCGGCGGCGTCGTAGCGGTCGTTCCGCCAGTGCACATCACCCAAGCCGAGGAGGTTGGAAGCCTCACCGCGTCCGTCGCCGACGGCGCGGGCGGCCGCGACACCCAAGCGGTGGACCTCCTCTAGGTCGTCCCAGCGAGAGTGAACCTCCAACGGCCCTCTTATCGCCACGGACAATCTCCACACGATGTCGTTGATTCCGAGGTCGGACGCCTGACTCAACATGGTGAGCAGATTCGGCCTCTCCTCGTGGAACCACTCCATGACCTCGCGATGGTCGTCGAAGCCGGGGACGTCCACGGCGTCGGGCCCAGTGGCGGGGAGCGGGTACGAGTTCGGAAGTGCGAAGGACCGACCGGCGTCGGCGGTCCGCAGGTACCAACCCAGCCCGCGACGAACGGACTCCAGTCGTTCGGCCGGACCATCCTCGGCCGCAGAGCGTTCCCTGGCATAGGAGGCAAGCTTGGCCGGCATCTGAAACCGGCCCTTGGAGGTGGCGTGCAACAGATGCGCGGAGGCCAGGCCGCTCATCAGGTCGGCGCTTTCGGCCGCGGAGGTTCCGAGGAGCGCGGCGGCGGCGCCCGGGCCCAGGTCCACGCCCACGTGCAACCCGATCCTGCGGAAGGCGCGCTGCAACGGCTCGTCCAATGTGCGGTAGGCCCACGAAAGAGCCGGGCGCACATTCACCAGGTCGTCTGCGGCTGCCACGGGACGCTCGCTCTTAAGGCGCTCATCAGCGAGTTGCTCCACCAGATCTGACAGCGAAAGGCTTTCCAGCGCCGCCGCCCGTTGGGCAACAACGCGCAGAACCAGGCGGTCGTGGCCGCATAGCCAGGCGATGCGCGTGGCGTCTCGCCCGTTCCCATCAACGCGGTCATCACCGAGTACCCGGGACAGTGTCTCCATGGCGTCATGCCCCGTCACCACATCAAAAATCATGATCCCGCCCGGAGTTCACGGCGAGCGCCGTCATGGGAAGAGAAGGCAGAGCCTATGCCGTGCCCGAAAAAGATCACGGCCGCTCGGAACGAGCCGTCCGCGTCAGCATTGAAGCCTGCACCGCGTCGGCTCCTGCTGCCCCGGCGAGGAAACCGTGCAAGTGCCATTATCGCTCCACTGTGACGGCGATGCAACGAATGGTCGACCGAGCGGCGTAGATCACACGTAGACGAAGAGTTCCCTCGCCGGACAACTCCCTCCCAGCCCAAAGCCATCGGCGCGAGGCCACAGCGTCCATCGAGCCCCAGAGGAACACCTTCGCCCACGCCAGGGGTGGAGGCGCTCGACGATCCGTCGCGAAACGCCGCAGCGAGGTCGGACACGGGACCGCACGCCCAGGCGCCGCTCTCGGCCGAACGTCCGGTCGGGAGCCGGGACCACCTCGAGCGGTGGAGTCCCCCAGTCCATGCAGCGGGCGAGCGGACGGTTCCCGGACGGAACCGATCGCAGCACACCACGCCCGAGACGGTGAATGCACCCCGCAGGCGCCGCACTCGGCCGTCCCGGGCGCGGGGTGTGCCTGGCGGGTCCCGCTCGCCGAGGCCATCGCCAAGGAGGCGAAATGACCACGTACACGATGACGGCCGAGAGATTGGAACACTTTCGTTTCTTGCGAACCGGCCAGCAACTGGTCCTGGTTCACGAGCCCTGCGCGGAGACGATCCGGTCGACCTACGGAGGCGAGCCCGAGGTGGAAGACGGTGTGGACCTGGAACAGCTCGTGCGCTGGTCCGTCGAGCACCGATGCCCGCCACCTCGGACGACCCGAGCGTGACCACCTCGCGGCTGGTCGTCGTCGGCTGCTCCGGACGCAAGAAGCTCCGGCCGGCACCCGCCGGACAAATGTACGAGGGCCCGTTCCACCGGCTGTGCCGAGAGGCCGCCGACGCGATGGCCGGCCCCGACGGCCAAGTCCTGATCCTGTCCGCGAAGTACGACTGGTGCATCCGGACACCTGGATTCGGCCCTACGACCTGACCTTCGCGGACCCGGAAGCCGTCACCGCCGGCCACGTTCTCGATCAGGTGACCGCCTGGGGGCTGCACGACCAGATCCCCACCATCCTCGCCGGTCGCGCGTACGCGGCCGTCCTGCGGGAGGAAGGCCGGCGACCCAGCGGTTGTACTGACTGTTGACCACCAGAACGCGACCGTGCGAGATCGCGATCGAACTGGAGTGCCAAGGCCGCCCGAAGGGACATACCTGGCCGTGTAGCGGCCCCGAGTGAGGTCGCCGGACATCTCGATCACCACGACCTGGGGGTTCGAGCCCCGGCATGGCGTTGATGTTGCCCTGGACCACGTGCAGTCTGCCGTCGCGCCAGGCCAGGCCATCGCCCTTGGGGAGCCGATGCCGCCCATTTCGATCTCGGTGACCGTCCCGGTGTCACGGGCGGTGCGGTGGAGCCTGCCCGTGGTGCTGTTGACGGTGACGAGGTGGCGGCCAATGGCGCGAATGCCGTTGAGGTTGTGCCGACCGTCGGCCCATTCGATCGACGTTCGGGTGACGTCGAGCCACTTGGCGGTAGGCGGTCCAGGTCTTGATCGCGGTGATCTGGACGTGGGTGCCCACGCTGGTGCGCAGCCACATGCCGGTCTTGGGCTCGCCCGCATCGGTCCACCGCTGGGTGGTGGGAATCCAGAACGGGTGGATATCGGTGGCGATGAGGGCGCCGGTCTTGCCGCGGCGCTTGCCCTCAAGGTCGACGGCGACCTGGACCAGGTTCTTGGAATACGGCGCTGCCGAAGTAGGAGGAACTGCACCGAGGAACTGAGCTGCAGGTGCGGCAGGCACCGGTCGTGGTCAAGCTCAGCTCTTGGCCCGGCAGATTGAGAGTCTTGCCGTTGGAATTCTTACGGACCAAACGGTTGCCGACCTCGTCTATCCCATCCCTTCTTGAACGCAAAAATCAAAGACACGTGAGGCTCGTAGCCGAATCGACCACCTCGGCGACCACCTCAATCACCTCTGACTCTGAGAGGCATAAGCATTGCGTTCACCTCTTCGTCGGACAGGTAAGCACCGTAAGGCAAACCAACCCAAGAACTGGCGCGCCTAACATTGAACAGTGGAACATCGAATACCTCAATGAAGTACCTGCAGAAAGAAAATTCAGAGAACTGCTCCCCAAGCTCCAATCGCAACCAACGGATCAATTTGATCGGCTCGATCCCTGCACGAGCCAAACGGGCGAGTTCTCGCTTGATCTCTTCTTCGTCAGCCATCAACGAAACACCATGATCGCTTCCGCATGCTCGCCGAAGTTCCCACGCAATGATTCAAACTCCACCTCGCAATTAAAGCCAAGCCGCGAAAGTCATCTTTCCAGTGAACGTACCTCGCGCCGCATCTTCGAAAGGCGTTCCCCGATAGAAGCGCGGCATTAAAGGAGTCCAAGTTGCCGGTCATCTCGCCGTTTCCGAGCCAGGTTCCTCGGATGTGCCGGTCACCTTACCGCCGATCGCGTTAAAGGTCGACCGAAACATTTCTCCTCCTCGAGGGGTTACTCCGCCCTCCGCAGTGACCGCCGTGTTGAATACTCCATCCTCATCCACATGCGCAACGATACCTTTTTCTTTGCCAGCTGCATTTACATAGCTTTCGCTGTAGGTTTTTGGGCAGTTGTGGACGAGAACCGGAACAGAACCCGCCAGCACATGGTACGTGCTTCACCGTCAAGGCTCGGCCCATCACGTCTCTCGACCCTGTCGGCACCCAGACGAACGTCGAGTTCGTCTTCGTCGAGTTGCTGTACAGCGCTCCCTCCTTGCCGCCGATCTCGACCGCACTCTGGATGCTCTCAGCCCTTCTTTCCGGTCGCGAGGCTGCTGGCACCTCTTCACCGCCGGCAGCCTGTGCCGTGGTGGCGGGACGTTGGCGTGAGCGTGCGCATTTGCATCGTCTACGAGGTCGCGTGCGATGACTGCGACGACGTTCATGACTCCGTATGCGAGAGCTACACCGAGGCCGAGGCGCTCCACCGCGCCCAGCGCGCCAGCTGGTTGATCGCAGGGGAGAAGGCCCGCTGTCCGTCCTGCTTCCCGCCTCCCGCCGTTCAGTCGGCAGCCAGGGAGGGGCGATGAGCCCGGTGAAGGGAGAACCGGCGGTCTTGTCCTCCTGGCGTCAACGCAGTACCGCCGCCGGTCAGCAGACCTGGCGGCACGCCGCGGATTCCGCCAGGCCAGTGCCGACGCTGCGGCCGGGACGGCCTCGCGGTAGGCGACGGCCGCTGCCGTGGCTGCCACCCGTACCGCCTGCTCAACGAGGCCAAGCCCACCACGAGGCGAGCCACGCAGCTACTGGTCGACCTGCCGACCGGAAAGGGCGGGCCCAAGCCAGCGCTGCCGGTGGGCGCCGAACCGGCTCAACATCTATGGGAGGTGTCGTGAACAAGGCAAGCGAAACCATCGTCGGCGCGCACACCATCGCCGGGCGTCCCATCCTGATCCAGCGCACCACCTGGAAGAACGGCCCCGGCCTCAGCTACGACATCCTCGATGCCGACACCCACGAATGCCTGACCGGCGAGTCGTTCGACGACTACCCGACCGACGAGCAGATCCAGGCCGTCCTCCGTCAGGAGCGCGCCAACCGCGCCGCCGTCTTCTATCCCAAGACCGACCTCGACACCCTGCCATGTATCGAGGTCGCGGGAGTTCTCACCTACCTCTACCTCGACTCCGAAGGGGTGCTTCAAGTCTCGATCCACCTCGACACGACCGACCCCGGCCTCGTCCGCCCGGATGCGACGGTGCCGCTGCGCGTGATGGTTGGGGACGACATCGTCTTCGACGACAGCCACCAGAGTTCCGCCGGGGAGGGTGCATGACCTGGAAGTGGAGGGGCACGCCCGAGGTCGCCTACGTCTGGTTCCTCAGGCCCACCGGCTCTGCCGGGAGAGCCGAGGTCCGCTCCCACCAGGGCGGGGTCACCTGCGTTGGCCGTGGCACGACCATTCTCGAAGGAGACACACCGCCACCGGTCAATCGCCCCTTGCGCTGGACGTCGCGCACCACGGCGATCGTCGAGAGACTGCTGTTCGAGCAGGGATGGCGTGTCATGACGCGCAGGGAGGCCGTCGGCGCGCTGCGCAACGCAGGGCTGCCGGTGTCCTATCGGGCGAGTCCTGACAGTGGTCACCTCATTGCCCAGGACGTCGCCGACGACATCCGATGGACCACCGACTGCGAGTACGACACGTGCGCCTTCGTCGTGCGGCTCGCAGCGGTACCCCTGGGCGGCGAGGCACCGCCCGAGCGCACCACGGCCAAGCGCGGCAAGGTCCGACTCGAGCACCGCGGTGGGCACGACAGCGAACTGTGGTGGTTCAGCGTCGGCCCGCACCGCTATGTCGCCGCCTGGCGGACACCGGAATGGAGCATCTGGGGCGGACCGCCCACCCCGGTGAGCGACCCCGCTCCCATCGTCGTGGCCCGGTCCATCGGGCTGAGCCGCACCCAGCCGGTCACCGAACTCACGGTCCCCGCCGGCGTGCGATGGGTCGAGGACGTGCACAACGTCCTACGAGCCTGGGTGGAACCTTGGGCCGCCGACCAACAAGACACCAGCGATTAGAGCGCCTGACTGGTCACCGTCGGGACCGGGCGCCGCCTGTTCCCTGCGCCGTATCAGAGCGCGACCCGCCTCACCACGAACGACACTCGGCGCCACCTGAGGACCGAAGCCGAGCCAGGCCGCTCCCGCCCGCCACAGCCGACCGCACTCCCCCATCGCGCCACCGGTGACCGACCGCACTCCTGATCACCTCCCGGTCCCCTTGCGCGACCGTCAATCCCGCAACCCTTCCAAGTCCGAGGAAGCTCACATGCGCATCCGCCGAGACGCCTTCAACGTCACCGACGCCATCACCGGCGCCACCCGCCGCAGCGACATCGTCGAAGCCGACCCGCACTCTCTGCTGACCACCCTGCAGGATCTTGCACCCGAGCTCCGAGACCCCGCCGACCCCGCCACGATCACGGAACAGGCCACCACGACGCACCGGCGGCACGAACGGCCCACGGCCGGTCAACGAGACATCGCGGCGCGGCTGTTCGACGCCCTGCGAGCCGAGGTCGCGGAGTGGGCCGACGACACCGAACGCGGTTGGGTCCAAACGCTGTGGGACCTGTCCCCCGCCCAAGCGCTCAAGGAGATGCGGACGTCCACCTGCGTCCCCGCTTCCCTTCTAGGGCCCATGGTCGACGCCATCCGGTACCTGGACCCCGAGACGTTCGCCCCGGTGACATTCGAATCGACCGCATCTGAAACGACGACCTGAACCATCGACTGGCGTGGGCCGATCCACTCGGTGGATCCGAGCACCTCCTCGCTTTGATGTCGGCAAGCGCCAAAGCCGTCATTCACCGACCGACCGCGGGGCTCGCCCCAGGCTCCGATGGTTCCGGTTCCCACCCTGGCCTGCGCTCGGAGCCCCTGGTGCGCGCCTCCTGCCTGCGTGGTCTCGCAGCGTCGAGCACGCGGCCGACGGGGTCGGCCACGTCTTGGCCGTTTGTACTCCTCGGCCGCCTGCGGCGCCAGATAGGGGGCGGGGTGCTCGCCCTTGTACCAACGGACGTACTCGGTAAGGAAGTCGCGCTGTTGGCTCAGCGCGGCAAGGACCCGCTCAAGGCGGGGGCGATTTCGGGCATGACAGACCCGAGCCCTTCCGGAGTGGTGTGAGGAGTGGGGAATGACGACTCAAAGCCCAAGAGGTGGCCCGGAATGTCGTCGGCGCGGTGGCGAGCCTTTGGGCTCGGCCGGTTCGATGGCGATGCGGTGGAGCGCGGAATCGGCTGCCGTTCGCCGCCGCGCGGATCGGTGTGAAACGCTGGACCAGCGCCGATACCGTGAGGGTATCCGCCTATACCGAAGCGGTATTCGCGTCGCTGATCGCACAGCACGCAGACTCGGGGATACGGCCGAATAACCCGCAGCGGCGGGTACTCAATCTTGGAGGGCACATGCGTAAGAGACTGTGTGTCGGACTTGCACTCGCCACGGGCGTGCTAGGAATGAACGCCGTCATGGCCGCGCCCGCCAGCGCCCACGCGACCTTGACAAACATCGGGTCCTACGGCCATGGCACCGTGAACTCGGCCCACACCCGGGTCGCCGCCTGCGACTCGCGAAACGACGGCCGTAACGTCTACGTCGAGTTCTGGGCGAGCAACGGTCAACAGAATTTCGTCGAAGACAGGGACCCGGGCCCGACCTGCAACAGCACCACGATGCCTTCTGGCGTGGTGATCAGATCGTACCGAGTCTGCGTCACGCCGTACGGCTCGTTCTGCACGAGTCGGGTGACCGCCTGACACATCTGTGCCCAGGTAAGAACGACCGGCCCGCCGCCCAAGGAGCAGACGGGCCGGTCGTTCCCCTTCGGCGCGGTATATGGTCGCACCCCAGCCCGAAGAACGCCATGAGCGGGAACCGATCAAAACCCACGAGGCGGCCCGGCCTGCGATCGGTGCGCGCTCTGGTCCGCCACGCCGCGACCGCCATCGCGGCGGCCAGGACGGCGTCGATTCCCTTGCCCCGTCCGGCCGAGGGTGAACGCCTGCCTGGCCCATCAGCCTTTGGTGTGGGACGAGCAGTTCCGCTCGTCAACGTCAAGTGCTCATATGGCAGACTGGCTACCGGAGTGCGGCGAGGGCGCGCGCGATCAGCTCACGGACCGGTTGGCCATAGACCGCCGACCGCTGAAGTGCGGCGAACGCCTTGGCGTAGAGGGCGATTTCGTGGGGCTGCGTGATCGTGAGTTCGGCCGAGTAGGTCTCGACCATCACGGTGCGTTCATCGAACATGATGAAGGAGTTGCCGGGCCATATGTGGTGCGCGGCCCGGCGGGGATGATGCCCAGGCTCAGGCGTGGCAAGGACACGACGGCCAAGAGCCGGTCGAGTTGGCCGCGTAGGACATCGGGGCCGCCGAGGTCGGTGTAGAGGGCCTGCTCGCCGAGGAGCACGTTGTAGCGGCGATCGCCTCGGTACAGGTACTGCTGTCGTTCCATCCGAGCCGCGACACCCCGCTCGATGTCGTCGGGGATTCGTAGAAGTCCACGACCTGTTCAAGCATCGCGGTGGCGTACTCGGCGGTCTGGAGGGTTCCCCAGACGAGGGCCGGTTGATAGACGTGAAAGACCTTGGCCTTCTCGTAGAGGTTGATGGAGTGCTGCTGGCGGATCTTGGTTCCCGTCTGGAGTGTGCGCCTCCACTCCAGCCACATGGCGTTGATGTTCCGGACGGTCGCGATCAGGTCGGGAATCTGGTCTTCGGCGTCGCAATGGCGGCACCAGGTCCGGATGTCTGCCTCGTTGGCGGTGCGCTTGCCGTGCTCGATCCGGCTGACCTTCGACAGGTCCCATCCCGCCTTGGCGGCCAGAGCCCGCCCGGTGAGCCCCGCGTCTTTGCGGAGATCACGTAGGCGGGCTCCGAACGCTTCTCGCGCCTGCTGTGCCTGGCTCGACACGGGTCAGGCGGGCTTGTACTCGTCGTGCGGGGTGGCGAGCCTCCAAAGCCGGTCCCGGACGCTGACGCATTCGGCCACGGTGTCGGGCTCGGTGACGAGCTGCGAGCCCTTGATACGTCCGTCGCCGTGGAAGTGGCCGACCGTGACCAGTTCATCGTCGAACAACCACCAGTCGTTCCCGCCCACGGGGAACACGAGCCCTTGCGGCAGGAGGTGCCGGGGCAGCCAGCGGATGTCTTCTCCGGCCTCCTGGTTGAGCCGGGTGACGGAGTGTTCCCAGCGGATGTAGTCGGTGAGCGGTTCGCTGATGACGCGGATTCGGCGGACGGTCTTGCCGGCTCGGGTGGCCCGCCGGACCCGGTCGAGCCGGGGCTGGAGCCACGCGAAGTCGTCGGGTTCGCCTCGGAGCCAGCGAGCTATCGGGGCGTCCTCGTACGCGGCACCGTAGGAGTCTCTGAGTTCCAGGTGGAAGGCGTCGCGCTTGAAGGTGCCGAGTAGTTCGTCTCGTTGATCAGGCGTCATCAACTCCACGGTCGTTCTCCTCCAGCAGTGCCCGAAGGGCTTCCTTGGTGACCTCCGGTGACCAACACCAACGCTCGCACAGCCCCACCGGAGCCCCTCAGCGAACCTCACGGGCGGCCGGGGGTGAGGGCACAAAGTGGCCGCGCGCAGTCCGGCAGGCCGGGCCCGACGTCGAGGGCAGCGGCGATCTCGCCCTAGCAGATCTCGCAGGCCGGTAAGCCCGTCATGGGAATCCGTCCGGCGTCGCAGAACTCGCAGATGTTCACGGCGTCTCCTGGCGGATGTGTGCGGCGGCCCGCGGACGAGGCCAATGGGTTCGGCATTGGATCTCCGCCGGGGTTCCCGGCGGACCTAGCCTGCCTCACCGGCCGGTGGCCGCAACCGTGACTCTCGCTTCGCTCGGGCCACGGTTGCAGCCCCTCGGCCTCGGTGAGGGCGACGGCAGTCCTCCGGGAACCCCCGGCGGAGCTTCACAGCTCTCCCGATCGGCACATGGAGGTCCGTGCACGTGACCGACTCCACCACCCTCACCACAGGCGATGACACCGCGTCGCCCGACGACGAGCAGCACACCGACTGGGTGCACCAGGGTCCGGGTGTGCTCAGCGGAACGATCAGCGTCGACCGGCTCCGCTCTCACCCCGACCATGTGCGCGAGAGCCTCGATCTCGACCAGAGACTGTTGAAGTCGATCGCGGCCATCGGAGTGGTTCAGCCGCTCCTCATCGTGCCCGATCCCGAACGCGAGGGATTCTTCCTGGTCATCGACGGCCATCGGAAGATGGAGGGTGCCCGGATCGTCGGCCAGACGCATCCGCACCGCAAGATGGTGCCGTTCTACCTGGACACCGAGCGTTCCGGGGATCTGGCCGCCCAGCACCTCACGCAGTTCATCACCAACGACGATGGTCTGGGACGTCCCCACTCGCTGCATGAGCAGTTGACGGCGATCCGCCTCGCCAGCGACGCCGGCGCCGACCTCACGTTCATCCGGCAGGCCACCGGGATGACCTCCAAGGAGACCCGAAGGTCGCTGAAGGTCAGCAGGATGGCCCCGCCTGCGCGGCAGGCGGCGCGCGAAGCCGGGATGGACACTTTGGAGGAGATGGAGCTCATCCACGAGTTCCAGAACGATCCCGACGCGCTGGCCACCTTGATGCAGGCCAAGGAGCGAGAACAGAAGCTGTCCTACGTGGCCGCGCGGATCCGCGAGGACCGAGCGGCCACGGTCGAGCACCGCCGCATCGTCAAGGTCCTGGAGGAGGCGCAGGTCCCGATCACCGACAACGTGCCCGACGATGCGGTGAGACTCGCGGAACTGGTCATCGGAGCCTCCGACGCGGACGCCGAGCGTCCCGAGTCCGTCGACGACACCCCCGACGGTCAAAGCGCGGAGATCGAAGCGGTACCGCTGACCTTCGAGGCGCACCGGGACTGCCCAGGGCGAGGGGCGACCTTCGCCGGCTATGACCCGAGAAGGGTCATCCACTACTGCACCGATCCGCACGCCCACGGACACCGGTACCGGCACCCGGTGACCGAGGTCAGGATGCGTCAGCGTGCGGAGCTGATCACCGCCGGTCGCACGGTCACCGGAAGGATTCCCGTCGGCGCCGAACCGCTCACCAGACTGCGGCACGCAGGCCGGCAATTGGACCCGGAGACCCATCGCACCTGCCCGGGATCCGCAGTGTCGATCTCAGCACACTCCCACCCGGTGGAGTACTGCACCGACCCGCGCGCCTACGGACACACGCTGCCGACGTCGGCGGCCGCGACCGCGCCGCCCGCCACCTCGGGGACCGAACGCAGGTTGGTCATCGAGGGGAACAAGGCATGGAAGGCGTCCACGCCACTACGACAGCAGTGGCTGAGCACCAACCTGTTCGCCCGCCGCAGGACGCCAAGGGACACCACCGCGTTCCTGGCCGAGGAACTGCTGCGTTGGCCGCGGATTCTGAACGAGGTCTTCGGAACACCCTCCCAGCGCGTGCTCCTCACCAAACTCCTCGGCAGGACCAACGACGAACTGGTCGAGGAGTTGAGTTCGGCGTCCGACGGCAAGCGCCGCATGTGGGTGCTCGCGGCGATCGCGGCGTCCTACGAGCACCAGATGGACGGGCCCAACGAGCGCGGGGCCACCTGGCGCACCGACGCCAAGTACAACCCCCACTGCCGTCGTGAGGACGCCGGACGCTACCTGCGGTTCCTGATCGGTCAAGGGTACGAGCCGTCGCCCATCGAGCGGGCCGTCGCCGACGGCGTCCCCTACACCGGCGATGACCTCGGCGACACCATCGACGGCGAGCCCGCCGACGACTCGTCTCGCCGCGACGCCGCCGACCCCGATCACGGCGCGGCCTCCCAGCCGAGCCCCGAACCGGACACCGGCACGGACCTGATCCACGAGCCCCCGCCGGCCGCGGTCGACACCGAGGCCGCGGACACCGAACCTCCCGCCGTCGACCCCGACGTGAGCGCCCCCACCCCCGTCGGTGAACCCACCGACCCCGAAGCCGGAGAGAACACCGGTGACGGCACCGCGGAAGCCGTCGGCGACGACGAGCACGACGTGCGAGCGGCCTGATCCGCGGAACTTTCCACGCGGCTGTGGGCCCGCCGTGCCCACCGCGGTGAGCGGGCCCCACCCGTGCCTCGTTCGGCGCCTGTACAGCGCCCAACCCGAGAACGCGCTCACGGCCCCGGCCGGGTCGCGAAACCCGCATCGAGGAGCCCCCCGCATGCTCCGATCAACCTGGCGCTCGCCGACCGTCGGCAACGCCGAGGAGATCATCGACCTGATCCAGGCGCGCCTGGACGCCCTGCCCATGCGAACCGGCGACATCGCCGCCTTCCTCACCCGACACCACATCGAAGGACGGCTCGGCGCCGTCGATGACTGTCCCCTGAGCCGCTACCTCTCCGCCAACGTCCCCGTCAGGTACCGCGTCCATGTCAGCGATCACCAGGTGATCGTTGTGGACGCCGTGTTCCGACCGTTGTACCGCCTGCCGCTGCTGGCTCACCACACCACGTTCCTGCGGCGCTTCGACGCCGGACGGTTCCCCGCGCTGACCACGCACCGTCGATGAACACGCCCTGACCGCCGACACGGTCCGCGCGGTCGACAACCGCACCGCAGCGCCTCTCGCCGTGCGCCGCGCGCCGACCGTGCCTCCGGACGTCTCCTGCACGCCCTCGCGAAAGGCCCGACCATGTACGCATCTGTGGCGACCCGCAACGCGGACCTGACCGATCTCAAGAACGTCCTGCTCGACCAGCAGTCCCGCAAACTGGACGTTGTCGTCTCCGCCCGCCACCTGCACGCCGAGGGCGGCAACCTCGCCATCGACGACACCGACCCCGTGCTCAGCGAGGACGGGGTCACCTCAACGACCGGACTGTTCCGCCCGACGCATCTTTTCGACGAGGGCGTCTCCGACAAGCTCGGCATCCCCCGCGCCTATCTGACGCGGATGCGACAGGAGGCCATCGGGCTGTACGACACCAACGTCAACGGTTGGCTGCGGAAGATGGAGGCGACGCCCGACAAGAAGTTCCTCGTGCGAGTCCTCCGCGGCCACACCGGCGGCTCCGCCGACGGCACCGGCGGCGTCGCCCGAGCCCTGCTGTCGGACGGCTACCGGATCATCGACAACCTCGACGTGCTGCTGGCCGTCCTGGACGGAATCCGCCGCACCGGACTGAACGTGACCATCGACGGCTGCGATCTCACCGAACGGCGCATGTACGTCAGGGTGGTCGCTCCACAGATCCACGCCCTGGCACCCGCGCTGCTCAAGCGGTATCGCTCGCCCTTCACCGGGGCCATGGGCGCCGACAACCCCGTGATGTTCGCGGGCTTCGTCGTCACGAACTCCGAGACCGGATGCGGCGCGTTCACTCTCACGCCCCGCATCGTCGCCCAGGTCTGCGGCAACGGCTACACCATCAGCCGAGACGCCGAACGCAACGTGCACCTCGGTGGTCGCCTCGACGAGGGTGTGGTGGCCTGGAGTGACCAGACCCGCCAAAGCTATCTGGATCTGATCACCAACAAGTCCAAGGACGCCGTCCAAAAGTTCCTCGACCCGGTCTACCTCTCCGCCAAGATCGATCAATTGCAGAAGAACGCCCACACCCCGGTGACCGACCCGCTCGAGACGATCAAGTTCGTCGGCGTGCAGCTGGGTTTCTCCCAGGAACGACGCGATGAGATCTTGGACCACTTCATCAAGGGCGCCGACGCGACCGCGGGCGGCATCATGCACGCGGTCACGAGCGTCGCCCGCGGCCAGGACGACGCCGACATCGCCCACGACTTGGAAGTGAAGGCGCCGCGCGCGTTGGAACTGGCCGCTCGACGATAACGGCACCTCCTGCGATCGCCCACGCCACCTCGAACGCCGAACCGTCCGAAGTGACGTCGGACCGGCCCGCCAACCGACCAGCCCACACCTCGACCGCCCGCCGCCGCCGGTGCCCCGAGACCGGCGGCGGGCCGGCCCTCGACACCACAAGAACACTTTCTGGTGGAACGGGCTCTCGTCAATCAGAATCATGGCAGATAAGGAGGGAAGATGCCCACGATGGGAGCCATCGTGCCGCTGGCCGGGAATTTGACGGATGACCCGGTGGTGGAATTCGCCGACGTCCCCCACGAGTTCGCGTTCTCTGACGGGGCTGTCCGATCGAACCCAAGCGTAGACGTGCTGAACGAGCGTGTCCGGGTTCTTGGGTTCGGAGCTGGAGCCTGATCATGTCCTTTGGAGACACCACACTGACAGTGATCGGTAACCTGACTGCCGATCCTGAGCTCCGGTTCAGTCAGCTCCCCCGCGAGTTCGTGATTTCCGAAGCCCGCGTCCGGTTGAACCGGAGGGTGGATGCCCTGGTGGAGCGTATCCCGACCGCTGGGTTCCGGAACCGAAGAGTTGTCGCATCGTCAGCCCGTGCGGCGTGTCAGTAGTCCTCAGCCCCCGAAGGAGTTCTGTCATGGCTATCGGAGACACCCTGATCACACTGGTGGGTAACCTCACCGATGATCCCTCGTTGAACTTTTCGCAGCAGGGCGTCGCGGTGGCGTCGTTCACTGTCGCGTCGTCGCGGCGAGTCCGCGATCAGGCCACCGGCGAGTGGAGCGATGGTGACACGTTGTTCCTGCGCTGCTCGGCTTTCCGGCAGCTCGCCGAGAACTGTGTGGAGTCGCTGACTCGCGGCTGCCGGGTCGTGGTCACCGGGCGGCTGAAGCAGCGGTCGTATGAGGACCGTGAGGGCGTCAAGCGGACGGTGTTCGAGGTCGAGGCTGAGGACGTCGGCCCGTCGCTGAAGTGGGCGTCGGCCAAGGTCGTCAAGGCGCGGCGTGATGACGTCCCACCTCCCGCTGAACCGGAGGCGCCGCGGAACGATCCGTGGGCGTTCGACTCGCCTCCGGTGCCGGTGGGGGCCGGGTTCCCCTCGCAGCCTCCGTTCTGAGGTCACGCGTGATGGGTGTTCTGGTCTCATCGGTTGTCGGCGGAGGCGAGTTCTCCGCCGACGACGGTGGCGTAGCGTTCGGCGGCGCCGATGCTGAGTCCGAACAGGTCGCAGAGTTTGCGGACGTCGCCGTCAGTGGCGATGGCCTCGTGGAGGATGCGGTCCTCGCGGATGGCCTAGGCGTTGATCCCGAGCGTCGCGGTGAAGTAGGCGCCGCTCACGGGCCTGGTCCGGTTGGCGGTGTAGGCGTTGATGAACAGGTAGGGGTTGCTGCTTCCCGGCCAGCGGGCCGTGCGGTGGTCGAGCCAGCGTGTGAAGCGTTCGCGGACGGGTTCCGCCAGCAGGATCGTCCGGTCCCCGACCCGGAGCCTCGGCCCGTCCCGGTCGGTGAGCAGGATCTCGCGGACCTGCTGGTTGCGCAGCCCGTGGAAGGCGATCAGGGCGGTGAGCGCCGCGCGGGCGGGGTCGGGCGAGTTGAGCGCCTCGTTGAGCTCGTCCAGGTCGGTCAGCGGGAGCGGGTCGCGGGTCTCGTGGCTTCCCGTCCGGATGCGGGCGGTCGGGTCGACGAACGTGATCTTCTGCTGCTTCAGGACCTTGAAGATCGACCGGAGGCCCTGGCCTGTAGTCGATCGGGCACTGCCGCTGGAAGGCAGAGCCGCCCGGATGTCCGCGCGGGAGATCTCGCGGAGCGAGGTCGTCCCGGCCGCCGCCCATGTCTTGAGAACGGGGAGCGCCCACCGCAGGTGCACTCGGATCGTGTTCGGCGAGCGGGGATGTCGTCGTGGTGGGCGCGTGGTCCCGTCCTTCATGACGGTGAACCAGGCGCGCAGCTCGGCGGTCATCGGTTCGGGCAGTCCGGCTCCGGCGAGCTGGGCCTCGAACCAGGCGATGATCGAGGGTTCCCGGTCGTCGTCGAGCAGGCCGACGGCGTCCAGGACGTCGAGGACCGGCAGGGCGGCGAGGCCGTCGGTCCGTGTCAGCTCCAGGACGGCGCTGGCCTCGATCGGGGCTCCGGAGGTGTCCTGGCGTCCGAGCAGGATGCGCAGGGCTCGGCGGGTGTTCACCAGCTGCGTCTTCCTCCAGCCGTGCTCATCGGCGTGCGCCTTCGCCGCTGCCATGACCGCGGCCACGAGTTCGGGGTCGGCCTCGCGGTAGGCGAGCCCGGTCGGCGTGGTGCGCGAGACCGTGAACAGCACCAGCTGCCGGTGGTCGACGACCTTGATCTCCGGGACGGGGTCGGGCGGCGGAATCGGCTTGTCGCGGCGCTGCCGGAAGGTGCCCACGAGGAACAGCTGCTGTCCGTGCCGATTGGCGTCCTCGGCGGTGACGCCGCGTTGCTGGCGGCGGATCATCGCCGTCTGGCGACGACACAGCCGGCACAGACCCTCACCGTTCAACGCGCAGTAGTCACCGCAGACCCGGCACGGACCCTCCCCGCAGGAGACCAGCCTGCGCCAGCCACGACACGCCTCACACATCCAGGTGCTGTGGCGGGTGACGCCCCAGCCCAGGCACTCGACGCACGAGTCGATGACCTGCGGGGCGAAACGGTGGCAGCGTCGGCACAGGCCGCCGGCGTAGTAGTCGCGCGTGGAACCGCACTTGCGGCAGGGCGGAGGAACCTCGGGACCGCCGGGGGTGCAGCCGTGGCAGAAGCGACGCTGATTGGTCGCGACCGGCCTGGCCCGGCACCCCTCGCAGGTGCGCGGGACGGTCACGCCGGCGGCAGGGACTTGCTGCGACCGAGCCTCGGCGTGACGGGCGGACCCGCGGTCGCCTCCTGGACCTTGCGCGGCCGCCGGGCCTCGACCTGCTCGGGCTCGCGGATCAGCAGCTCCGTCGGCTCGCAGTCCAGCACGAAGCAGATCACGTCCAGGTCGTCCAGGCGGATGGTGGTCGGCGTGCCGGTCCACAACGCCGACATCTTCCCCGCGCTGATCTCCAGCCCGGCGTCGGCGAGGAGCCGCCTCATCTCCGTGGACTTCCAGATGCCGCGCTCAGCCGCCTTCAACCGCAGATTCCAGCGCACCTCCCTCACCTTCCCTTCGCGCCGAGCCGGGCCGCGACCCGGTCGTTGGCCTGCGCCCATGCCGTCTCGACATGGTCGTCATGGACGTGGATGTACCGAGTCGTCGTCGACAACCACGAGTGGCCGAGGAGCTCCTGGATCGCTTTCAAGTCCATCCCCCGCGCGTAGAGAGAGGAGGCGCAATAGTGCCGGAGCACGTGCGGTGTGAGCCGTCCCGCCCACGCGGGCAGATGCGCGGCGACCGCGCCCTTCAGACCCGACCGCAGCGCGTCGTCCCCGGCGCGCAGGCAGTGGCCGGTCATCCGGTCGCGGCGCTCGCTGGGCAGCAGCGGCGCGTCCGGGTCGGACCAGTCGTCGCCGAACTGGTGCCGGATATCGCCGAGCCACCAGTCCATCAGCACATCAACGGACTCGATCGCCGCGACCATCCGAGGCTTGTAGCCCCGGCCCCGGCTGCCCTTGCCGAACCGGACGTGCAGCTTGCCGTACTCGCCCAGGTCCGACCGCCAATCCCGAATGTCGAGATGGACCGATTCACTGATCCGCAGCCCGACCCGGCGCCACAACGACGCCGCCATGTAGTCGCGCGCCGCGGGCAGGAACTTGCGGGCGTTCGGCAGCGCCTCCCGCCACTCCCGGAACAGCCGGTCGATCTCATCGTCGCGCGGAGGCACCCGGATCAGCTGCCGGCTGGTGTCTGGCGGCCGGTTCCACTCATCGATCGGCTGCACCAGCACATACCCGGTCAGCGCGTGGACATCGCCCTGGTAACGAGCCAGCAGGAAGTCATAGAACCGGGCCAACGTCTGGGCCTTGCCGCTCACGGTCGAGGGAGCCAACCCCGCCTTGCGCTGCCCGACAAGGAACCCGTCGGCGTCCGCCGGGCCCACCTCCCACAGCGGCCGACCCACCGCCTTCAGAAACCCGAAGATCATCGAACGCTCCTCGCTGATGTAGCGGTCGGTGATCCCCGCCCCCGCACACGCCAACGCGAACTGGTCGATGAGCTCCTGCTCGAAGTCCTCGAACTCCTGCGCCGTCCGCAGGCTGCGCGGCGCACCCAGCGACCGCACCACCGCCAACGTCATCGACCAACCACCGACCCACGAACCCCAACCGGCTCACCAATAACGATCACCAGACATAGATACCAGCAGAACATCAGGAATCCCGACGAAACCATGAAATCTCCTGCCAGCACAACGAACCCACGCAGACCTGCATGGACGCCCTACCAGCACCGACCTGACCTGCGGGAACTCGCGGCAGTTGGGATACAAGGCGTTGCCGTCGCGGGGTTCACCGTCGCCGCTTCGCGCCGCGTGTTCGACAAGACCGAGGGTCAGTGGGCCGACGGTGGCACCTTGTTCCTGCGGTGCTCGGCGTTCCGGCAATTGGCTGAGAATGTTATGGAGTCGCTGTCCAGGGGCTCGCGGGTGGTGGTCACTGGTCGGCTGCGGCAGCGCAGTTACGAAGGCCGCGATGGTGTTCAGCGTACGGTCTTCGAGGTTGATGTCGAGGATGTCGGTCCGTCGCTGAAGTGGGCCACTGCCAACATCACCAGGACGCGCCGAGACCGGACTCCACAGTCCCCCACGCCCCGCGACGACGACCCGTGGGCGATCGACGCCGCCCCCGCGAGTGCGGCACCGGCACCTCAGCACGACAGTGTTCCCTTCTGACGCGACCCACGGCAGCGCATGATCTCAGTCGGCCGCTGTGAACTCAGCATGCCGCGCACATGAGTCGGCACGCCGTGGGCGACGAACGCACCTCAACGAACCGCCGGCGCGAGCCTGGGCCACATCACCGGCGGACGGCCAAGGCAGTCGTTTGGCGGCCACCCGTCCCACCAGCCGTACACGTTCGAGGAGCCGAACACGTGCGTGGCGCGACCATGCTGTGCCTGCCCGCGCTTCGAATCCTGCAAGGCACCCGTACCGTCTACCTCGCCGCCTGCGACGGCAAACGCATTCACGAGTTCGCGGCGGTGTCACGGATCGGACGCGACGACCGACAGCGGCTCGGCGGGTATCAGCGGCCGGAGAGCGCCGCGCACATCCGTTCGATCCGCCGCTACCTGGAGTCCGGCGATGCGCTGATGCCGCACGCGCTCGTCCTGGCCTTCGATGAGCGAGTCCGCTTCCAGCCCACCGCCGAAGCCGGCGACGGCGAGGCGACCCCCGGGATGCTCATCATCCCCGTCGACGAACGGCTGCCCGAGACCGCGCGTCCCGCGTGGCTGGTCGACGGCCAGCAGCGCGCCGCGGCCCTGCGTGACGCCGACGTCGACGCCTTCCCGGTGCCGGTCATCGGATTCGTCGCCTCGCAAGCCGCGCAGCGAGCCCAGTTCATCCTGGTCAACACCGTCAAGCCACTGCCGAAGGGCTGGATCCACGAACTGCTGCCCGAAACGGGCGGCACTCTGCCTGCGCTGCTGGCCCGCAAACGGCTACCGGGTCAGGTGATGGTGCGGCTGAACACCGGACCGGGTCCCTTCGCCGACCGGATCAGGTCACCGACCGCGCCGGACGGCTACATCAGGGACACCGCCGTCCTGACGATGATCGAGTCCAGCCTCTACGACGGCGCCCTCTACCAGTACCGCAACCATGAAGACGGGTCCGGCGACATCGACCGCATGGTCGCGCACCTGAACGCCTACTGGGCCACCGTCCACGCCACATGGCCGCACGCGTGGGAACTGCCGCCGCGCAGATCCCGCCTGACCCACGGCGCCGGGATCCGCGCCCTCGGGTTCGTCATGGACCACCTCACCGAGGACACCCCCGCAGAGCGAGTCGCCGCCCGCGTCACCGGGCCGCTGGCCGCACTGCGGACGCAGGCCGCGTGGACGTCGGGCCGGTGGCGGCTCACCCACGGCACCCGCCACAGGCGCGACGTCCAGAACACCGGCCACGACATCCGGCTCCTGACCGATGTCCTCCTGAACATCATCGACCGGCCGCCCCTGGCGCCCTCCTGACGCCGACCACCGCTCCAGGCAGAAACGACATGCCCGACCACACACCGCGGCTGATCACGGTCCTGCTCGACAGGTCCGGCTCCATGAGCGCCGTCAAGGATGACGCCGAACGAGGACCGCGGGCCCTTTTTCGCCGAACAGCACCACGCGCCCGGAGCACCCGGGTGACGCCGATGCAGTTCGACAGCGTCCACGAAACCCTCCACGAGGCGGCGCCCTCCCCATCGGCCAGGTACCCCCGTTCGAGCTCAGGCCGCGCGCCCCGACGGCGCTGCTGGACGCCATCGGAGCCGACCCTCACCTCGGTTTCCACCTACGTGGCCCGCCGGGCAGAAGCCGAACGCCCCGACGAGATCGTGGTGGTGATCCAGACCGACGGGAAGGAGAACGCGTCCAAGGAATGGCAGCGCTCGACGGTGCGGGATGCCATCGAACAACACCGCGGCGACGGCTGGCAGATCCTCTTCCTCGGCGCCGACCAGGACGCCGAGGCGGCCGCCGCCGAACTGGGCGTCAGCGCAGAGACCTCCCTCTCCTACAGCAGCCACAACACCATCGAAACGATGACGTCCGTCGGCATCGCCCTCACCCGCGGCACCCGCACCGGCCACTACGGACTGACCACCGACGAGCGCCGCGACGCGACCTCCTGACGGCCGAGCGGGACGCTCGCCACCGAGGAGCGGGTCGCCGAGACGGCACGGAAAACCTGCGAGGAATGCACACCTACTTTCATGTGTCGCCGGTGACGCCGATAACCCAAGTCAATGTGAGGCCCGGTTGACGTCGATTAGCGCAGAACGAGACGTCCCCCCGGAGCTCATCATGTTGAGCGAATGGTTCTGGAACCGAATGAGGGCATCCTTCTCATCCCTCACGTCAGAGCTGTCGACCAATATGATGTGCTTCGATACAACCCCGATCGCTAAATATCCGCCGGTCGCCTCGCGGCACTACGGTGAATGGAGGGCACATCGGGCCGAGCTCGTGGACGTCGTGGCATTGGTCATCGGTAACGGCGCTTACGAGGACGTGCAACGAGCGCAGCGGATCATCGATCAGTGGATCGAAGGGGGCCTGACGTCATCCGATATCGCCGCAGCGCTGAAGGCGGCCCCCCCCCGACACGCGCCCGACGATGATTGACGGTCGCGTCCCACCCGGCCACGGAGACCGTTCGCGGCACCTGGCACCGACCCGCCTCGACAACACCGGCGTCGGCGCGCAACGGGCGTGAAACGCGACCGTCGAGAGACACAGCGGCCACACCCCCGACGCTGCGGGTATGCCCCGTTCACGCGGACCGGCGCGGGACTCGCCGCCCACAACCCCGTCCGGCGGACGGGCGAACGAGGGGCCGAACCACATCTCCGACGGACACCGAGGTGAGACGGCGCCCTCGCCGGGCGGCCCGCCTGCCACCGCCTCGGCCCATACCGGACCTCGGACCGGGCCCCCGGACGTTTCGGGAGGGGTAGGCGCACCATGCCCAACGTCGCGGCAGAGCGGATCAACCCGCCGGGGTCGGGGCAGCGTCATCGACGTTGTGACGACAATGAGGGGAATGGTCGAAACCCGTAATTCCATAAGGGCTGACTCGAACAAAGCAGTTCCATCGGTCGTGAAGGCGGGCCAGGCGCACCGTGCTGCGGCCAATACTGGAGGGTGATCGATGAATGACGATTTCGCCATGCGGGCGGCGCTGGGGTTGTTGTGCGACTACTGCGTGCACGACACACCGGCGGTCGTGTTCAGGCAAAAACGCGGCTTCACCATGATCACACCCGATGCCGTGCTCCGCTTCGAGGATCCATGGAACGCCTGCGCAGCGTGCGCACAGTTCGTAGAGCGGCGACAGATTCACCTGCTACTTGACCGCGTCATGCGGCTACACCCACGTCACGGCGAGATGAATCGCCCGCAGAAGCGACTTACCCGCAGAATGCTCAAGCGCATGTACATGGCGATGTATGACGCCGGGGTCGAAAAGCCCGAGCCCATCGCAGGCCCATCGTGACCGGCGTCGGCCGTTCGAGTGCCACGCTCACGCTGCTCAACGATGGTCGAGGAGAGCTGGACGGATCCGATGTCCAGGTCCACCCCATGGCCGCGACCGCGAGCATGACCGTCATCAGCACCGTCGCCGAGATGAGCCGCCGTCTCCGCCAAACGGGCTCCCGGCCTCCAACGCTCGCACTTCCCTGGACGCGACCGATCCGCCGGCATGGTAGAACGAAGGCACCGCACCGGCGCCGAGCCTCCTGGGGGCGCCGGCGAGAACCCGTGAGGGCCCTCCGCGAAGACGGTTCACCGGCGGGCCCGTTCCCCGCACCGACCCGTCCGCCGCAGCACCAGCACGGAGGAGACCTCGCCGGGGAAGCCGAGGTGCCCCGCCCACTGCCGGTGTGCGACGTCGACGGCCACCTGCCCGGGCCGGCCTGCGCCGGCCCACCGTCCTCGAGTAAGCGGGAGAATGCGACATAGCCTCCGACATGAGACTCGGGCCGCCCGCCCGACGACCGTGCGCCACTTGTCCCTACCGGCAAGACGTGCCGTCCGGCATCTGGGCGCCGGAGGAATACCAAAAGCTCCGCCGCTACGACGCGCCGACCCCGGAGCAGCCACCTGCCGTATTCAGATGCCACCAGAGGGACCGGGACGCGACAGGCGGCAGGGTCTGCGCCGGGTGGGCCGGTGTCCATGACGGAGCGCACCTGCTGGCGTTGCGGCTGGCCGCAATGAACGGCACGCTGTCGCCCGAGGTCATCGACGCCATCATCGGCTACGTCTCTCCCTGCAGGCTGTTCGCATCCGGTGCGGAGGCCGCCGATCATGGCATGGCGGAGATCGACCGTCCGGGCCTGCGCGCCATCGAAGCGATGTCGAAGCTGTGCCGCATCCGCAGCGATCTCGTCATCACCGACCGATCCCACGTGGGGAAGCCCGGCGATGACCGTTGATTCACACCCCATCGCCCACGTCGTCAGACCGGACGTCGCCGCGTGACCGTACATATCCCGGTGCCGTGCTCCTGTGCCAACCGGGTGCCCGGCCCCAGTGGGCGCAGCCCCCGTCGTCCTGATCTCTCGCCAACTTCGAGACCGAGGACGTGTCTGGCCGATGGGGCGTCAGGTGAGACGTGCACGAATGGACCACGTCGCCCATCGGAGGGCCTCCTTGGTGTCAGGTTCGACAGTACGACCACCCGAACGCCGCAGAGCTCATCACGACTCGCGGAATCCCTACGGATTGACCGACGACGAACGCCGCGACGCGGTCTCATGACGGGCCGAGCGGAACGCCCGTCACCGAGGAGTGGGCCGCCGGGGCTGTTGCGGCTCGACCGGCAGTCGAAAAGGTGACATCGCAGCCCGCCGACCTCCCCCTCCTGCGGCTGGCTCCACCGCGGACAGGCGGGCTGAACCCGTCCGATTTCGCGGTGCGATGTCCAGCACCACCCGAGACCGGACCCACTCGGTTCATGGCAGCTTGATCCATGCGCGGGCAGCGGTCTCCTTGCAGAGAATGTCGGCCTGCCGATAGTGGGCGGGTTTGATGACGTGATAGGCGACGGCGACGTCGTAGAGGTAGTCGGAGACGATCACGGCGAGGTCGTGGGGGCTGTTGGCCAAGTGGTCTTTCAGAGGTGGGGCGTCCAGGAGCCGGAACAGGAGGACGGCGTCATTGCCGCTGACGCCGCGTCGGTCGATGTGGACGTACCCGGCGTGCGCGGCCATCCGCAGGCGCATCTGTGCGGTGTCGGCGGCCAGGGCGTTGTGCCGATCGACGGCGGAGGCGAGGGCTTGCGGGAGGGGGCCGAGGAGGGCTGCGAAGTCGGTGCCGAGGGGGGTGATGACGAAGGCGCTGTCGCCGCGATGCTCATGACGGCAACTGTGCGGGGGCAGGCCGGCGGCCTGGCAGGCGTGCTTGACCACCCGTTCCAGAACGTGCCGGAGATGCGTTTGGACACGCGGCGGGCGGCTGCCGAACCCGGCGATGTCGACGGCGAACATCAGCCGGTGTTGGGGCCCCCGGGCGGGGCTGATCGTCCCGAGCCGCTGCCATGCGATGACGGCGCGTTCGATCATGGTGTGCTCGGCTTGGGCGTGACGGGTCGGTGGAGGTGGTCGTCGGCCCAGAACTCGATCAGATGGTGGGGCTCCAGGTGGTGCAGGTCCGGCCGCTGTCCCAGTCGCCTGCCGGTGACGAGCATCCAGTAGGTGGTGAGTGTGATGGCCAGGACCCGTTCGTCGGCGGACTGCGGCCCGTACTCACCCTCGGTCGGTGGTGACGCCTCGGCGGAGGAGATGTGCCGCCGGGGCGCGGCCGGTGACCGGCGGCGTCCGGTGGTCACGCGGGTGGCCGACAAGGTGGGCATGACGGGACGGCTCTTTCGTTGACAAGGCCCCAGGACGCAACGGCAGCGGGGGCTCTTGCCGGGCAACGCTGTCACCGAGCCGGGCCTGAGGGTGACGGGTTGGGGGCACAAGTACGGTTCAGTCCGGGAAACCGTCCGTGCAGAACGCGGCAGAACGGGGCACGCCGTCGACCTCCCCGCGCGGGCCCTCTTACCGGCCACCCGCGTCGTCTGCGGCTGCGAGCCGGCCGAACCATGGTGTGTGGTGTTCGGTACGGGAAACGGCGCCGCCCCGGTCCGTCACGGACCGGGGCGGCGATGGGATCCAGTGGGCTCAGCAGCTCGGGGTGGGTCGGGGGCGGCCATCGGCCCCCGGCCCGGGAGAGGTCACCGGCCCACTGTCGGCGGATGGGTGACGTGCTCACCCACCGGGGACGATCGCGGTGCGGAGAGGTCGCCACCGAGGCGGCCTGCGCACTCGGAGAAGATCCGGGCCACGTCATGGGACATGGCGTTCTCGGCCCGGTCGGCCAGTTCGCGTGCGTGGGCGGCGACCAGGCCGCGGTTCAATCCCTCGCCGGAGGCCTCCAGAAGCGCCAATGCCTGGTGCTGCCCGGCCGCGGCCGCGGTCATCAACACCGACGGGGCCCCGGCGGCGTGTTCGGGATGGCACGCGAGCAGGACCGCGACCTGGTAGACGGCATGCGGGTCTCCGGCGTCCGCGCGGGCGGTGAGAGCCTGTCCGTACCACCCGAAGGCGGTCACGTGCGCCCGTTGGGCATCTGACAGGGCCGTCGGCCCGCCGCTGCGCGGTGGCACCTCGGCGGTACCCGCTGAGGGGGCGTGGGGGCCGGCGGCGAACATGACCGGCGGCCACAGTGTGGGCTCCGGCACGGCAGGACCATCGCGGTGCCGCTGCCGGCGGGAGGGCAGACCCCTGCGGCGGGCCTCGGACTCGGCCTGTTGCAGGCGCCACTGCCAGTACGGCAAGGTCGCACGTCCGGGGTCGGTGGGCCGGACACCCCTCGCGCAGGCCAGCCCCTGGCAGCACAGGACGAACGAGGCCACCCAGGCGGCGGTGGGCAGATACTTGCGGTGGCCCCGCAACGTTTCACTGATAGCGGACTTGGACAATGTCGGCAGGTTGTTCACCCCGTGCGCATCGGGATGGAGTTCGGCGAGGCGTTCGGAGAACGCGGCCATCTCAGGGAACGGAGGCGAGCCGCAGCGGCGATACAAGTCACCCAACTCGCCGACGAACTGTTCCCGTACGGGATTGTACGGATGATCTCTTCTGGTCATGCCCAGCATGTCCCCCTGGTCCTCGTGCATTCCGTTGTTGATGCAACGAACCGCCCCCGGGGTTCTCCGTGACCGCCATGGACCGTCGACGCGCACCCGCGCATCCCTGCATGGAGCCTTTGTCGCGATTAGGTGGTTTTGCCCTCGTTTTCGGCGGCGGAGAACCCCGCTCCGGCGTTCGAACGCCTGAGCGGGACCAGAATGCCATGCCATACGGTCGTTTACTGCGTCATCTGACGCCTAGCGCCCCGCTAAAGGTCACGGATCATCCGCCGCAGGATCGAAATCGTCTCCTGGGGCGTGGCGGCCTGGGTCGCGAGCTGGTTGAGGATGTGGCGATAGTGGACGACCTCGCAAGGCTCGTCGACGTACTGCGCCGACGTCAACTGTTCCAGGTAGACGACGTCGCCGACGCCGGGCTCTGGCAGACGCAGCAAGGTGATGGGCCCGCCGGTGGCCGCATGCCCGCCCTTGTCGAAGGGGACGATCTGAACACTGATGTTCGGTGCGTCGGCTATGTCGATGAGGTGCTGCATTTGCAGGTACATGGTGGTTCGCCCGCCGAGCGTGCGCCGCAGCGCGGCTTCGTCGAGGATCACCCACAGGTGAGGCGGCCGGTCCCGCCGCAGGACCTGCTGGCGGCGCATCCGCAGCTCCACCAGCATCTCGACCTTCTCGGCGTCACCACCGCCCGGTGGGTGACCGAGGCCGATGACGGCTCGTGCGTAGTCCCGGGTCTGCAGCAGACCCGGGACGAATTGGATCTCATAGCAGCGGATACGCCTGGCGGCCTGCTCGAGGCCCAAGAACGGCTCGACCCATGCCGGGATCACCGGACGGAAGGGTTCCCACCATCCCGGTCTTTTGGCTTGACGTGCCAGGCCCAGCAGAGCCGAACGTTCGGCGATGTCGTCGACCCCATATAGATCACACAGGGCGATCACTTCGCGCATCCTGACGGCGGCTCGGCCGGCCTCCAGCAGACGGATCTTCGAGTCGGTGGCCAAAAGCGCGTAGGCGGCCGCTTCGTGAGGCAGTCCGCGTGATTCGCGGTGCCGCCTCAGCCTGGCCCCCAGCGCCATTCTCGACATGGTGGGGCCGGCAGAGCCAGACGGTGGCCCATCCCAGGACTGGCCGCCCACGCCCCTGTCCATGAACCACTCCCCGGAGAGAACCTCCCTGCGCATTCGACCCTACGCCCCAACGATGCTGTGCGTGCCCTGTGACACGATGACGGTCATACCAAAGACATGGATGAAGCCGCGCCAGAACAATCTCCTACACCCCTTGATCTCCATAACGGATCTTGCAAAACGGCAGTCGAAACCTCGTCGGCCCCACAGTGCACGCCGGCACGCCCGATCACGTGAATGTGCATCACGACGCACACTGCCCCGTCGCCCGGACTCGACCAAGATGTCGAATATCACTTGTGAGTATCAGCTCAAGAAGGCCAGAAGCCGATGGACAGCGCAGCTCCCGGACACGCCGCCCTTATGCGCCCCTGGTGACCGTCCACGCTCGCGCCGAGCCCATCTCCCGCCCCTTGAGGCAGGCGAGGCGGCGCGGGCGGGCTCCCTCAAACGCCACAACCACCGCCGCCGCCCGCCCGGCTCCAGAAGCCGAACGCACACAAATGGTCATTCGTTTCCACCAGAACCGTCCCGGTAAGCTGACCTGAACGTGAGGTATGGGCCTCTTCCCGACCATGCCTAATCGTGGACTCCCTGAGGGCGCCACACCGACAGGGTAAGCGTCGGCACCGGAGAGGACGAACAACGCACGGCACCCGATCGCCTGCTCACGGCCAAAGCCGCACTCGACCTATCCGGCACCGTCCCCCACTCATGGCATATGCACCCCCCACCTCCTGAAGATCTCACCGAATTCACGGCCAGGATCTGAAAGATGCAGACCCTCGAAGCCACCTCGCACACAGACTTTCCGACGCTCCAGCAAGACGTCCACACCGGCGGCAGCGGGGGCACCGATGGCGTTCGACGACTCCGTTAGCACCACTCGCCGGATCAGTTCCCTTACCGCCCACCAGCCCATCATGCGCCAGATCCCCCTAGGGCAGACCGACAACTGCTCACCTGTTACCGAAGGGTGAACCAGTCGAGTCAACCCGCGAAGCACTGCCCGACACCAACGAGGGCATGCACGCGCAAGCCGCAGGTGAGCCACTCGAAAAGCGGCGCACACCCGTCCTGGACACCGCGTCGGCCAACCTGCGGCACCGCGCCAGGCCCCTGACCCGTCGACCGACGATGAGATCGAGACCGGTTCCATGGCCGAAGGATCACCGATGACGAGTCCGTGGCACCGAAGCCCGGGCGAACGCGGGACCACCCTACGAGGGCGTTGCAGGTACGGCTTGCGGGGACGGGGCACCCACGTTCGATGAGTTGATCGAGAGCGCCCCTACAGCGCCCTGATCGCTGAGCCCTGGAGTCACGAGTTTCGGCCGACAGCACGGGTTACGGGCGACAGCGCCTCGGTAGCGGGGTGCGAATCCGAGCGAACCTCCGAGCCCAGGGGCGCTGGGCATGATGTCGCATCATGCCGTCCTCACCTTCATCGTCGGCTCAGGCAGCGCGAGAGCCCCTGGGTGCCGAGTTGCGTGCGCTGCGCGAGGGCCGTGGCATGTCGGGTCGGGAGTTCGCGCGTCGTGCGGGGTGGAGTGCTGCGTCGTCGGTGTCGATGATCGAGAAGGGGCGGCGGAGGATCACGGCGCGGCATGTGGAGCTGTGGTGTTCGATCTGCGGGGCGCCGGGGTTGCTGCGCCGGCGGTTGCTGGCGGAGCAGGCCGCGGTCGCGGAGTGGGTCCCGTACGCGCAGCTCAATCGGGGTGGTTTGGAGGCGGCGCAGAAGTCGGTCCGCCGTCTGTATGACGAGCTCACGCTGGCACGGTCGTATCAGCCGAAGGTGATACCGGGGATGGGGCAGACGGAGGCGTACACCCGTGCCGGGTTGAGCGGGGTGCTCGTCGAGCAGCAGGTGGACGCCGTGGAGCCGGAGGAGGAGGTGGAGGCTGCGGTCGCGGAGCGGATGGAGCGGCAGCGGCTGTTGTCGCGTCCGGATGCCCGTTGGTGCTTCCTGCTGGAGGAGCCGGTGTTGTGGTACCGGCCTTATTCGCGGGAGCTGCACCGTGAGCAGCTCGGTCATCTGCTGGAGCTGCGGCGGCGCCCGAACGTGTTCCTCGGGATCATCCCGGCCGGCGTCGACCGGCGGGGTGTGCATCCGGAGTAAGCGTTCGACATCACGACGGGCATCTGGTGACGGTCGAGCTGGTGTCGGGCTACCTGTCGATCACGCGGCCGGAGGAGGTCGCCTTGTACGTGGCGACGTGGGAGCGGTTGTGGTCGCTGGCCGCGACCGGGACGGCCGCGGCCGGTCTGATCCGTTCGGCGATGGCCCGGCTGCAGGCCGATCAGGCGGGTTCGTAGTCGGCGTGCGGGATGCCGCGTTCCCACAGCATCTCGAACATGCCGCCGACCGGGACGATCTTGCGGGGGTCGGCGACGTACTCCATCCGGCCGGTGTCGACACCGTTTCCTGCGGTGAAGTTGTAGGCGACCAGGCGCTGGTCCCACATGAAGAAGTCGGCGACCGGGTGCGGCAGGTCGAACGCCAGATGACGAGGCAGCCACCGCAGCTCGTCACCGGCCTTGACGTTGCCGTGGCTGATGGCGTGTTCCCAGCGGATGTAGTCGCTGAGCGGCTCGGACACGATCCGCAGCCGCCGAAACCGCACGCCTCGTTCGACGGCGGAGCCGATCAGGGTGATCCAGTCGTAGGTGGCCTCGCCGTCCTTGAGCCACTTGAGGTAGGCGGGGTCGGTGGGGTCGTAGGTGTCGCGGGCCTCCAGGTGGACGACGGACCGGGCGGTGGCGGCCAGGAGCTCCTCGAAGGACGGCTCGCCGGGGCCTTGGCGGCCGGGCTCGAACTCGCCGGGGAGAGCCCCCAGCAGGACGGATTGAAGGATGGCGGGTTTCAATGATTTCAGCATCGGGCTTTCTCCTGCGCTGTTCACTCGACGCCAGAACCGAGCGAACATGAATCCTTCGGTTGATGGACCTTAGGATATTGGCTTCCCGCAGCCTGCTGGATGAGTCCGTGTATGCCATCAGTCCGCCATTCCTGACTGGACGCATCGAGCTTGGTTTCCGTCTCCTTGTCGATGCCTACAACGACGTCGGATTTGAGAGTGCGTAGGGCTGCCACCTGGGAAGGGAAATAATCGGTCACGTCCGCGAAGCGGGTGGTTGCGGGCCATGTGCGGTCTCCAACGAGGCGGCGGTAGTTCAGATCGCCCTTGAGGAGGGCGAGCGAGGCGGTCTTGATTCGTGCCGCGAGATCGTTGGGCATCTGGTGGAAGGACCAGGGAGCGCAGTAGAAGTCATGTGTGTCGATCGTGAGTCGGCCTTTTGCGGCTGCGTTCTTGAGGCGTGAAGCGATCGTGGTAGCGGCACCGGAGGTTTGGCTGAGGCGGCGCAGGCAGGTGGCGTAGTCGGCGGTGGTCGCGTCGGATACGTAGTAGGGGTGTGGCTTGAGGTGGAGGCTCACGGATGCGGCCAGGTGGTGTTCGAGGAGGTGATCGATGAGGACCAGATCAGCGAGTAGTTCTCTACCCGCGTTGTCTGCGACGATGGCCACGTGGGCGTTCGGGCCGAGATGACGCCACAATTGTGCGCTGTGGTCGCTGATGAGTCCTTCGGTTTCCGGGTGCAAGGATCCTGATTGTTTGCCGATCCGGAAGCCGAGGTCGGCGCGATTACCCCAGAGGGACGCCAGGAGTTTGGCCTGACCTTGCCCGGCCGGCGGGAGGAGGTCCAGTTCGTTGAGTGCTTGGAGGTCGGTTTCGAGGGTCGGGTCGGACAGCTCGGCGGCTTTCATGGGCTCGAAGGGGTCGAGTCCACGCCAAGGGCCTGGCGTGAAGTAGTCGACGGCATCGAGAACACGGCGGTAGAAGTACGACTCCGACCACAGGAATGGGGTGTCGAGCCAGGGCTTACCGAAAAATTCCACGCCCCAGGCCGCCCAAAGGTCGTGGTCGTGGGCGCCTGATTTCAAGGGCTGCATCCGCCCGGTGGAGATCTCGTCCCACAACGCGTCCATGGTTTCTCGCTGTGCGGGACCGTAAGGGTGCGCGTCCTTGATCTGGGCGATGAGTTTGGGGGTTCGGTCGTGCCATACGCCCCATGCGAAGCCGTCGGGATCGTTGTTCAGTAGTTCTGGCGGAAGGCCGTCCGGTTGCTCGTGTGCGGGCACCGGGTCACTCCTCGTGGGTCGTTGCCGGAATCTTGAGCGCCACGGTACCCGTCGCGCTTGCCACCAGAGCGGTGCCGGTGTCCCGGCCGAACGCCGCGCATTGCAGGGAGGCATCGACGCGCATCTCGGCGAGTTGTTTGTGCCCGGTCAGTGACCAGGTGCGGATGGTCCCGTCGGCTGCGGCGGAGACGAGCATGTCAGGGGTGGACGTGAAGTCGATCATGAGTACGCGTCCGGTGTGGCCGTGGAGGCTCGCGGTGACATGGCCGGTGGCCAGGTCGTGGACGTAGATGTCTCCAGGTCCGCAGCCGAGGGCTGCGTGGGTTCCTTGTGGGTCGAGTGAGACTGTGCGGACCCAGTTGCCGGGGTGTGCGAGTTCGGTCACGAGTTCGCCTGCCGGCAGCCGCCAGAGCCGGGCTGTTCCCTCTCCGCCCCCCGTGAGAAGTAGCCGGCCGGAGTGGTCGAAGGCCATTGAGCGGATGCGTCCGCGGTGCGCCTGTTGCTCCCAGATGAGTCGGCCGGAGGGAAGATCCCAGACCCGGACGATCCCGCCGCTGCTGGAGGCTGCGACGTGGGTTCCGGCCTGGTTGATGGCAACTGACCAGGTGCGTTTCTCTTCTTCGTTCAGGAGCAGGGTCCAGTCGTCGTGAGTGGACCAGAGGCGGACGGCGCCGTCGCCGCAGGCGGCCACAGCGACGGCGCTGGTGGCGGCCATTGACCAGACACGACCCGAGCCGATGTGTAGGTCGCTCGTGGGCCGCCCTGTCTCGAGGCTGCGGAACGCGATGGCTCCGTCGGCGCGGCCCATGAGTGCCAGGGGGCCGGAGAAGCCCGTGGACCAGGTGGTGTTCGAGCCGTGGCACAGGAGAGTGAGGCGTCGTCCGTCGAAGATTCGGATGCTGCCGTCCTCGCATCCGGCGATGACCGCGCCTTCAGTCCCGAGGGCGATGGAACGGATCCAGTCGACTGAGCGGGGGGCCGCCTGTTCGCTGATGAGCGTCGGTGGGTTGTAGGCACGCACGGTCGCGTCCTCACCGGCTGCGATCACGACATCGGGTCCGGCGGCGGCTACTGCGCGGACGCGGGAAGGGACGTCGATCGTGTGCGAGAGGCTCAGGCTCCGATCCGAGATCGTCCAGACACGTACGGTGTGGTCGCCGGCACCGGTGACGAGGGCCTGGCCGTGAAAGTCGACTGTTCGGATCCAGTCTCGGTGTCCGGGTTCTTCGCGGACCAGCTCTCCCGTCGCAGGGTCGTACAGGCGGACGAACTCGTCTTCGCCGGTTGCAGCGATGAGCGCGTCATCGGAGGCGACGGCGACCGACCAGATGGGGCAGCCGGGGGTTCTCATCGCACGAAGAAGACTCGCCGTCTCCATGCTCCACAAGAGCACGAGTCCGTCTTCGGCACCGGAGACGAGTCGTCCGTCGGAGGTGAAGGCGAGTGCGCGGACGCGGCGGGTGTGCCCGAGGAGGACGCCTTCGGGTTCGCCGGTGGACAGGTTCCAAAGCCGGATCGTCCGGTCATCGCCTGCCGATGCGATCACCCGCTTGTCCGGTGAGATCGCGACCGCGTAGACCCATCCGGTATGGCCTCGCATGACGCGTTCGAGTGCGTGGTCGGACAGACGCCACAGACGCACCGTCCCGTCTTCACCGCCGGAGACGAGCAGGTCATCGGTGGTGTCCAGCGAGGTGACCGCTCCGATGTGTCCGGCAGCCTCGATCTGGTCATTGAGGGTCCAGCGGACGTCGATTCCGTGCCTGCCCGTCAGGGCCCGGAGTTCTTCGATCACCGTCGGCGGGGCGTCCGTTCGGACTGCCGCGGCCAGGAGCGTCGCGGCGATGTCTGGCTCCGTGGTCAGACCGTGTAGCAGGAATGCGTTGCCGATCAACGCGGCAGCTGCGCGCCACGGCGGTGTCTGGGGCCTGCGCACGCGCTCCATCACCGCGAGATCGGCGAGGAGGGATTCGTGGCCGAGTTCGGTCGTCTTCGCGATGATGTAGGCGGGTGAGGACAGCAGGTCGGCCAGTTCATCGGTGAGTTCGGCCTCGTGCAGGTGGTGAGTGAGGTGGCGGCGCATGTAGCCGTGTCTGGAGCCGGCTTCGGCCGAATCGCCGTCTTCGCCGGCGCGGAAGGAGTCCACGAGCGAGCGATGCAGGCCGGCCCAGTCGCCTCCGATGAGATGTCGTAGGTAGGCGCGGAAGACGTCATGCAGAAGGATCGCGTCTCTGTCTGCGAGGTAGGCATCGATCAGTGAGCGGTCGGCGAGGACCCTGCAGAACTGGCGGACGGCGCTCGGCGTCCACCCGTGTGCGCCTCCCCACCACGTGGAGAGGACCTCCAGCGGGATGGGAGTGGCCGCTGGAAAGATCGCGAGGGACAGGTAGCGCTCCCGCAGGCCCGGTCCGCCTGTGATCCGGACGTGCTCCTCCAGGCTGCTCAGGCTCGCGGTGATCGCGTGCCCGATGGCGTTCCTGCGCTGGTCGGAGTCCCAGACGTCGAAGGCTTGAGGACCGATGGAGTCCAGCGTGGTGCCCGCTTCATCGACAGCGCGCTCAGGCGATGCTCCGGCGGCGACATCCTGTCCGATGGCGGACCCGACGACGGATGCCAGCAGGGGCCAGCCGCGGCACAGCTGCGCGAGCCGCTCGGCCTCCTGAGAGTGCAGACCGGGCATGCTCTTACCCAGCAGGTCCCTGACCTCGGACTCCGACATCGGGCCGACCCGAAATTGGATGGACGACGACGGGCAGGTGCGTGCGTTGCGTGTGGTGACCAGCCGCACCGTGTTCGGCCCGCCGAGTAGGAACGGGGCAAGGTCGGCCGCGGACCACACGTTGTCGATGACGAGCAGTACGCGCCGGTCGGCCAGTACTTGCGCGAAGTGGAAGCCGGCCTGGTCTGCGTCGGTGAGGGTGGGACGGTTCCCATCCAGACGGACGCACAGGTCGGACACAAGTTGAACGACTCGGCCCGGGGTGCACTGCTCGCCCGTCTCGACCCACAGCACCTCGGTGAACAGCCTGGCGACCCTCGGGTCGTGGCATGCCTGGGTGGCCAGCGTCGTCTTTCCGAATCCACCCGGACCGGAGACGGCCACGGCTTTGCTGTCGGCATTCGGATCGGCTGCGTCGGTCACCAGCGCGATCAGTGTCTCGAGGTCTTCAGCGCGATCGACCATGCCTGGCTCCAAGGAGGGTGCGAACACCGTCCAGGATGCCAGGCTTCCTTCGTCCGTTCGAGGGCGGTTCCGCGGGGCAACGTCACGAGGCAGGGCCAGCCGATCGGACGAAACGTCATGGTAGGCGTTCCGGTCCTTTGAAGGCATCCGTTCAAGATCGGCAAGATCGACGAGATGATCCCAGGTCGTGCCGAAGATCTGCGCCAGGATCTTCAGGGTGTCGACAGTGGGACGGGTTCCCTTGGCCGGCCACTGCTCGAACTCCCAGATCCGCCCCTGGCGCATCGGCGCGTTCGGGTCGCCGGTGATCACGTTGTACCGAGCCGCCACCTCACTCAGGGCCAGCTCGCAGGCCAGACGCCATGCTTGGCGCGGGCGGCAACCGCAGGCCTGGATCAGGTCGAGGGCGACTCGTTCAACGATCTGGCGTTCGCCGAACCCGAGGCCCCGCAGCGTGGAACGCAACGCATTTCGGTAGGGCTTACTCCCGGGTTTCGGCTGCGAGCTCACGTCGGCTCCTCGCTGAATCTGCCCCTCATACGCGCGGTCGCCCGCAAGGGCTGGCATCCGAATCGCCCATGGATACTACCCGTTCATCAGAATGAGTACTTTTCTCCGTGATTTCAGCGTTTTACCAGTTCAGAGCGCTGATGCCTCCGGAAGAACCATTCGGGACCGTGGGGATGCCTTCTGCATGCCCAGATCGCGACCATTGAGTGCACGTCCCAACCCCCGCCGGCAGCGGGGGTGATCTCCTGGAGGATCATCTGTGGACACCGCGTTCTTGCCTGTGATCGGTCTCCTGGCCCTGTGGGCAGCCGCTTACTGGGTCTCCCTTCGTCTTCATCCGTTCACCCGTTGCAAGACGTGCCGTGGGACCGGGCGGCATCGTGGGGCGTTCTTCACTCACGCCACCCGCGCTTGCGGCACCTGCGGCGGAAGCAGCAGGGTCCCGCGCCTGGGCGTACGCCTGTTCCTGAGCAAGTCCTCGATGAAGTACCGACGGTGAGACCGGAAGGCCGGCCGCTTCCACCGCAGGCCGCAGCGGCCGGCTCCATGAACACCCCTCAACGCTGCGCGCACTCCATCCGACTGCTCACCCACCGAGCTGCTCGGGTCCTCGATCGACCCCCAATGACCTGCGAGATCCAGCTCACGGCGCTGGCAGCCCGCGCCACGTTCCTTGAAGGCGAGTCCCCATGACCATCTATCGCATCCCACAAGCACCCTCCGACCGGCGACCCGCGACCGGATTGGTCGTGGTCACCGGAGTGTGCGGCTTCGTCGGCTCGCACTTGGCGGAACATCTGCTTGCCCGGGAGGGCACCAAGGTGCTCGGCGTTGACCTACGCAAACCCGATGAGGATCCCCGAACATCCGCGATCATGGCGGAACTGCAGGCACGCCCGGGTTTCGAGCTGGTGTCGGCTGACGTCGGAGACGCCGCGGTGGCGGCCCGCCTGAAGGAGGCCGCGGCGGTCGTGCATCTGGCCGCCCCGACCGATGTGGCCGCCTCCTGGGGATCGGGCTTCGCCGACCAGACGGCATCGCTGCTGAGCTCCCATCGCCTTCTGGAGGGCTGCGCGAACGCGAGGGTGCCGCGTGTGGTGGTGGCGTCCTCGGCTCACGTCTACGGTCATGTGGTCGGGCCAGCCCGCGAGGACACACCGGTCGCGCCGAACTCTCCCTACGGAGTGGTCAAGCTGGCGACCGAACGGCTGGCGATGGCCTTTGCCCGCCGTCCCGGCTCAACCATGAGCGCCGTAGCGGTGCGGTTGTTCACCGGCTTCGGCACGCGCGTCAACCCCGCCATGGTCGTGCCGCGCATGTTCCGCTCGGCGTTGACGAAGCAGCCGATGCCCCTCTACGGCGACGGGCGCGTCACCCACACCTGGACCCACGTCGATGACCTGGTCGACGCCTTGACGCGCGCCATCGGCATACCACTGGAGGCCGGCCAGGCCGAGGTGGTGAACGCCGCAGGCGCCGATCAGGCGTCGCTACGACAGGTCGGTGATCTCATCGGGCAGATCGTCGGGAGCCCCGTGCTGTGGGAACCCGCCGGGGAACGGCCAGGGGACACCGCCGGTCTCCACGCGGACCTCACACACGCTCACCGAATCCTGGGCTTCGCCCCGAGAGTCGGCCTCCGCGAAGGACTCGAGTCCCTCTGGCAGACCTATGCGGTCGGACCGGCCACGGCCGCAGTTCCTGCGGAGAGGCAAACCCGTTGACGTCCCCGCAGCACTCCGACAGCCAGATTCACCCGAATGCCTCTGCCAACGAGCTGTTCACCGCGGCATGCGCGCGAGTCCTTGCCTGCGGGCGGCCGACCGCACCGCGTGGCCTGCCCACTCGGGAGGTACTCGGCTCATCCCTGCGCTTGACCGACCCACACGACCGCTTCGTCGACCTTCCGCCGCATCGCGTGCTCAATCCGGCGTTCGCCGTCGCCGAGGCGCTGTGGATCCTTTCCGGCTCTGGTGAGCCGTGGATCCACGACTTCAACTCGTCTCTGGCCGCCTACGTCGGTCACGGCCCTCCGCGCGGCGCCTATGGTCCGAGGCTGCGATCGTGGATGGGCATCGACCAATTCGACCAGGTCCGCCGCCTGCTTCTGGACGATCCGGACACCCGCCGCGCGGTCCTCACCATCTTCGATCCGGCTCGGGATCTGGCCGACGAACGCGACATCCCCTGCACGTTGGGCCACCGCTTCTTCCTGCGGGACGGGCGGCTGCACATGGTGACATCGATGCGCAGCCAGGACGTGTGGCGGGGCCTGCCCTACGACCTGTTCACCGCCACTCTCCTGCTGGAATTGATGGCCGGTTGGATCGGTGCCGACACCGGCCACTGGCATCACGAGGTCGACTCTCTCCACCTGTACGAGCCGGAACACGACTCCGCCCGCCAGACAGGCCGGTGGCACGGGCCGACCGCGGCGCCGATGGCACCGCTCGCGGTCGGGTGGGAGTCCTTCGATGCGCTTCTCGCCCAGGTGATCGCCGGGCGGCGGGTGGGTGAGGCCGCTTGGGACGACTTGGCCGATGTGATGGCGTCGTTCCGGCTGTGGCGCCGTGGTGACCGCGACGCCGCCCGTGAACGCGCCGGGGGCCCGGGGCCCATGTCGGCTGCGCTGACCCGCTGGTTCGCCCTGCGGCTCGCCCGCGCCACGAGGGCATCGTGACCGGGCCGGTTCTCGGGCTGTGCTCCTTCACCCATGACTCGGCGGCGGCACTGATCGTGGACGGTGAGCTGATCGGCTTGGTCGAGGAGGAGCGTCTGTCCGGCATCAAACACGACGGCGCTTACCCCGAACGCGGGGTGAACTGGCTCCTGACCAAGTCCGGCCTGTCCCCCGGCGACATCGCACACCTGGCTCTGCACTTCAGGCACGACCTGTACCGGCGGGCCGCACCCCGCGCGCTCACCCATCTACTCCGCCCCGCCACCACGCGCAGGGCCATACCTCGCGCACGCTCCCTCCTGACGGTGGCCGGGCACGAGAAGGACCGGCTGAAGCAGTTGGCCGACCGATTCCCCGACGCCACACTCACGCAGGTCCTCCACCATCGGGCGCACGGATTGACCGCCTTCGCCTCCTCCGGATTCACCGAGGCGGCCGTCTTGGTGGTCGACAGTCTCGGCGAGACCCAGACCACCACGATCGCCCACGGCCGCCTCAACACGGCCAGCGTTCCTGTCTGGGAACCCGTGCTGGAGCTGACGGATCCGGCCAGCCTCGGCTACGTGTACGGAGCCGTCACCCAACATCTGGGCTGGCGGAAGGCCGATGAGGAAGGCACCGTCATGGCCTTGGCCGCGCTCGGGGACCCGACTCGCTTCGCGGCGCTTTTCCAGCGGGCGATCCGGCTCACCCGCAGTGGCTTCGCTCTCGACCCCCGGCTGTTCCCGCTGCGGGTGGTCTCGAGCCGGTGGACACGCGTTTCGTCGGAGTTCGTTGCGGCGACCTGCCCGCCACGCCGGCCCGACGATCAGGTCACCCAGGTGCACAGGGATCTGGCGGCGGCGTTGCAGCAGCGCACAGAGGAGGTGATGCTGCATCTGGCCTCCCTCGCGCGTCAGGTCACCAAGGCCGACCGGCTCTGTGTCGGTGGTGGTGTGGCGATGAACTGCGTCGCGATCGGGAAGATCCTCGCCGCTGGTCTGTTCTCCGAGGTGTTCGTGCCGCCCGCCCCGGGGGACTCGGGCACGGCGCTCGGTGCCGCGCTGGCCGTGCTCGCCGACGACGGCCAGCCAGTGCCCGAGGGAGTGCGGGACTCCTGCTACCTGGGGCCATCACCGCACGAGTTCGGCGTCGTCGTACCCGCCCGCGATGGAGTGGCCGTCAGGTGGGAGCGTGCGCCGGCCGAGCGGGTGGCCGCCGCCCTCGCCGACGGGCAGATCGTTGGGATGTGCGTGGGGCCGCTGGAGGCGGGACCGCGTGCGTTGGGCCATCGATCGATCCTGGCCTCGCCGTTGTCGTCGAACGTGGTCGATCGGCTCAACAAGAAGATCAAGTTCCGGGAGCCGTTCCGCCCATTCGCGCCCGTCGTCCTGGCCGACCACGCGGAGGAGTACTTCGTGCTGAACGGCCGTTCTTCACCGTTCATGTCCATCGCCGTGCCCGGCACCGAGTCCGGCCGTCAAAAGGTTCCCGCGGTCTTCCACGCCAATGGGCTCGCCCGTGTCCAAACCATCGACCACCACCGAAATCCGCTATTGGCCGCGATCCTTGAGGCGTTCGCCGCCCGCACCGACGTCCCGGTGCTGATCAACACGTCGTTGAACATCAAGGGGAAGCCGATCTGCGGGACCGCGGCGATGGCGCTGGACTGCTTGACCGGCTCCGGACTGGACGCCCTGCTCATCGACGACAGGTGGTACACCAAGACCCGACAGGAGACCCGATGAGGATCGGTTACAGCTTCTGGGGGTTCCTCGGCGACGGCGTCACCGACACCCCCGACGGAGGGCGTTCCCACCGCCGCACCCTCATCGACGCGCTCATCGGCTCAGGCCACGAGATCGTGTTCCTTCAGGCGGACCGCGACAGCGACGAGGCCGCCACCGCACTTCCCTACTCGTGGGAGCCTGAGGGGTTCCCCGAGATCGACGCGCTGATGCTGGAGTGGCGGTGGCCGATCCAAGGCCGCAACACCACACCGTGCGGAACACCGGGCCACACCTGTGACCTCCACCGGCAGACCGACCTGGTCGACCACTACACCCGTGGCGGGCTACCGACCGTCCTGTGGGACAAGGACCGGCAACTCCCCGCCGACGATCCGCTGCGCACCCAACCCGCCGTCGTCGTGTGCGAGGCCGCCCTCCACCCGAGCCCCGGAGCGACGTCTCTGCTGTTCCCCGTCGCCGACCACGCCCTCGATGCGGCCGACCCGCAGGCCCTGGCGGGTGGTGACCGGCGCTGGCTGCTCACCTACGTCGGCAACCAGTACGACCGCGATGACTGCTTCAACTCCTACTTCGCGCCGGCCGCCGGAGCCCACGCCGACCACCTCGTCGCCGGGAAATGGACCGAGACCATCGCGTGGCCGCACATCCGGTTCATCGGCCGTGTCCCCTTCGCCAGGGTCGCCGAACTGTACGGGCAGTCCCTGACCACGATCCTGCTGCTCCCCCACCGGCATCTCTCGGCGGGGCAGATGACGCAGCGGCTGTTCGAAGCCGTCCTGGCCGGATGCCTGCCGCTGTGCCCGATCGAGTTCCGGTCCGGACGCAGCCTCGTCCCCGACCGGCTGATCGTCTCCAGCGGCGCTGAGGCCGCCACGATCATCGGCGACCTCGCAGAAGCGCGCCACGCCGCGCGAGCCGACCTGTTGGCCGCCTGCCTGGAACAGCTCGAACTGATGCGCGTCTCCCACCAGGTCAGGACCCTCGACGAGATCCTCACGAGCACGGTGGTGACCCGGTGACAGAGTTCCGCTCCCACAACACTGCAGGGCCGGTAGCGTCGAGGTATGCAGCGGATAGCGATCATGGGCTGTGGCGGATCGGGCAAGACGACGATCGGTCGGCAGCTCGCCGACCTGCTCGGCACCCACATCACCCACCTGGACGCCATCTACTACGACGACCAATGGAACAAGATGGACGCCGAGAAGTTCGCGGCCGTCCAAGAGGAGCTCGTCGCCGCCGACAGGTGGGTGATCGACGGGAACTACGCCGGCACCCTGCCGATCCGGCTCAAGCGCGCCGACACCGTCATCTTCCTCGACCTGCCCGCCCTCACCTGCCTGTGGGGCATAGCCCAACGGCGCTGGAGATACCGGGGCGGACAGCACGACAACACCGGCGTCTACGACCGGATCACCTGGGGATTCATCAAGTACGTGTGGGGCTACCGCAAGGACATGGCGCCACGTGTACGCGCCATGCTGGCCGAGCACGCCTCCCACGCCGACGTCCGCATCGTCACCTCCAGACGCGCCGCCAACGCCCTGCTCGCCGACCTCAAGGCCGCCGGGCGCTGATCTCCGGAGGTCCGCGGTGAGTCACCCCTTCCATGGGCGTGACGCCGCCGCCCTCTACGTCGGCGAAGAACGAACCCGCCGACGCAGCCAAGCGCTTCTGTCGGCCAAGACCAGCGGCCGGAACATCGACGAGGTCATCTGTGCCTACGCCGACACCACGGGCCTGCCCGACCGGCCTGCGATCGCCGATATCGGTTGTGGGCAGGGCCGCACCACGGTGCGGCTCGCCCGCCACATGCCCAGCGCCTCCATCACCGCGATCGACGCCTCACCGGCCATGGCCAACGCCGCCCGGGAGCGCACACGCGGACACAGGGTCACCGTGATCACCGGCGACTTCCACGCCCTCCCCCTACGCGCCGCCTCCCTCGACCTGGCCGTCGCGGTGATGTGCCTCTACCACTCCCCCGCTCCGCTGCTGGCCATCGGGGAAATCGCACGGACGCTCCGCCCGCACGGCGCCGCCATCCTCGTCACCAAAGCCGCCGACAGCTACCGAGAACTCGCCGACCTCTTGACCCTCTCCGGCCTTGATCCGGACGCGCACCAACGGCCGAGCCTGTACGAGAACGCCCACAGCGGCAACCTCGCGAACCTCACCGAACAGGGCGCGCTGCGCGTCGAGACGGTCGAGCACGAAACCCACACCTTCACGTTCGACGATCTCGCCCACACCGCCAGCTACCTGGCGACCTGCCCCCAGTACCAGCTGCCCGAACGACTCCATCACCCCCACGCGCTCGCCGCCGAACTCCGCACCCGCCTCAGCGACAAACCCATCACGACGACCGCCACCATCACCTACGTCCTGGCCCGAGCTGGCCAACCCACACCATGAGACCCACCTGGACCAAGACCTATCGCACATCAGAGGCGGCAAAGACAGCCGCTCTTTACCACTCCTGGATCAGAGACCTCGGCCAACTCTCCACCCCCGACCTACTCCATCAGGACAGCCACACACTGATATTCACCCATGTCCCCGGCCACCACCCCAGCCCCGACGACCTGCCCGCAATTGCTAGCACACTCGCGGGATTCCACATAGCCGCGTGCCGACACCTGGCCAGCGCGCAAATGAACCAACCTCACGACATCGGTCGCGGCGTAATCATCTCCGGATTCACCGAACGGCGCGAGCAACGACTCCGCCATCTACTTGCCGAGCCATCTTCGCTCAATACACCCCTGACAGCGGAAAAAGTCAGCGCTTGGATGGCCCGTGTCGCCGCCCACCGGCCAACCGTTTACAAAGACGCCAACATCCGCAACTTCCTCCTCACCCCAGATGTCGTCGCCGTCGACTTCGACACCCTCACCCTCGCACCCCTCGGCTACGACTTGGCCAAACTCATCGTGTCGGCTGCAATGACCCACGGGCCACTCAACTTCGATCTCATGAACACGACTCTCACCACCTACAACGAACACTTGAGCCAGGCCGGCCTACCCACCTGTTCAAACGAGGAGTTCACCACCTGGCTACAGATGCACCACGTCCTCACCAGCCCCTACATAGGTCTGAACGGCTACCGGTTCCCGTGGCAGACGACCTCCAGCTAAGCACGGCCCTCACCGGAGGACCCTCGAGCCTCGTCCCACCATTTCAACCAAGGGACAGCGGCTAACGATCTCGCCCACGAGTTGGACCCTCGATCGGCCGGCAGATCGTCAGGACACACCGGTCCTCGGTGGCCCCCCTGTCGGTCCGTCCATACCTACAGGCCTCTCCAGCCTCCAAGCCGTAGTCGTGAGTTCTGGGGCGCTGGGCACAGCTCGAGTCCATTGCTGTCAGTAGAAGAGAGCGCCGTTCGGGTTGCGCTCGATGTGAGGGGATTGATGGTGGCATTCCCGACTGGCCTCATGGCACCCCACCCACCGGTTGTCGCCTCGACGCCGCCGCCTATGCCACCCTTCTGTGCGACCGCCTCACCGACACGACCCTGGCCCTCCGCAACGACCACGCGCTCATCCACGCCACCACCGGAGCAGTCGCGGCCGCCTGGAGCGGTCGCGCCCATGCCGCGACGCGGACACCGGGCACCGAGCCCCGCCGACCGTGCACACTGTTGCGCAGGAGGAGCCGCCTGACCGGGTGCCTTGAGACGGTGGCAGGTCCCACTTCTAGGCGGGCCGATGCGCTGTTGTTAACGCTGCCCTTGGAATGGGTGGGCACCGGCGCGATGGAGGCGTCGGCGACGGTGGCACTTTATCGCCCGTTGGCGCGGCGATCCCGGGGACACGTCACTGATGCGCTGCCCTGGCAGCTGGGCGAGGGGCCGCGCCGATACCAGCCCGTCCACAGCCGCGCTGGGCGCAGCGGGGGGCCTCGACGGTGCCGTCGGGGTTCTTGCCGGCTCCATCACCGACGCTCGGACGGCGGGCCAGGGTGTTTCGACGCGCCGTCGGGGAGGTCTCGACGCACGCGCGCGAGGCCCGTCTGACCGGTGTTCGGACGGCTGGCTGACCTTCCAGCTTCCCGGTGTGCGGGACGGACGGTGATGACGATGCGGGCCGTGGTGAGCCGTCCTCTGAGGACGACAGGCTGCCGGGGACGCGTTTGCCCGGCGTCGCCATGGCCTGGACGACGACGGCGGAGCCTGCTCTAGGCGAATGTCCGCACGGGTGGGATACGAGCGGGCAGGATGGTGCGCATGAGGAGTCGCGGGGATGCCGGTGGTTCGGTGCAGGAAGGTTTGTTCGCCGGCGTCGGGCCGTCGCCTGAGCCTGTGCTGATGGCGTTGCACGGAGAGTATTACGAGCTGATCTGGCGGCGTGAGAAGGTCCACGAGTTCCGGAAGCGGTTCCTCAAGGGGACGCCGGTCCGTTGGTTCGTGTACTTGAACGCTCCGGTTTCCAGGCTTGCCGCAGTGATCGATCTCGGCCCGGCGCTCGTGGATGTCCCTGAGCAGATCGCGGAGATCGCGGAGCAGACGAGGGCGGGCAACGGAGCCGGCGTGCTCGACTACGTCAGGGACCTGGAGGAAGCGTTCGCGATCCCGATCCTGGCGATTCGGGAGTACCCGGGTCTGTCGATCGCGGACCTGCGCGCCGAGTTGGGGACCTTCCATCCTCCGCAGGGATATCTACGGCTGAACAACCACCCCGAGCTGCTGGCGCTCGCGGAGAAGATGGCGGCTGACCCGCCGATTCGGGAGATGACCGTGCATCATCGGTGAGGGCGCATGCGGCTCCTCTCGCCGGTCCTCTTCAGTGAAGGGTTACGTCGTGGCCATCAGCCGAGGTCCAAGCGGCTCGGGATGTCGCCGTTGAGGGCGGAGCGTAAGGCCCGGAACTGGACGCTTTGTCGTCGCACTGAGCCCAGAGTCTGGTGCGGGTGCCGAGCCGAGGCGGCGTCGACCCCTACGACCCCGTCCTTGACGTCATGGCGGCCTGGCTGGACGGCCACGGCTTGGGATACCGCCGGCTGAGCGGTATGCGTCGCTTCCTTGGGCTGCCACGTGGCTCCTAATCGTGGAAATGCCGCCCGCGGCACGGGGATTTGAGCGTTGCTCTGAAGGCCGAGCCGAGTCCAAGCGCCGCCACCTGCATGAACGGCTCGGACGCCGCGTTCACCGGTCCGACCGCCGAGCGCTGAGGTGGTCCACCCGACGGGAAAGGTCTGGGAGTCGACGTCCAGCACGCCATGAACGCACGACGTCGTCGTCGGGCGGTTGCACCCCGGCGGGGCCAGGATGAGTCCGCAGCGGGCGTGACGCAACGCTCCGCAGGCTCCGCTCATGCGTCACGCCCGCTGCGGACTCCTTTGGCCCCGTTCACCGGAGTGCATCGCACCCGCCGCGCACCGGACGTCGACCTTTCGGCGGCGACGGAGCCGAACAATTCGATCACGCACGATCGATCGGTCTCCCCAGTCAGGTCGGCGATATGTCGAACGCTTCGCGGATTCCCTCGTGCGGCTCGTCGACCGTGCGTGGACCCGCAGATTCCCTCGCCGCTTCAAAATCTTTCTGGGTGCGGGGCTCTCCTCCGGAGGCAGGATCGGGCGTGTTCCGCAAGGCCGCCAGGCCATCCAGTTCATCGGATTCAGTCACGACGAGCAGCGGCGGGTCCTGGACGGCGATCCCGATCACGCACAGTTCCGGTATCCTCTCATCGAACACCGACTGACTCGAGCGGATTGTCGAAATCTGCTGTCCGGCGTGCCGCCGTGGATGTGATTTGCGCCGTCGCCGTGGTCGCCACGGTGGCGGCCGCGTCGGAAATCAGTCGGCACGGACGGTCGATCGGCGGGAACGGCGGGAACGGCGGGAACGGCGGGCAAGACTGCAGATGGGCGTGCTCTATCGGGCTTCGTCCTGAAACTGTTCGGCCACCTGAGGAGCCAGCGAAAGTGGAACGGACGAGATGGGGGCTGGGGGATACGCCGCGATCCTCCCGCATCGGCTGTCCCTTTCACGGCAACGCGGCATGACGTGAACTCAAGCGTGACAGTCCGGCGGAATGGCGGGATGCATGCGCCGTCGATGAACGGCTGCGGCATGGGCATCCGGCCGCAGGCATTCCGCTCAAGGGAACCGCATACTTGCACCGCTCGCTGGTTCCGCTCGCCAAAGCGCGCACCGACGAACTGACCGCCGCGGAATGGAAAGCCCGACAGGCCGAACTGGACGTGGGCACGAACATCGATGGCGATATAGGCGCGGTGGACTACGAGGAGAACCCGGCGGGCTGCTCCCCGTACGGCTGTCGAACCACCGAGGTGCCGGCCGCCGCCGGCATCGAGGCCGCCGCCTGACGCAACCAGATCGAGCGGAGGGTACGACGGCCGGCCCGACTGCGGGACCTCCGACGGCCCGGCCGGACGGCTCGCCGAGTCTCCCTGAACGCGTCCTCGAGCCGGTCGTGTGCCACGTGCCTCTTCGCGCACCGCCACCACGACGGAGACGACGGGTGCGCTTTGGAACAGAGCCACCCCGCGCGCCGAATGAGCGACCCGACGTCCTCGGTCCCGCCGATGCGGGCCGCCGCGCCGAGTCCGGCGCAGACCGAGCGCGGCAACCCGGTCGCAGAGCCACCACGAGCGGAGCGACGCGTCCCCCACACCGATCTCCCCACCACGACCCACCACGAAGGCAAGGTGACGCGTCGACATCCCCGTCCCGCCGAGGGTCCACAAACGCCCGCCAAGCGCACGGCCACCCCCGAAGGCGGTTGGGCCGCCGTCAACGACCGACAGGAGAACAGAGATGACGAGGAACCCCCATGGGCGGCTGGTGCTGTTCGACCCGCCCGAACGAATCAGGCCGCGACGCGAACGCGACACCGCCCCCCCGACCGCCCCGTGGACGCCCTTCCAGTGGAGGGTGCTGCGCGTCAAGAACCACTTCCCCTGGGACCCCTGGAAAGCCGCCGAGACCACCCTGGAGGACGAGGCGATCGAGTACGCCACCCGACTGAACGAGAAGATCCGCGGAGAGTATGAGGGGTCGCACGTCCCCGTGCACCTGCAGGACTACGTCGCCATCGAGGCCGATCTCGAACCGTTCGGCACGGTCAGCGCATACGTGATCGGGCGGGACGGTCAGCCCCGCCCCCTGGAGGGCATGACGTCACGGCGCGGACCCGACGAGGCCGGGCCCGGCGGGTCGTTCCTGCGTCGGTACGTGCCCCCGCAGCGCCACCGCAGCCTCCTGGAGGAACAACGCCCGTCCTCGGTCGGGTTGCCGAGGACGCCGAGAGCGCCGAAGGACGCGCCGTACGCGCCGATGGCCTGGCGGGTCTTGCGGGTGGCCGCCGGCCCCGTCGGGCCGCGGTGGCTGCTGGCCGAGACCGACGACGAACAGCGCGCGATCCAGACCGCCGTGCAGGAGAACGAGCGCCTTCAGGCGGAGTCGGCCGCCCGAACCGATGCGGAAGGCCACCAGACCAGCGACCGGCCGCGCGGCCCGCTGTTCGACGACTCCATCCGGGTGTCCGTCGGGCTGCCCGGCGGCTGGGACGACGCCTACCAGATCTCGGCGAACGGCGAGGTCAACGCCACGGCCGCGCTGAAGGAACGCCTGCGGATGGAATGGATCGGGCCGCAGGAGCCCAAGCTGATCCGTCAGCCGTGCCCGAAGGGCTGCGCGGGCGAATTGGACGGCACCCAAGCCCAGTGGGAGCACCACCTGGCCGAGCACGAGCGGGTGAAGGGCATGGGGAAGCCGGGACTTCGCGAGGCCCTGACCATGGCGAGCCGAAATGGCGACGGAGGAGATTACCGACTCTACGCGGCGACGTGGCGGAGCGAATACGGACAGGAACCACCCGCGATCGGGTGACAAGAAGACGGTGAAGGAGCCCTCCCTCTACCGCGATCACCAGGGGCGGGTACTGACACATCCACCCGCCCCCTGCGCGCATATCGCCTCCGGAGTTCCTCATCCCCTCCGCCCTGGACCTCACCGACTACCATGAACTGCTGGTCAACCTGTCCGGTGGCAAGGACAGTTGGGACGCTCTGGACGTCACCGTCCGAGCAGCCCGGCGTACTGGACCGCGTCCAGACCGTCTTCGCCGACTTGGGTGAGGACGACGAATGGCCGGGCACCAGGGACCTGGCCGCCGAACACGGCCGCCTCCTACCGCCTCCCCCACCACGTCGTGTACCGGCAGATCACCGGTGACGGCGGCGTCCGACGACAGCAGGGCCTCCTGGAACACATCGGCGCCAGGCGCCAGCAGATGTGGCCGCTGCCCAACCAGCCGTACTGCCGATCGGCCATGAAACGTGACCCCGTCAAGATCCTCAAAACCCAGATCGCCGACCGCCGCCGCCGCGAAGGCATCACCGACCGCCCGGTCAAAATCCTGGAGGTCCTCGGAATCCGAGCGCAGGAATCGACACCACGAAGCAGACAGGAACCCTTCCACCACCGCCCCGCCGACTCCAACTCCCGCCGCCACGTGGACGTGTGGCTCCCCGTGCACCACCACACCGAACAACAGACGTGGATGCGCATCGATGAGGCAGGCGCCGCGTGGCACTGGATCTACTTCTATCTCCCCCGCCTGTCGTGCAGGTTCTGCATCGTCGCTCCACGCCGACAACTCATCACCGCAGCCCGCCTCGACCCACAGGGAGCGCGCCGACGCGCCGAACTCGCCGACCGCATGCGCCACGACTTCAAGCACGGCCTGGACCTGTGGGACGTGATCGCCGAGGCTGAAGCCCTCGGACCGGTCGACACGAGCGCGCTCACCCCACAGCAGCTCCAGCAGCTGCGCCGCCTCCGACGCGCCGCGTGACGCCCGATCCCCTCAAGGGAGGAGGCCCATTTTGACCCCCGCACCCACATCCGACGGGGAACTCGACCCGCGGTTCCACGCCACCATACGCACCGAGCAGGCGCTCCTAGGCGAACTGCTTCACCGCGCCATCGACGCACGCACCGACCCCGCCCCCGGCGGCCCCCACCACCGGGCCGCCACGCGATCCGGGCCCGCTCACCGCAACGCCGTCGCGGCCCTGTCCCACTGGGGACTGCGCGCATCCGATTTCCTGCGGCCCTACCACCAACAGGTGTACGCGGCGATGCAGAGACTCACCAAGGCGTCCACGTCGATCCGCCCGCACACCGTTCGAGCCGAACTCGCCAACGACCCCGACATCCCCACGCACCTGGCCCTGGACGGGGTGCGCCTGTTGAACCTCATGGCCGCCGCCACCGCACAGACCGACCTGACCTCCCTCACCGCCCTGGTGCTGGACTGTTCCACCCGTCGGCGCGTCACCCTGTGGGGGCTGCGGCTCGCCGAGGCCGCCCGCTCGCTGCCCGACGACCTGTTCACCCGCCCGGGTCCGCCACCCCACGCCGACACCGTGCCGCTGCTCGTCGGCGACATCCACGTCATACGCCACGACCTGCACCGGTGGCGTCACCGGTGGACGCGACTCCCGATCCAAGTCCGCCACCACCTCGACACCACCCCTCCACCGCGCACCGACAGCGCGCGGACCATCGACGCCGCGTCCACCGCCCTCGACACACGACACCGCCACGACACCGTCGACCTCCTGCGCCACGAGGTCGACGTCGTCGCCGGGATCGCCACCCATACCAGGCACCTCGAAGAGATCAGGCGATGGCTGCGACCAGAACACTTCACCACCCGCCATGGCCGCACACTGTTCGAGCTCCTGCTGGAACGCACCGACCGGGGACAAGGGATCGACCCCCTCACCCTGGCCTGGATGGCGCAACGACACGGCCTGGAGGCGGTCGCCGCGCAGCGGACGCTGCTCGACGCACTTCACGACGGGCAACCATGGGTCCACGACACCGCCTCCCGACTGCACGCCCATGCCGTCCGGGAGGCGGCCATCGACACGGCGCGACGCATCGCCACCCTGGCCGCCGGACCCGAGGGCCCTCAACGACTCCTCACCGGAATCGATCACCTGCTCATCCAACTGCTACGCACCGCCGAAGCCGGCCACGACTCAGCGCAACGCCGCCCGGCTGAGGCCGCCCGTCAGCCATCGCGTCGTTCCCGCCTCCGCACCGCGCCCCCCAACACCCCCTCACGCTCCGACCATGGCCCCACCGTCGCCGGCAGGCCGCAGCCGATGCCCTGAAACGGCCCCGCAGAGGCCTCCACCACCCCACCCGGCCGACGTGCCCTGGACGCGCCGTCGCCGAGGTGGACCGCGGTCCCCCGCTCAGACGGCGGAAAGGCCCGAAGGGGTCCGGACGAGGGCGCCGCGCCGAGATCCCGCACTGCGCATGTGGAGACTTCAGGCACGCCGCTCTCCCTCTAGGCTCTCGGACGCCGGGTCGATGGGCGGCGGACTCGAAAGCGGCGAGCCCGCACAGGGCCGTCCAAGCCACAGACTCCCCGGATCGAGGTCCCCTCCTGTGCCCAGCGTTGAAGCAGCCCCCGGTCGACGACGACGATGCGGAACGCGGCAGCCTGGAGGCGAGCGTCTTTCGTGAACCCGCCGTTGGTGACCACGACGGCCATATCGGCGCCGTGGACGGGACCCGCGGTGCCGTTGACCTGGTAGATCACCTCCACGGTCACGTTGCGTCCGGTGGTGGTGTGCTTGCACTGCACGACCACCGTGCGGCCGGTGGCCGGGTCGGTGGCGATGACGTCCGCGGCCTGGTCACCACCGCGTCCGACATGCCGCGCCGCCAGGCCGTCACGCACCATCAGGTCACGCACCGCCAGTTCGAAGTCGAGCGGGGACAAGGCGTCCAGTTCCGCGGCGGTGTACCGCAGTTCGGCCAACCGCGCCGAGGCGTCGGCCGCCACCGCGCTCCGCGCTCGCAGTTGGAGGGTCACCGCCGCGGCGCCGGCCGCCGCGGTGACCGGGGGTCCCCACCACACCGACAGCACCAGCCCGATCACGGCCGTGATCAGCTCCATCAACAGCCACACCGTCACGGCGGCGACGACGGTCGCTGCCGCCCACTCCTGCTCGCCCTTGGGGCGTCGCGGGCGCGGTGCCCTTCGCCGCGCTCCGGCCCACAACCGACCTGCAAGCCGGACGGCGCCGAGCCACAGCCGTGAGCGCGAGGGCGACGGTGTCACCGCGGGGATGCCGGGGCGTCGACCGGGGACGGGCGGGCCGGCGAGGGGGCCGACCCGTTCTTGCCGTAGACGATCATGGCCAAGGCCACCGCGATGAACGCCGCGACCACCTAGCCCGAGACCTTGGTGTTGCGGCGGCTGGGGGCCTTGACTCAGTGCCCCCGACGGTAGTACCTGCGCTGCCCCATCGTGTGACCGCTTCCAGGTGCTTGCCAGGACGGTCTGTGCCGCCCCGCGCGGAACGCACTCCTTCGGTGAACACACAAACACCCCGGTGTGACAATAACCGCCGAAACGAGCCCGCCAAACGGAGAATGTCTCCATGCGGGCAAGGGGACACTGCCACCTTCGTCAGCACCACCTGCCCTACGGCGACCCACCCGCACGGGTCCCTGCACCCCCGGCCGCTGTCCGGTCCTCCACTCGCAAGGTCGCCCACAGCGACCACCGCGCTCGAGGAGGTGCGGCGAGGCCCCGCAAGGGCCTGCCCTCATATCGACGACCCATAAGTCGACGGGCGGGATTCACGCGGCGGGCTGGCCCCACACCGCCAAGGCCGGGCGAGCCACCACCGACGGACACACACGACAAGCCGAACGACGACATCCCGCGGACCGGTGGGTGGGGCGCGGGACGGTGCTCGCTGTCGCGCCCACGCAGGATCGCGGCGCCGAGCCGGCGAATCAGCGCCGACTGGTCGCTCCCCCAGACGTAGGAACCGGTGGCTCGGCCACGGCGTCTCAGGCCACTCGGCCGGTCGCCGCCCGGCGGGGGCGAAGCGAACCTTGCAGACCCGGCCGCAGACGCCGGTCGCTCATCCTCCCTCGCTGCGCTAGGTCCCGGCGCTCCACCGGCGCGTCTGCGTCCCAGGGTCTGCTCCCGGCCGGCTCCCCGCCCCGCCGGGCGGTAACGAACCAGACCAAGGAGACGCCCGTCATGGCTGAGGGCACACCGGACAGGCAAAGCCTTCTCCCGAACCTGCCACCACCGGCCCGCGGCGCTGAACCTTGACATAGGACAACCGGCCGCGTCACCCATTCCGGCGGTGCAAGGACCCGCGCCCCTCTGCGGCCGGCCGCTGTCCCGCCTCCTGACCACGTCAACCCGCGCGCCCAGGACATCGCTCCGCGGGCGCCCTCGCATCCTCGTCCCGAAAGTGACCCCATCCCTTGGACCGGCCTACCACCAGTGCACCCTCCCCCATCACGACGTCCTATCTCATCTGCACCCACATGGACGTCGACGAGCCCCGAGCCCTGATCGAAGAGTCGCTGCACCACCTGCTCAGCCTTGAACACCCGCTGGCCGAACCGGCTCTCGAACACCTCTCCTCACCTCATTGCACTCTGGCTCAACTCAGCGCGAACCGGTCCGGCTGGAACCGCGAACTCCACGACGTCAACGGCTCCGTCGCCTCCCGCAGGGCGATCGCCGCAGCCCGCCACCACCACGTGCTCACCGGCCCGGCCGAGTTGTCCACCTTGCCGAAGGACGCCCAGACGACGCGGCTCATCGCCCGTGCGCTCGCCTTCGCCACCGGCGGCATCCTGATCGATCCAACCGCCCGCACCGTCCTGCCCGACCGGCCACCGATCCGGGAGCCGGCCGAATTCGACCTGGCCGACCAATGGATCACCCTCGTGATCCACCACGGCTGGGACCCGACCCACCTACGCGCCGAAACCTGGGGTCTGACCAGATTCGGGCTTTCCGAGCTGCGTGCGGACGGCTTCATCGACGCCACCATCGCAACGGCGATCAACCTGCTGCGAGGTCTAGCGGCATTCCTCATAGACCGCGGGCCCAAGCGTTCACCGACCTGCGCCCTCGACTTCGACATCACGTGGGTCTACCGCTACTACAGCCTGCCGATCAGCACCAACGGCACCGTGCCGCTCCTCCTACACCCCCACCCGCACTCACCCACCGGGAACCTGTCCGTGGATCCACCCGACCCCGGCATCGACCTGACCGGCTGGTGGGACAGCGCCGCTGCCGTGATCCCGGCGGTGCACCCCCGCTCCGGCAGAAGCATCAACTGAGCGATGTCCACAGATGTCAACCCGCGGCCGCGACGCTCGGCGAACAGGACGTTCATTCCGCTTTCAGCGGCACCAGCGGCGAACAGCCCATCAGCCACACCCGGTCCCCATGGACGCAGCATCTTGGGAGAGCCCATGACCACCACGCCCACCCCTGCGACACCCGCGAGATCGCAGGACATGCCGTCCGCCCCGATGTCTCTTCAGCCTCCCAGCGAGCAGGAGGTGACCGCGTTCGTTGACCGATTCGGCCGAGACCCCGCCATGGCCGTCCTCGGTATCGCCCATACCTGCGGCGACGCCGTCGGCTACCTCGACCGGGCCTGGTTCGAAGGGCACGTCGCCGAACACTTCGACCACCGATTGACCGACGAGGAATGGGAACAGATCGTCCCCCATCTGGAGGACTACGACGAGTGGCTCAGCGAACCGACCGACCTCACGCCGCCGTACGGGCGCCATGAGCACTCGCATCCGCCCCGGCACGTAATCCGAGACGACCATGCCGCACGTCACCCGGGATTCTTGATCTCCTCGCCCCGCGGGCGCGGTCCCGCAGGCACTCGGATTCGCTTCGCTCCCCCGGTCTGCGCCCCATCCTTCACCGCCCGCGGACGGGTTCACCTTCACGATGGTCACCGGGAGCCGCCGTGCGCGATCAGATCCCCATCCGTGTCTTCCACACCGACATCTTCAACAGGTTCCGATCCGCAGACGAAGGCGGGCCGGTGGTTCTCGTCTTCTCGAGCACCACCGGCGCCGACCGTGACCCGCTCGAGGTCTGCGAGGAGACGTTCGGGCTGCTCAACGCCCTCGATCAGTCCGCAGGCATCGGCGATCTGTGCATCGGCGGCAGGCAATGGGACAGCGTCTCCATCTGGGCGAAGCTGTGACCTGCGGCTGCGGTCACGACGCCTTCTGGTACGCCGAGATCGTCTATGGCACCGATGGCGACACCGACTACGAGTACGGCTACTTCTGCCACGCCCCCAAGCCGAGCCCACGAGACCTCAAGCCCCCAGGGCGCGAGCACTGGGTGATCCTCGAACACACCGTCCGGCGGCTCCCTCATGCCACGCCCGTGACGGAGCCCTCCGACACCAACGCTTCCACGCCGTGACCAGATGAAGGACCTGACCGATGCCGAACTGATCGATCTCATCATCGACGCGCTGACCTCGGCCGCGTACGTGGCCGTGCAGATGGTCGCCACCGACATCATGCTGTTCGCCGGCACCGGACCCGACGAGGATCCGTGACGGCCACCGTGAACCGCCCCATGCCCGCATGGCCCGAGGGTGCCCCCGCGCACCGCTGTGTCAGGGCCCGGTGGGCTGGATGTGCGCGGCGTCACGGCGGCGGGGAAGCGCGAGGGTCAGCGACGCCGCGGCGATCAGGACTCCGCTCATGGCCATGAACGCCCGCTCGTAGCCGCCGGCCGGGTCGTGACCGGAGACGACGGTGACCAGGATCGCCAGGCCCAGGGCTCCGCCGACCTGCTTGGCGGCGTTCATCAGCCCGGAGACCGCCCCGGCGTCCGCTCGGCCGGCTCCGGAGGTGACGACGGCGGTCAGCGGAGTGTTCAGCAGGCCGCCGCCGATCGAGATCAGCACGGCCGGGCCCAGCACCGCGGCCACATATCCGTCGGCCCCGAGCGCCCGGCTCTGCCACCACAACCCGGCCGCCGCGATCACGGCGCCCGAGGCGATCAGGACACGGTCGTCGGCGTGCCGCATCAGCCTGGGGGTGACCACCAGCCCGACCAGCAGCATCAGCGACGTGTGCGGCAGGAACGCCGCCCCGGCCGCCAGGGCGTCGTAACCGCGGACGTTCTGCAGATAGAGCGACAGGAAGTACCACATCGGGATCTGAAAGCACGCCGCGGTCAGCAGGACGACCCCGTTGCCCGCCCAGATCGCCCGCACCGCCAGCAACCGCGGTGGTATCAGCGGGACGGCGGCGAACCGTGCCTGCACCACCGCGAACGCCACCAGCGCCACCGCCCCGGCGGCCAGCGCCGCCACCGTGACCGGCCGGCCCCACCCGTCATGAGCCAGGGTCAGCGCGTAGGTCAGCGACGCGATACCGGCCGTCGCGAGCACCGCCCCTCCCACATCGGGCCGCGTCCGCCGCCCGCGCCCGGCGGGGAGGACCCGGGCGGCCATCACGGTCACGACGCCGATCGGTACGTTCACCAGCAGGATCGCCCGCCACGACACCAGCTCCGTCAACGCGCCCCCGACCAGGTTGCCCGCCGAGCCCCCCGCCAGGCTCACCGCCGTCCACACCGCCAGCGCCTTCGTGCGCGCCGGGCCCTCGGCGAAGGTCGTGGTCAGCACCGTCAACGTCGCCGGCGCCAAGACCGCCGCGCCCAGCCCCTGCAACGCCCGCGCCCCCACCAGCAGCCCGGCCGACCCGGCCAGACCACCCATCAGGCTCGCGACGGTGAACACCACCAGACCCGCCGCGAAGACCCGCCGAAGCCCGTACAGATCGGCGAGGCGCCCTCCCGGCAGCAGCAATCCGGCGAACACCAGCGCGTAGGCGTTCACGACCCACGGCAGTCCCGCCTCGTCGAACGCCAGGGCCCGCCGGATCGACGGCAACGCCACGTTCAGCACCGACACGTCCAGCACCACCATGAATTGCGCCGTACACGCCAGCGCCAGCACCACCCCCGCAGACGACCGCCGGCGCATCGCGGCCACGCCCTTCAGACCGGCCGTGTCCTCCCGCGTCACGAGCCCTCACCCCCCACCTGGCAAACCAATGAGATCGCATTGCTTTGCTCGTAGACAGGCTACAGTCAGCTAGGCAAACCAATGCGAACACATCGACATGAGGTTCAATGCAGCGGCGCACGAGGGGCGTGGGCGCCCAGCACGAACAGCGGCGCCGGCAGATCGCCGACGCCGTACTGGCGGTCGTCGCCGACCGGGGACTGCAGGCCGTCTCACTGAACGAGGTCGCCCTGCAGGCCGGCGTGTCACCCGGGCGCGTCCAGCACTACTTCCCCACCCGGCAGCGGCTGATCGAGGCCGCCTTCGAACGGGGCAACGAACTCAGCAGCGCCCGCATCGCCGCCAAGACCGGCACGACCACCTCGGACACCCAGACCGGGGGCGGCCCGGACGCGGCGCCGGGCGACGTGCTCACCGTCGTGCTGACCGAACTGCTGCCCTACGACCACGACACGTGGGCGCACATGCGCGTCCGCCAGGCGTTCACCGCGCTCGCCCTCTCCGACGAGACCATCGCCGCCCGACTCCGCGCCGACTACGCCCGCCTGCACGCACAGATCGCCGACCTGATCGCCCGCGAACAGACCCACCACCGGATCCTCGACCCCACCGCCGAGGCCGTGGCGCTCGTCGCGCTCGCCGAAGGACTCGCCTACTACGTGCTCATCGGCGTCCAACCCGTGACCGCCGCCCGTCACCGCCTACTGGCCGCCATCACGGCCCTCTCCACCTGAACACCGTCCACCGCGCGTCCAGGTTCTGACGGCGACACACGATCTCCACGTCCGGCCCGGCGGCAAATCAGGCCCCGGCTCAAGTGCTCACGTAGCTGCTCGCACCGCAGCCGTGCCGCCTCCGGGTACATCTCCCAACGCGCCGGCAGATGCCCCTGCGGGCCTGAGAGCTCGGGGCTCTGGAGGATCGTAAACGTGAGCAGCAGATCCCTGACCCGAACGGTGATCCCCATCGGACGGATGCGGCGCAGCAGCCACGAACGCGCCACGTCGTCTCCCGTGCACAGCCGCCCACCCGGTCTGGCCACGGTCGAGGGGGCCACCGGCCGCAGCCGGGGAAGCGAAGCACCGTCCGCTCGATCGACCAGCGCCACCACTTCGGCCACGTCCAATCCCGTTCAGGCCCGAATCCGTGGCTCGGCTCCCGCGCATCGCCAATAGGAGCACCGAGCTCGCCCGGCCACGCCAGGAGGTTCCCGCTCTGGTGCGGTACAGCCACCAGCTCACCTGGGGGGACCTGGAGCTGCGCGACCGGTTCGGCCTACGGTTATCAACTACCGTCCCGCTGGACCGGCACTCGCGGTCATGGGAGGGATGGGCGCTCAGCCGGTTCGTGCATCGGCCGGCACTACCGGGCGGTGGGTTTCGTACATGCGGACGGCGGCGAGGGCGCCGGAGGCGGCGGTGAGGGCGGCGACGGTCCAGATGGCGGCGGGGATGCCGTGGGTGTCGGCGATGAGGCCGGATAGGAGTGCTCCGATGGCGAAGCCGCCGTCGCGCCAGAGGCGGTAGACGCCGATGGTGCGGGCGCGGGTGGCGGGGTGGGCGATGTCGCCGATGGCGGCCAGGAGTGTGGGGTAGACCATGGCGGTTCCGGCGCCGAGGAGGGTCAGGGCGATGGCCCAGGTGGTCATGGTGGTGCCGTGGGCGACGAGGGCGAGTGCGGCGGCTTGCAGGAGCATGCCGGCGACGATGAAGGGTTTGCGGCCGTGGCGGTCGGAGGCGGCTCCGGTGATGAGTTGGCCGAGGCCCCAGATGAGGGGGTAGAGGGCGGCGAGCAGCCCGATCTGGGCGAGGGTCAGGCCGTGGGCGGCGAATAGGAGGGGGAACAGGCCCCAGGCGAGGCCGTCGTTGAGGTTGTTGACCATTCCGGCCTGGCTCGCCGATGAGAGGGCGGGTTCGGTGAAGCTGGTGCGCAGGAAGATCCGGCCGGTGCTGACGGTCTGGGTGGGGGCGTGGGTGGCGGCTTCGTGGTGGGCGTGTCCCCGGGTCTCCTTGACGGCGAAGACGGAGAGGCCGAGGGCGAGGGCGGCGTAGGCGAGGCCGAGGAGGAACGGGGCGGGGCGCAGTCCGTGGGTGGCGGCGAGGTGGCCGGTGGCCATGGCGGTGACGGCGACGGCGACGTACCCGGCGGCTTCGTTGAGGCCCATCGCGAGGCCGCGCCGTTGGGGGCCGACGAGGTCGATCTTCATGATGACGGTGGTGGACCAGGTCAGGCCCTGGTTGACGCCAAGCAGGACGTTGGCGGCGACGATCCATCCCCAGGATGGTGCCCAGATGAGCAGGAGTGGGACGGGTAGGCCGATGAGCCATCCGGCGATCAGGACGGGTTTGCGGCCGTAGCGGTCCGACCAGGTTCCGGCGAAGAAGTTCGCGGCGGCCTTGGTGATGCCGAACGCGAGGATGTAGGTGAGGGCGGCGGTGTAGGCGGCGAGGTGGAAGGTCTGTTCGGCCAGCAGCGGGAGCACGGTGCGTTCCTGGCCGAGCATCCCGCCGACCAGGGCGTTGACCGCGACCAGGAGGGTGAACTGGGCGGCGTTGGCCCGCAGCCCGAGGACCGGCCCGCTCCGGGTGAGGGTCATCGCCCCTGCTCCAAGGCTTGGCCGGTGGCCTCGGCCCAATCGTGCGGCCCGCCGGAAAGGACGGCGGTGTCGTGGCCGGCGCGCAGCAGCACGCTGGCGGCGGTGGCGGCGCGTTCACCGTGCCCGCACATGACCACGCTCGGGCCCTCCGGCGTCCCCGTACCGGTCGCGTCGCCGAGGGGGAGGTTGACGGCGCCGGGTAGGTGCCCGGTCGCGTACTCCGTCGGCTGCCGCACGTCGATGACACGGCGGCCGGTGGTGGTGCCGGGTCGCAGGAGCGGCATCGTCGCGTGACCCCCGTTCCAGTCGGCGAGGGGCAGTTCGCCGAGCGGCGCGGGGTGGCCGATCTTGGCCGCCTGCCAGGTGATCTCGGCGGGGTCCTGTCCGGGGTCGCGGACGACGATCCAGGGGGTGGCGGGGTCCAGGAGCCAGCCGAGCCAGGTCGCGAACTGTGGGCGCAGTGCGATCGACAGGGCTCCGGGCACGTGACCGGCGGCGAACGCCTCCACCGGGCGCACGTCCACGAGGACCGCACCGTCGGCCAGAGCCGCGCGGACCCGGCTCGCGTCCAGCCGTTCCGGCGGAGGAACCGAGCGGAGCGGGGCGGGCCCGGAACGGTTGAGGTCGGCCAGCCGCAGGAAGTACGGCGGGAAGTCGCCCAGCCCGCCGATGAGCAGGTCGGCGAACGTGTCGGCGTCCGGCGCCGACAGCAGCGGGTTGGTCGCCTTCTGTGCGCCGATCGTGCTGGTCCGTTCACCGCCGGGCGGTGCGGCGCAGAACGACCCGGCCCCGTGCGTGGGCCACAGCGCCGTCTCGTCCGGCAGCGCGGCCAGCCTTCGTACGGAGCGGTACTGGGCCAGGGCGAGATCGCGGGTCCGGTCGGGGTCGACGAGGTCGGTGCGGGCGGCCGATCCGACGATCAGTGACCCGCCCGAGAACACCCCGAGCGGGCGGGCGCCGTCCAGCAGCAGGAACGCCAGGTGCTCGTCGGTGTGCCCCGGCGTGGCCAACGCCCGCAGCGTGAGCCCGCCGAGATCGACCTCCTCGCCATCGCCCAGCCCCCGATGCGGGTAGGCGCGGCGGCCCGCCGCCGCGGCCAGGACCTGCGCGTCGTCGTCGGCCGCGAGCTGCAGCGCGCCTGTCAGGAAGTCGGCGTGCAGATGGGTGTCGGCCGCGAACGCCACCCGCAGCCCGCGCCGCCGCGCGGCTTCGCGCAGGGCCCGAAGGTCGCGGGAGGCGTCGACCGCCAGTGCCCGGCCGTCGCCGAGATCGACCAGGTGGGAGCTGTTGCCCAGCCCCTCATCGACCACCGTCTCGATCACCGGGATACCCATCGTCGCCTCCTCAAGGTGTTCAACACAGCGAAGATACATTATTCTAAGGTTCGTTGGAATATGGCGATGGGTGTGATGATCTTGCGGGGAGGGTGCGGTGGAGGAGCGGGCGCGCAAGTCGGCGCTGTACGAGCAGTTCGCCCAGGTCGGCAAGGCGCTGGGCAACCCGGCGCGGCTGGAGTTGCTGGAGCTGCTGGCCCAGGGTGAACGCAGCGTGGAGGAGTTGTCGGCGGCGTCGGGGATGAAGCTCAGCAACACCTCCGCGCAGTTGCGGGCGCTCGCGCAGGCCGGGCTCGTCACCACCCGCCGCGACGGGGTCCGCGTGTACTACCGGCCGGCCGGTGACGACGTGACCGCGCTGATCGAACACGTCCAGACCTTCGCGGTGCGGCGACTCGCCGAGGCCGAACGCGCGGCCCACGCCTATCTCGGCGACCTGACCGCGCTGGAACCGGTGGGACTGGACGAGCTGGCACGGCGCAGCGAGGCGGGCGAGGTCGTGGTCCTGGACGTGCGGCCGGCGTCCGAGTTCGAGGCCGGGCACATCCCCGGCGCGATCGGCATCCCCCACGACCAGATCGCCTCACGCCTGGCCGAACTCCCCTCCGACGCCGAGATCGTCGCCTACTGCCGAGGCCGATACTGCGTCTTCGCACCACAAGCCGTCCGGGTCCTGCACGAGCACGGCTTCACCGCACGCATCGCCGACGGCGGTGTCCCCGAATGGCGCCGCACCGGCCGCCCCCTGGCGACCGCCCGGTGAACGGCCGTCCCCGGAGCCTCGACGGCGGGCCGATCCTCCTGGATGAAATCGGCATCATCCCCGTCGACACCCACGCGGACGAGGCGATGTGGGCGCGTGTCACCGATCCGTTCGGCAAGCCTTCTGACGGTGCTCGTCGGCGCGGGAACCGACGAGGTGATCTTCACCGGCAGGGACTCTGAGGCGGACCGCTCGGGCCGGCGTCGTCCCGTCCATCAGGGCGGGTCACCCGATCGCGATCCGCGCGTCCGTCACCACGCGCCGAAATCAAAAGATGTCTCCAATTCAGCTCCTCAGACCGCATTCCGATCAATTCAGGGCGTTGAACTCGGAAATTCCCTGGGGGCCATAATTCCCTGTCGCCTGATGGCGCTCACATTGCATCCGCGGCCAGTGCCCTGGGGAGAGATATGGAGGCTATTGTCCTGGTATATGCGACGTGTTGGGCGGGGTGGGGTCGAAGGTGGTTCGGAGCCGGACGCTCGGTTCACGTTCGCCAATGAGCGGACGTTCCTGGCGTGGAATCGGACGGCGTTGGCGCTGGTGATCGCGGGTTTGGCGATCGTGCAGGTGTTGCCGCCGTTCCGTGGGTGGCCGTGGGGTCGTCATTTGTTGGCGTTCCCGTTGATCGGGTTGGGGGCGGTGCTGCCGGGCGGCGCGTATCGGGAATGGCGTCGCAACCAGCGGGCGCTGCGGCACGGTGACCCGTTGCCGGCCTCGGCGCTGCCCCGGCTCCTCGTCGGTGTGATCACCGTGGTGGGCCTGGTCGCGACCGCGCTGGTGGCGGTGCCCTCGTGACCCGAGCATCCGGTGCGGCCCTCGGTCACGGGCCGGGCCGTGACCCGGGGCTGGCGCAGGAGCGGACGACGCTCGCCTGGACGCGCACCATGGTGTCGATGCTCACCCTGGCAGCCGCCGTGGCCAAGACGGCACCGGTGGCGGGTCTGGCGCTGCTGATCGTCGGGGCGGGCGTCTGGCCGGCAGGCCGCATCGGCGATCCGACGGGTCGGGGCCATGCCCGAAGGGCCGGCGTGCGGCCTCGTTCCAGGGTGGTCCCGGCGCTGGGACTGGCCGTGACCATCATCGCCGTGATCGCGCTGGCCACGGCGATGACGACGCTCGGCGGCTCAGGCCACCGACCGCTCGGCGACCTCGGCCTTCCGAGTGACCGGCACCCGTGAGAGCACCGGCAGTCCCTGGCGACGGTGGACGAGCACACGCGTCGCCAGCGCCGCGACACATGCGAGCGCGGTGATCGTGGTCATGGCGGCGGGGCCGAGGCCGAGCATCTTCAGCGCGGTGGCCAGCAGCACCACGGCGAGCAGGTTGCGGATGAGGCCGCCGGGCGCGCGGGACGAGATCCGCGAGCCGAGGTAGACGCCGGGGATGGAGCCCACGAGCAGGGCGGTGGTGACCTCGAGTCTGAAGTCTCCGAACAGCAGATGGCCGAGGGCGGCCGAGATCACCAGGGGAACGGCCTGCAGGAGATCGGTGCCCACGAGCTGGTTGGCCTTGAGCGCGGGGTACAGCGCGAGCAGGGCGACGATGATCAGCGAGCCCGAGCCCACCGAGGTGATCCCGACCACGAGCCCGCCGACCGCCCCGACCAGCGCGGTCGGGAGCGGACGGACCCGGATCTGCGGCAGGCCGTCCCCGTGCTCACCGTCGGCCCCCGCGGTCCGGCCGGACAGGCCCGCGCGCCGGGCGGCCCGCTCGGTCATGGACTGGTAGATCCGCACGCCCAGCCCGGCGGCGGCGATGAGCAGCGCCACGCCCATCGCCTTCTCGATGACGTGCTGAACCCCGTCCCCACCGCCGAGGGCTTTCGCCACGAGGACCCCGCAGAACGCGGCGGGCACCGACCCGACGCACAGCCAGCCCACCAGCCTCGTGTTGATCGTTCCGTGCCGATAGTGGACGGCGCTGCCGACCGGTTTCATCACCGCGGCGGCGACCAGGTCGCTGGACACCGCCGCCATCGGCGACACACCGAAGAACGTGACCAGCATCGGCGTCATCAACGCCCCGCCGCCCATCCCGGTCAGCCCGACCATCACGGCCACCAGAAAAGCACCCAAAGCCATACCGTAGTCGAAATGCACCGCTACGCCCTACCGCTCGTCCGACCATTGACCCGCGGCAGGCTAGGGCTTTTTCATTTGGCTTTGCATCGGATCGGTCCGCGCCATGGAACGCATCAAGGTGGCTTGGGAGAAAAAGCGATACACGTCGGCGGTCGTGGAGAAAAGTGAGGCAATGCAATATATTTCGGCCGGGACGCCACTCGTCGTGACACCGTCCCACGACGTCGAAGCCGGGCGAGTCCACCGTTGGTCTCGTCGGTCGCCGACGCATCACGCCGACGTCGGGAGGCCGAGTTCGGCCATCGCCTCGCAGCACCCTCGTCGGGCACCCAGACCCCTGTACTCGCCGGACGGCGGAGGCTCGCCATGTGACGGACTCGACGGACTCCTCGCGATGCCCAGCGTGTCGTGGCCGACGCCCGGCCCGTCGGCCCGGGGAGTGTTCACCACCCCCGGCGGGTGAGGGTTCAGCAGTCCAGAGAGCGGATGCGGTCCATCACCGTGCACGCCACCGACTCGAACGCCTCCAGGTCGTCGGCGGAGACGCCCTCGAACAGCCAGTCGTACCCGGCGCGGTACTCCTCGGTCAGGCCGGTCATCGTCTCCACACCCTTGGACGTCAGCGAGACCAGGGTCGCCCGGCGGTCGGTGGGGTGACGGCCCCGCTCGGCGAACCCGTCGGCCTCCAGACCGTCCAGCAGACCGGTGATGTTGCGCGGTGTCACCCCGATCAGGTCGGCCAGCTCCCGCTGCGTGGACGGTCCGCGCTGATGAAGGGCCCACAGCACCGACGTCCGTGCCCGCGACAGACCCCGCTCGGCCATGCCCCGCTCCATCAGCTCCGACGTCATCGCGGCCAGCTCGAACAACCGCTCCAGCGCGCCCCGAGGCTCGGATTCGGCATTCGATGCATTGTGTAGGTACTTCACTATGTTGTAGCCTCCCGGATATGAGGGTAGCCCGCCGCTCCGGGAGGACGCCATGAGCCACCGACACCCGTTCTTCGCCCGTTTCTACGCCCGCACCAGCACCCGCCTGGAAAAGAGCATCGGCCCGCACCGCGCGACGCTGCTGGAGGGGCTGGCCGGGCGGGTCATCGAGATCGGTGCGGGCAACGGCCTCAACTTCGCCCACTACCCAGCCGCGGTCACCGAGGTCATCGCCGTCGAGCCCGAACCCCACCTGCGGTCACTGGCCGAGGCCGCCGCCGACCGCGCGAGCGTCCCGATCAAGGTCGTCGACGGTCTGGCCGACGGCCTCCCCGTCGAGGGCGGCTCTTGCGACGCCGCCGTCACCTCGCTCGTCCTGTGCACCGTCCCCGACCAGGACCGGGCCCTCGCCGAGGTGCTCCGCGTCCTGCGGCCCGGCGGCCGACTGCGCTTCTTCGAACACGTCCGAGCCACCGCCCCCGGACGGCGACGCGTTCAGAAGACCCTCGACGGCCTGGGCGTCTGGCCGTGGTTCGGTGGCGGCTGCCACTGCTCTCGCGACACCCGCGCGGCGATCGAACGAGCCGGGTTCACCATCGACACGTTCACCGAACTCACCATGGCCGACACGGGCATGCCCTTCCCGGCCGCACCGCAGATCCTCGGCACGGCCACCCGACCATGACGGAGGCGCAGATGAGCCCGGTGATCACCCTGACCGAAGCCGACTTCGACACCCACCTCGCCGACACGAGCCTGCCGATCCTGATCGACTTCTGGGCCGAAGGCTGCGGTCCGTGCAAGGCACTGGAACCTGTCCTTCAAGACCTCGCCGGCCGGGCGCAGGGGCGGCTACGGGTCGGGTCCGTGCGGCTCGACGACAATCCCGCCCTGGCCGCCCGCTTCGAGATCATGACGCTGCCCACGCTGATCGTGTTCATCAACGGCGAACCCGCCGAACGACTCACCGCGATCCGCGGCGCCGACGACCTGGCCGAGCGGCTGAACCGCCATCTCACCCACTGAGGGCGAGGACCATCCGCGTCGGCCGTCCTTGCCGCTCGGTCAGGCCCTGCCGCCGGCGCCGCCCGCGTTCCCTCTTCATGATCCCGTTCACAGGCGCGCCCTACCTGGCCGGCAAGCATCCCTGCACGCGGTTCCGCAGCGCGGGGACTACAAGATTCTTTGTCGGAGTGTCGGATCGCGGCATCGGCCGTTCGTCTCGGGGATGACGGCAACCCCGAAAGCGGGTGCGTGAACCCGAGGAGCAGATCATGGACCTGGTGATGAACACGATCGACATCGTGGTGACGGACATGGAGGCGTCGATCGCCTTCTACCGACGGCTGGGCGTGGAGTTCAAAGTGGACGCCTCCTACCCCGACCACGCGGGCGCCGACCTGCCCGGCGGGCTGCACCTGATGCTCGACACCGAATCGTTCCGCGCGTCCATCACCCCCGGTTGGACCAGGCCGTCCGGCGGAGCCCGCACCTTCCTGTCCTTCCAGGCTCCCGCGCCCGGCGACGTCGCCGCCAAGTACGACGAGCTCGTCGCGGCGGGATATCAGGGGATCAAGGAACCGTGGGACGCGTTCTGGGGAATGCGGACCGCCACCGTCGCGGACCCCGACGGCAACGGCATCGACCTGTACTGCCCGCTGCCCGCCACCTGACCGCCGACCCGGATCCGGACCCACCACGAACCAGGAGGCATCCCCGGTGAAGTACGTGCTGATGTTCATCGAGACCGAGGAGTTCGCGCGCGAGCTCGCCGCGCTGGACGACGACGACCGGCAGGCCGCCTACGAGGCGGTCGGCCGCTGGTTCGCCGCCAACGCCGCGAAGATCACCCACCATCAGAAGCTCGCCGCCCCGCACATCGCCACGACTCTGCGGTTGTCCGGCGGCGACGCGGTCGTCACCGACGGACCGTTCATCGAGGGCAAGGAGGTCATCACCGGATACGCCGAGATCGACGTCGCCGACCTGGACGAGGCGATCGCGCTCGTCCGCACGTGGCCCGCCTGCCCGATCGTCGAGATCCGACCCCTCACCTGATGGACGACGTCCACGCCGAGTTGGCCCGCGTGATCCGCGACCACGCGGGCCGGCTCACCGCCTGCCTCATCCGCGTCCTCGGTGACTTCGCCGCCGCCGAGGACGTCATGCAGGACGCCATCGAAACGGCACTCCGGCGTTGGCCGGCCGAGGGCGTTCCCGATCATCCCGACGCCTGGCTCCTCACCGTCGCGCGCCGCCGGGGCCTGGACCTCCTGCGCCGCCAGGCCGTCTACCGCGACAAACTCGCCCGCCTCGACTGGCCGGTCCCCGCCGAGCCCGACGACCGCCTCAAGCTCATCTTCACCTGCTGCCACCCCGCGCTGCCCCGCCAGGCGCAGGTCGCCCTCACGTTGCGCACCGTCTGCGGCCTCACCACCGGCCAGATCGCCGCCGCCTTCCTCGTACCGGAGCCCACGATCGGCCGGCGGATCACCCGCGCCAAACGCAAGATCACCGACGCGGGCATCCCGTACCGCATCCCCTCCGAGCACGAACTGCCCGAACGGCTCGCCCAAGTCCTGACCGTCATCTACCTGCTGTTCAACGAGGGCTACCTCACCAGCGGCGGGGACCGCCCCCAAGCCCGCGACCTGGCCGACGACGCCGAATACCTCGCCGCCACCCTCGCCTGGCTCACCCCTCGCGAACCCGAGGTCCTCGGCCTACTCGCCCTGATCCGCCTCCACCAGGCCCGCACCGCCGCCCGCTTCACCCCCGACGGCACCCTGATCCTCCTCCAAGACCAGGACCGTTCCCTCTGGGACCACCAGGCCATCAAGGACGCCGTCCGTCTCCTCGAACGCGCCGCCGCCCACCACCGGCCAGGCCCCCACCAACTCCAAGCCGCCATCATCGCCTGCCACACCGAGGCCCCCACCTGGCACGACACCGACTGGACCCAGATCCTCGTCCTCTACGACATGCTCCTGCGCCTCACCCCCACACCGGTCATCCAGCTCCACCGAGCGATCGCGGTCCGCTACGTCCTCGGCCCCCAGGCCGCCCTCAACGAACTCGACCGGCTCGCCACCGCCCTGGACACCAGCCACCTCTTCCACGCCACCCGCGCCGAACTCCTCCGCGACCTCGACCGCCACCTCGAAGCCCACGCCGCCGACCGCCGCGCCCTCTCCCTCACCGCCAACCCCGCCCAGCACCACCTCCTCACGGAGCGACTCACCTGGCCGTGATCGCCCTGCCTGGAGCCGATCGCGGCCTCACCGGCTCGTAGCCTCGCGGGCGCGGTCCTCCACGCAACCCGGCTCGCTGCGCTCCCCGCGTTGCGCTCCGTCCCTGACGCCCGCGTACGGCCTCGCCCTGTGAGACCGCTCCGAATCGGAAGGCCGGGGCCAGTGCCAACACGCCAACTTGACAGGGAACATCTGCACGGAAGCCGCACGATCACCATCGCCATCGAGAAGCTGGGCGGCGCGAGGCTCGGCGATGTTTACACCGGGACCTGGCGGTACGTCGTCACGTGGGGCGATCAGGAGACCTTCCGGGAGCAGCGCCTGGACAGCCCCCTGCCGACCACGCCCCTCGGCGCCGCTCGAGAACTCGCCGCCTGGTTCGCCGCCTACGGAGATCCGGGCTCCGGCTACGACGGCCCCAACCGCCCCATGGGGCCGGCGCTGGAGATGTGCCGCCGGGAGCAAGAAACGTTCTCGTTGTTCGCCGGCGAGGGCTGTCGATGAGGAGGCCGCCCCCTGGACCGTACGAACTGGATTGCGGGCATCCGCCGACCGCGACGAGGTACGCGTTCACCAACGGGGTCGCCCGGACGGCCGGCGGCTGGACGATGTGCTACCGCTGCGCCTACGACGACCAAGTCGTTGACCTCCTCGTCCGCGATTCCATCTACGCCTACATCGCATCGGGCCCATCGCACCATCTCGGCCCCGGGGGCGGGCGATTGAAGGTGACAACCTGGCCCAGCGAGGTGCTCGGGACGGTCCTCTGTCTGCACTTCAGCCGGCCTCGTTGTTCTCGGCATGGGGACTGGCGGATGCGGTACATCCGCGTCCGGGATCTACACGGCCAGATGTGGGCCGGTCGGGGCTCCGATCAGTACGACGTCATCCGATTGAGAAGGATCACCGGCTCATGAGCTACGTCATCGCGATCGAGCGATTCCGCGTCGGGCTTTCGGGTCGTCCGATGCTGGCGTCGGTCGACCAACGGCCTCACGAACTCCGCGCCCACCCGGCCGATCGAGGCGTCACCGCGAAGGGGCCCCTTCTTCACATGGTGGACGTGCCGCTCCGCCGAAAGCGGGGAGAGCGACTCCTCCGGGAACGGTCCGTTCTGCCCACGCGAACGGCCGGATCGAGTTCGACGGAGCCTGCCCGGACGCCTGTGCGTCTCCCCTTCACACCCGGGGACTGATCAATGGAGCACGACTACAACGTCACCGTGACGGTCGAGGTGACCGCCGCCGACCCGCGTGAGGCCGCCGAGAAGGCGCGAGAGGACATCATCGCGTTCGGCCCGCGATTGCGGTTGTTCGCCGTCGTCGATGTGCGCACCGAGGACGAGACGTTCGTCGACCTCGCCGACCCGGTGTCCGGGCGTGAATGCGCCTTCGACCGGCGTCTCATGGAGGAGGGCCGATGACCGCGCGTCTTTCTCCGCAGCGGTTCGCCGAGCGCCATCCGATCGGCACGACCATGGTCGTTGACGAAACCCGCGCCATGGGCTTCATCAACCCGGTGTTCTGGGTTGGAGTGATCACCGAGCACTGGCGGTCCCCGCTGTGTCCAGACGCCGTTGCGGGGCTTCCCGTACTGCGGCTCGCGGTGAAGCCCGCCGCCGCCCGCCTGACGGAATGGTGGACGATCGGCAAGGGCTACCAGCGCGACCAGCAGTACGTCGTCCCTCTGGACGAGGCCCGTTCCCGGTTCGGTGACCAGCCAGAGTTCCAGCCCGTTCCCCTCTGCGGCCTGTGCGGCTCCGGACTCGACCGCAGTACCGGTGGGCATCCGTGGGGCGATGAGCATGACTGATCCGCAAGCTGGACGCCCCATCGCCGAGGTACGTTCCGGAGATCTCCTCGGAGGGTTCTTCCAGATTCACTTCAATCTCCGGACCACCCTGTGGAGCGTGACGTCGCTCCGCGCACCGGGCAAGGGACGCGTCGTCGCGAACGTCGACGACATCACCCTCTCCCAGGCCCGCATGATCGTCTCCGAGGCCGGGCTGCGACGCGTCAAACGCGACGGGCGCCGCGCGGTCCACGCATGGGTCCGCGGCACCATCATCGCCGTCAACTCCCACCCCTGCCTCGACGGACTGACCCGCGTGTCCTACAACCCCAAGCCGAAGGACACCGATGACTTCGACCCCTACTTCAGAGTCCAGGAGACATCCGGGCCGGGCCGCATCGTGACAGAGGCCGACCGGCTCGTCCTCGCCAAGCCCACCCCGGACGCGCTCAAGGGGTACGGCTGGCTCCGCCACCCCTGAGCCCCCTCCTTCATGTCCGCCGACCGCCGGTGGCGGCATCGGCGATCTCCGCTTGATCTGAAAGTTGTGATGCTTCATGCCTCGACGAACGGCCAGGCGACGGCCGGCCATTCGCTGCGCGTGCCCCAAAGACTCCATCTACATGGTCGGCACCCACGCGTGGGTTCACGTTGACACGGCCCCCCGCGAGCATCGGCACTCGATCCTCCTCTGCCGGCCCGCCAGCCGGATCACTGGCCTCTTCTCAGAGTGCGACGACTCGTGGCCCGGGGAGCCGGTCCGGTGACCAGGCCTCTGGACCTGGATGAAGGTGACGTCATCAAGGCGACCGCCCCTGGATTCACGGGCTACGACATCGAGGTCACGGTGACCGCCGCCGTCCCCGCTTCGTTCACCGGCGGCGCCGCCCTGGTCTCCACCGTCGAGCTCGCCTATCCCCTCGCCGTTCCCTACAACACCGACATCGAGGTGCTCTCTATGAGACCCGCATGCCTGACAGCCGTGCTCCAGCCTCGGAGTCGGTCATGACGCGCCGAACCACCGGCGTCGCGTGGAAGTGCGAGAGCCGACACGAAGTCGACGTCATTCGCGACGCGGTCACCCGCTACGAGCGCGTCCTCATCGAGCAGGGCACCGACCCGGGCAACTACGCGGCGGCCAACGAACAAGGGGCCGGGTTCGGCTGGACTACCATTGAGCAGGCGGCCAGGGACATGCACAACGGCAGCGTCACCTACATGTCGGTCCGTATCGCCGAGGCGTTCAGAGCGGCTCTCTCCCACCGCGCCGATCAGTACGAGGACGACTACGCCGCCACCGCCGGAGAACTGGCGACCCGCATGGGCCACTGCATCGACAACGCCCGCCCTGGCACGTAGACGGGTCGACGAAGTAGCACGGCACCGGGGTCGTCTCGGGCTCGTAGCCTCGCGGGCCCGCTGCTGCGCGCAACCGGGCTCGCTTCGCTCCCCCGGTCTGCGCTCCGTCCCTTCCGTCCGTGCGCGGCCTCGCCTCAGGACCACCATCGAAAAGCGGCCATGTCCGACCAGATCCCCGTCCGCGTCTTCCACACCGACATCTTCAGCAGGTTCCGATCCGCAGACGAAGGCGGGCCGGTGGTTCTCGTCTTCTCGAGCACCGCCAGCGCCGACCGTGACCCGCTCGAGATCTGCGATGAGATGTTCGAGCTGCTCAACGTCGGACACGACGCGGAGTTCGGCACACCCGATCCTCGCGCCATCGATTACCGGAACCAGGGCCACCGCGGACTGTCCGTCGGCGACATCGTCCAGGTCGGCGCCACCTACTACGAGATCGGCCCCGTCGGCTTCACGATCGTCGCCCCGCCGTCGGGCATCCGGTCACCCGCCCCGGAGTATCCCGATCCTCCCCGAGCAGCCCCTCCCACCTCGCAGTCCGCTCCCGCCTTTGCGATGCGCACCCGGGGCCGAGGCGCGCGGGGGCGGCCACCCGCAGGCCCGACCACACCCCCGACCAAGGGAAGACCGACCTGATGTTCTGATCCGGTCGACGGCGACCTCCGGCTCTCGGCGCGGGGGTACGCGCCGGCGTCATGCGGCACGCACCCCGTCCTTCCCTTCAAGCGTTCCGAAAGGGTCGCGCTCGTGTTGGCGGGCCGCTATACCGCATTGACCAGGTAGAACGCCGACCTTGTGCGGCCGCGCGACGACGAACCGACCTTCGACGGGCATTCGCCCTAGACCACGGGAATGGACCGCGTGCCACGATCCGCCCGGTCAATCCCATGCGCCTCCAGCGCCGACCGGATCACCTCACGGCCCCTCCGAAGACCAGCGGGAAACTCGCACGACATCCGGCCCGAACCACCGACCCGGAACCCCTCGGCTCCAGCCGTACGGAGTGCCCGTCAACGTGTTGCTCACCAGCACTCAGTCCCTGCCCTGCCCCTAACGCCCGTTCGACCGACGACGCGGGAGCGTCGCCGCCCCGGACCCGTCCCAACAGGCCCCACGTGTGCCGGTCCCCGACTCCGTGCGGCGACGATCCGCACTGAGGCCCGGGCCGTCAACGGTGCCCACGCGTCGAGGGCGCGTTGGAATCCTGCGTTGAGGTCCGCGGGCCGATCGTTGGGCAGCGCCGGAACGGACGTGATCTCACAAGAAGCCGCCGTGACATCGATCTGAACTCCACGGCCTCGCAGGCGGGTGGCGACTTGTGCCGCCTGTGCTGGTCGGGTCTGCCTACACCCCGTTACCCGGCAAGGCAGTCTCGCCGCGCTGGCCGCACCGTCAACCGGACTCTCGCTTCGCTCGCCACGCCGACCCAAGATCTTTTACTCCTACGTCGAAAACATCTTGGGTCGCCGTGACCGCCCGGCATGACGGAGCCGGCGGTCGCGCGGCGCGAGGCGACTGCGTGCCGGGACGGGGCAGACAGCCCCAGGCCACCAGCACGGCGGCCCCATCCGCCCGGCACCCGAGACCGGGAGGTCCCCATGATGAACAGTGACTTCTGCGCCGAGATCATCGGCCACATCGACAGCGACATCCGCCAGATCGAACTGCGCGACGGCGTCGGCTGCTCCTTCCGCATCCAGACCCTCCGCACCTACACCGACGAGTGGGGCGTTCTCCACAACAAGCCGATGTGGATCCCGGTCATCACCTTCGACACCACCATGACCGCCAAGATCACGCGGGACTTCCCCCGAGGGAGCTTCGTCCAGATCATCTCCCGCGAGTTGCGGTGGAACGAGCCGCGGCAGGCCAAGAACGGCAAGTACTACAACAACGTCGACTTCGTGATCGACGCCATCGAGTCCGCCCGCAACGAGGTCCCCGCCGACGCCGGCGTCATCGCCGGCGTCACGGTCTAACCGGCCCTCCCCGAGGTGGGGCGGCCCCACGGGCCGCCCCACCTCTGACCGGGACCCGTGCCGCGGCTGCGCCTACGGGGCTCGCGGCCAGAGCCCCAGCGACCGCCGCGGGGACCACTGACGGTGCCTCTCCTGGCACCCGCCCACAGACACCGGGCGGGTGCTCCACAGGCCGCCACCTACAGCCCGGACAGGGCCCGAGACCGCCGACCGAAGCGGACCCCGCCCAACGGAGCTGCGCCGCCGGCCCGCCTCATCGGCTTCCTCGAACCCAGGCCCTGCCGCGACACCGCGTCGATAACACTCGGGAGAAGAAATATGCCTGCGTCCGCGCGCCATCGGATCGCCCCGACCCGGGAGCAGATTCCCATGAGCGACGTCGAACGTGGTCACCGGATCTGGACCGGCGAGACGTGGACGACCGTCATAGACTTCAGCGACGCCCCTGAGGATCAGCCCGGCATTCTCCACGTCCGTCACCGCACCGACAGTGGCCTCACCTTCACGACGCCGTTCCGCGCAGGCCGCCGAGTTTGTAGGTCGATCGACATCTGACGACCACACCGGCCGCTCTCGCGCCGTACCGGGTCGGCCGGACACGGTGGCCGCGGTGTTGCGTCAGCCGTGGCCGGAACCGACGGAAATCATCCACTGTGCCCTGCGAGCGTCGCAGCCGTGATGAAGAACAACTGGTGGCGGAGACAGCTCCGGATGACGGCGACGGTCATCGTGGCGGGGCTGCTCGCCGCGGCGTTGGCGCCCGCCGCCAAGGCCGACCCGGTAACTAACAACACGACATCGACCATCACGGGCACGGCGCTCCTCTGGCGGGAGTCCGGTGAACGCCGCCGCCGCGAAGAAGGTCGAGGCCTACTGGACGGCCGCGCGGATGAAGGCCGCCCGTCCCGCCCCCATACCGAGAGCTGCGGCCGGAGCGCGGCCGGCCACCACGGCGCCGACCGGGAAGCCCGGCTTCACACCGCCCGCCAAGGCCGCACTCGACGGCGATGCCAGGGCGTCCCTCTACGAGTCGTCCGTCGCCGGCAAGGTGTTCTTCACCAAGCCGAGCGGCGGTGACTTCGTCTGCTCGGCGAGCGCGCTCAACAGCCCGTCCAAGCAACTCGTCATCACCGCCGGGCACTGCGTCCACGAGGGCGGCCCGGGCGGTTCATGGATGCAGAACTGGATCTTCGTCCCGCAGTACCCGAACGGGTCGCGCCCACACGGACGTTCACCGCCAAGTCGTTCAACACGCTCTCCTCGTGGGCCAGCAGCCGCGACAGGCAGCGGAACGTCGGGCCGGCCACCACATGGCCCAGCAACGGCAAGAAACTCATCGACGCGGTCGGCGGGCCCGGCTCGGCCTCGAGCCGACGAAGCTCTGCCACTCCGCATGCGCAGGCTCGCTCGGCCGCCCACCACCCACGCGCAAGCCGCTCCCGCCGTTCTGCTCACCGAGCGTCATCCGAACGTCGCCCACCACTTGAGCCCGTCCCCATACTCCTGTCACGCCGCCTTCGCGTTCCGGCCTTGACGTCCGGCAACGTCGCACGGCCAACGCGACCGACCGTCCCGAAAGGAGGGCCGAGGCCAGGCTTCGCCTGGCGTCCCCGGCGCGGCCGGTCAGGATAAGAGCTGCGCGGACGTCGTCAAGGGTGCCTTCGGCCTCGCTGACGCGATCGGCTACGCCGACCCTTGACCACCGTCCGCGCAACTCGAGCCCTTGGGCCCGCAGCAGCGGCCGCGTCACCCTCACCGTGCACAGCCGCCCGCCGCTGCCGCAACCGGGCGGTGAGCGAGTCACAGGAACGGGGCGTGGGTCGCCCTTGAACCCGCGCGGACGCCGCACCGCCCCTCGCCGCCCGGGGGAACGTCCTGGGACGCCACCGGACGTCGTCGCTTCTGAGGACGTCCTCCGCCCGTGCGGCAGTGCGGGCACCCAACACACCGAATTGCCCGTGACGCAATGCCTCGTGGTGTCGTGGCCTGATCGATCCGTGCGGTGGGTCTTTCTCGGGCGTGGCCGCACCTGCGGGGGCCGCCCCGATCGAGACGCCACCAGGGCGACGAATCCGATACCGGGCGCTGCGGAGTGATCCATCCGACGCCGGCCCCTTCGACAGTTCCTCTTCCGATGAATCCGCAGGAAATGGTGACGAAGGGGAAACGGAAAGTAGCCGCTGCCGGTGTCGATCCGCCGCCCGCCGAAGGAGGCCAAGATCACCTTGCGCGGCGACGAGGATGTCTACCTGCCTTGAACCCCTGCCGTCGCACCTAGGATGCTCGCTTGGTGGCGGTTGGGTGTTGTTGCGCGCACCCGGGTAAGGCACGATGTCTGGTGCTGGTTGAATGAAGATCACCGGGAGTGGTACATGACGGCAGATGATCACGAGCCGCCGAAGCGGGACCTGACGCGGGACCCCGATGTGCTCACCGCAGACGAACTCGCCAATAAGTGGGGACTAGGGGCGCCGGCCATCCGTAAGATGGCGCAGGCCGGGACGATCCCAGCGCTGCGGACGGCGGCCGGGGGGTCGGGTCGGTGGCTCTTCCACTATCCGGCTTGCATTGCGGCCCTGGCAACGGCGTCACCGACGCCGCCCTCAGAACCGCTCGGCCGCGGTCTTCAAATCGCCGAGACCGCCGACGAGGTGACCGAAGTCCGCATGCTGCTCGCCGACGACACCACCGTCGTCCTCGGGAAACTTCCCAACCGGCAGGACGCGGACCGGTTCGTCGAGGCGCTCTCGTCGGCCGTGCAGATCGGAGTCATCAGCGATCAGAATGACACCGCAGGCTGACCCGAAGTCGTCCTGATTCGCTTTCGCCATCAAGTTCGGTGCGTCCGAAAAGAAGGACCGAGCACCGGCGGACGATCACCCGCCCATGTTAATCTGAAATTGCAACGATCCATTGAACTGCTAGAGTGTGGCTGTCGCCCTCGCCATCCTCGGTCGGCAGCGCATCGCGGATATGCTCACGCCGAGTCCCGCAACGGCACGGAACCCGAATCGTCAGTCGCCACCTTGCCTCGTATACCAGGACCCCGGAATGCCGTGCCCGCCTCGGCCAAGAGATTGCGGGTGAAACCGTACGAGCGTCCGAGGTCCTCCGCCAGTCTCCTGATGCTGGCCCCCTCGACGTAACGCTGCTTGAGCCGCAGACCGAGTGCCGTGCGCTCAGAGCCCCGGACCTGCGCGTGCTTGGCGAACCGCACCGCGGCCACCTGCTCCGCCGCGACTGCGCTCGAACCCGGCGCTCCTCCCGGCCGCGCGGCGGGGTGGAAGAGACCTGCGGGCGCGATCAACTCGGGACCGACCTGAGGCGTCACCGAGCACCCGGTCAACCCCATCGCGTCACGCAACTCATCCACCAGCAATGTCAACACGCCGTGCACACCGGCCTCGCCGGCCACCGCCAGCCCGTACAGGACCGGGCGGCCCACGAGCACGGCCGCGGCGCCCAACGCCATCGCGATCAACACGTCCGTGCCGCTGCGAACCCCTCCGTCCAACAGCACGGGCACTCCCCCCGCGCGAGCCACCGCGGCGACATCGGGGAGCGCGTCGAGCGCCGCCGTCGTCCGATCCAACTGGCGGGCCCCATGGTTGGACACGATGATGGCGTCCGCACCGGCCTCCAGCGCACGTTCGGCGTCATCGGGCGCCAAAATCCCTTTGACGACAAGCGGAAGTCCTGTCAGCCCCGCCAGCCATTCCACATCAGTCCACGTCAACGAAGGGTCCATGGCCGAACGGCTGTGCAGAACGGGATCGGAGATATCCGCCCACTGCGACAACGACGCAGACAGATTCGCGGACCTCAGGCCGTCGGGAAATCGGAAGCCGTCCCGAATGTCGCGATGCCTCCTGCCCATCCACGGAGAGTCCACCGTGACCACGAGAGCCCGAACCCCGCTCACGACAGCCCGCTCAGCCATTGAGGCCGTCACCTGACGGTCCTTGAAGATGTACACCTGCTGCCACACGTTCGCGTGCGGTGAGGCTGCTGTGACGTCTTCCACCGCAACGCTGGAGAACGCGCTCAAAACGGTAGGCAAACCCACGGCCGTCGCCGCGCGAACTGTCGCGATCTCGGCATCCGAATGGCACATCTCGTGCAATGCCATGGGAGCGATCCCGATCGGGGCGCTCCAAACCTGTCCGAGGAGTTCGACCGTGGTGTCGACATGACCGACTCCGGTCAGAACGCGAGGCCATACCCGTACACGCCCGAAGGCCGCAGTGTTGTCGCGAAGGGTGATCTCCTCCCCGGCCCCACCGGCCATAAAATCCCACACGTCGGGTCTGAGGCGGCCCCGTGCCGCTTCTTCATAATCCCGTACGCACGCGAACCGATGCATGTGCCGCCACCTATGCGATGAGTTCGCCGGATGCGGCCTCACGGGCGGCGAACAGCGCCTCGGCATTCTCGGTGCCGAAGCCCACCGCCCCGTCCATGCGTTCGATCAGTTCGAGAAAGAAGGGCCCGACGGGGTCGGGGGCGTTGGTGGTGAAGATCTGCATGAGCAGTCCCCCGTGATCAGCGGCCGCCAGGACGCCTGTGTGACGCATGGCCGCCAGGCGGGACACCGCGCGAGGATCGTTCCCCAGTCTGGCGGCCGCATGGTCGTAGTAGGCGGCGGGCGCGGGCACGAAGCCGGCACCGCGATCCGTCAGATCGCTGACGGCGTGGACGATGTCGTCGGTGAGCAGCGCCATGTGCTGTGCGCCCGCTCCGCCATGAGCCGCCAGGAAGTCGTCGACCTGCCCCTTGGCCCGATCACGGCCGGGTTCGGCCAGGACGAGCGTGACGCCGCCGCCGGAAGTGCGCAGAACACGCGAACTCATGCCCGTGTCACCGACGCGGACGTACTCGCGAGACAACTCCCTTGCCCCCAAGAGTCGCTCATAGACTTCGGCGGCCCCAGCGAGTTCTCCTGCCGGTACGCACACGGCGAGGTGATCGATGAGACGAAACGGTGTCACCCGAGGCGCTTGCGCGGGCACACGGAACGGCGGCGGAGCCGCGGGCCTCTGCCCGCCCGCCGGCTGGATGAGCGTATGCAGCAACGACCCGACGCCGGTGATCGTGGCCATCGTGGCGCCGCGCACTTCGTGCGGAGGATGGATCGCCCGCAGCCCGGCCTCCCGCGCGCGCTTGAGCGATGCGTTCAAGTCCTCGGTGTACAACGCCAAGTCGGCGATGCCGCAGCCGTGGTGATCGACCCACCGGGCCACCGGCCCTCCCTCCGCCCGGGGAGTGGTGACCACGACGTTGGCCTCACCAGCCCGCACGTACACCCGATCCCTGTCGGAATGGGAATGCTCGGCGGCGCGATCGAACCCCAACCGCGTGGTGAAGTACGCGCATACGGACTCGCCGGTGCTGCGGGCCGCGTAGAACTCGGCGTAGGCGATGTCGGTGACGTCCATGCAGAACCTTTCGATCAGGACATCGGTCACGGCGGCCGACGCGGGCGGCGTCAGCGCCGCCGCGCCGACCCGGCCACGCGCCTCGGTACCTGCACGCCATCGGGGTGCGAACCCGCGCCCGGTCTCCTCGTCGTTGCCGCGCAACCACCGTAGAAGCGCCGCGATCACTTCGCAAGATGCCACAAGCGTAGTCAACGAGCTTCAACTGGCATATAAACATCTACAAGCAATCTCTGAGTATGCCCAGGGGGTGCTCGCCAGGGACGCCGGCCCGCCGACACCCCGTGCGGTCCCGTCGATGAAAGGGCGGACGAGGATGCACCGACACGGCAACCACGACAACAAGGTCCACGGCGGGCGAGTCGAAGGGATCAGACCTCCCGGCGGCCAACGGCGGCCACCGCTGGTCCCGGCTCGCGGAGCCGGTCACGGAGGCCGGGTCTGGGAATCCTGGCTGGAAAAACTCTCCTGCGACGACTTCGAGGTGGCGGCACTCAACGCCTACAGACGCCAAGGATCACCACTGCGCCCGCCCTCCCGGCAAGTCCACCTCATGCACATCAGCCGACGATGGCTCACCCTGGCCACCGTCGTTCAGCCATGGACCGCCGACCGAGCGCTCGACGACGACACCACCGCCGCCGCATGATGAGGCACGCCCCAACCTTCGGCGCGACGACCGACCAGGGCCCGGGCACACGTGACCTCCCGGCATCGACGCCGCTACCTCACACCGACGAAGTCTTGCCGGAGCATGACGGAGGTCGGTGTCGACAACGCGACCTTCACCGTGGTGACCGCCGCCCTCACCCGCGACCTCGGCGCGAACGCCGATCACATTCAGCGGATCCCGACGTCTGCACCCCGGCCTTCTTCCGCCCGCCGCCGGTGGCGGAGAACCGCGCAGACGGGCCCGGCCGCCACAAGGTCCTCATCACCGCAATGGTGATGTTCAGCATCGCCTCGATCATCGCCGCCTTCAGCAGATCGGCCCCCCACCCGATCGGCGCCCGCCCCGCGATGAGCGCCGCAGCCCCACCGGCCTGCTCTTGGACCCTGTCGGTCATCACTCCGCATGAGATCGCGGTCTCGATGGCGACATTCGACGTTCCGCATCAGCCGATCGGGCAGGCCAACGACAAGAGTTCGCGTGCAGAACACCGGGCCGCCGCTCCGCCCCGAGCTGCGCGACGATCATCGTGACAGGGGCCGAAGCAGCGGTACTTCTCGCCGCCGGGGCCGGCGCGGGCGTCATCAACACGATCGTCGGCGCCGGGACCCTCGTCACCTTCTCCGTCCTCTTGGCCATGGGGTATCCCCCGGTGACGGCCAGCGTCATCAACGCCGTCGGCGTCCTGCCGGGTTCCGTATCCGGGGCCATCGGATATCGTCGACGCCTTCCGCATGATCGCCGCCTGCTTACGTTGATCACCCTGGTAGGCGTCTACGGCGCATCCGTTGGGGCCGCCGCTCTGCTCATCCTCCCCGCCCGGTCGTTCTCTACCATCGCCGCCGTGTGCATATTCATCGCATGCCTGCTCATGCTCATCCCGTCGGGTCGATCCGGCGCCGCGCCCACCACGGCCACGACTCCGACGAGCGCCTCTCACGCACAAGCCGCGGAACAAGAGAGAATTCCCGGCGCAGAAGGACGCCGGGAACGCTGCGCACCCAGAGTCCCGCTCATCGGCGGAACACTCATATGCGCCGTCTACGGCGGCTTCTTTGCTGCGGGCATTGGCGTGCTGCTGTTCGCCATGCTGAAAGTGGTCATGCCTCACGTGTCGCTACATGGCATCCAGGCACTGAAAATGTGGGCCGGAACTTGCATCAACGGAACCGCCGTCACCTTCTTCGTGCTCGCCGGCCACGTGCTCTGGGTGCCCGCGGCGTGCATTGGCGTAGGTGCGCTGCTGGGCGGCTGGGCCGGAGCGGTCATTGCCCAGCGGATGCCGCGCCGTCTACTGCGGGCCATGATCTTCGCCGTCGGAATCTTCTCGGCGCTCAACCTCCTGGTCTGACCCGCCCCCAGCCGCACCGTCGCAGGTGTGAGAACCGCACCGCCGACGCATGGCACCGATGCCGCGAGGCGAGCGCGGCGCGCCCCGGCCACCGGACCGAGGTCCTGGCGTGCCGAGCCTGCCTTGTCGGGGCCGATGGCCGCAACGGTCCACCCGCTGCACGCATCGGGTCGTCCTCCCCTTTGCGGCCGTCGGCCTCGCCAGGCATTCACCCCGGCCGCGGACCTCGGTCCGGTGGCCGGGCCTCGCCGCGCCCGCTGCGCTCCGCGCCGAGGCCGCAGAGCGCGGCCGATCAACGCCTGGCGCAGGACCGCCTGCGAGCGGAGCACCAGGCCCCACACGTCGTTCCGGACGGGCCGGTGAACGTGAGCATCCCCGCCCCGCGCAGCAGGGCAACGGCGTGGCGCCCTGCGTTGATCGTCCCCAGACCCTCGCCGAGGAAGGACCATCATCGGCTCCACGAAGCCACCTCGACCTGGTCGGAGAGCGAGAACGAGTGGTGAAACGTCCTGCGCACGCTCTGCCGAGACGCGCCCTCCGACCTTGCTGTATGTAGACCTAATGCAACGCAACGTGCAAGGTCTCTCGGTAGCAAGATGTAGGTAGAGTTACTCTATATCTGGACAGTAGATATCTGCGGGTCCAAACTGGTAACTCTTCGCGCGCTTGCGGGTGAACCTCTCCACGGCGCCGAACAGGGAAATCCTATGAACATCGGCGACAGTGGTTCGCCGCTGAGCCAGTCTGGTCTGCGCCGTCGGTCACGACGCGCTTCACGGCGCACTCGTTTCGTGAAACTGACGCTGAGCGACACCGAGTACCAAGACCTCACCGCCGCTGCAGAGCGGAACGGACTGGCCCCGGCGGCGTACGCGGCGGATGCCGCATTGGCGGCGGCGCGGAATGAATCCGCTCCGGTCCCCTCCACAGTCCGCGAGGCCCTTCGGGCCCTCATCCACGCATCCGGAGCGGCCCATCGCATCCGCCTCGGACTGGAGCGTGCGATCCGAACGGCGGAGACGGAAGGACGCGCACCGCACGGAGTCCGTCTGCACGCCGAGGAATGCGCCAGAGCAGTACGGAGGATCGACCTTGCCGCGGAACAAGTGAGACGGAACCTTCCATGATCATCCGGGAGTTGGAACGCGGATCCGACATCGCCGGGCTGCTGTACTACCTGTACGGGCCGGGGAGGGCCAACGAACACACCGATCCGCACCTGATCGCCGGATTCCGGCATCCGACGGACCTGGAGCCACCCCTGACCGCCGAGGGGGATCGGAACTTCCGCTACCTGATCGGGCTGCTGGCGCAGCCGGCAGACGCGCTCGGCGCGGGGACGAATCCTCAGCCCGTATTCCACGTGGTGATCCGCCTCGCCCCCGACGATCCGTCCCTCACCGACGATCAGTGGGCGGACATCGCACACCGGATCATGGACTCCACCGGATTGGCCCCCTACGGACAGGAGGAGGAAGCGGTCCGCTGGATCGCCGTCCGGCACGCCGATGACCATATTCACCTGATGGCGACGCTCGCCCGGCAAGACGGCCGCGGACTGGACGTCAACAACCTCCGCTACAGGATGCAGGCGGTCCGGCGGGACTTGGAGCTGCGGCACCGCCTTCACCCAGGCGCCCCCGGAGATCGTTCGGCGGCCCGCAGCCCGACACGGGCAGAGGTGGAGAAGGCCGCACGGATGGGATGGGAGGAGACGGCACGGCAAACTCTGGCGCGCAGAGTCGCCGTCGCTGCCGCCGCCGCAGGCACACTGGAGGCGTTCTTCGCCCGCCTGCGCGGGGCGGGCACGCTCGTCCGCACGCGTAACGACGACTCCGGGCAGCCCATCGGGTACGCGGTGGCGCTGCCCGAGAACACCGACCGAACCGGAGATCCCGTCTGGTACGGCGGACGCTGCTTCGCCGCCGGGACCACCCTGCCCAAGTTGCGCCGCCGATGGAACGCCATCGACGACCCCCAACGCATCGTCGGCCCACCCCTGCCGGAGCCACGGCGATCGGTCGTCACCGCCGTGCTCAGAGCCCAAGTCAGGGCGGCCGCCCGGCTGTCGAGCGACGAGTCCGACTTCACCGAGCGAATGCGTGAGGCAGGGCTGGTCATACGAACGTGGACCCGACTGGGCACAACCGACGGCACCTCGGGCTACGTCGTCGGGCTGCCCGGCCACCTGGAGCTTCAGGGCCGGCAAGTCCTCATCGCCGGCACGCAGCTGGCCGAAGACCTCAGCCTTCCCAGACTTCGCGCCTTTTGGGCCGACAAACCGACAACGCAGGCTCCACCACCTGCCACACCTGCATCCGACCAGGCAGCATGGACCGCCGTGCTCACGACGGCCTCTGACGCAGTCGCACTCCTCACCGAACACACCGGCGACGATCACTGGATCGCCGACGCCGTCCACGCGGCGGCGGACCTGCTCAGGACCTTGGCGGAGGTCTGCCACGAGCCTGCCCTGCACGAGGCCGCCGACGACTTCGAGCGCGCCGCCACAGAGCCCTACGGCCGAGTTCCCCCTCCCACGCGCGTCGGCAGCGGCCTACGGGCCGCCGCCCGAATGCTGGCCTGGGCCGGCCCTGCCATCTCCGCCCCTGAGCAACTCTGGCTCCTGGCCGACGAACTGGCCTCGTTGTCCCGCACCATCGCCGAACTGCGCACCCGCCAACGCCGCCCAGCACAGGCATCAGCGGCGCAGCAGACGAGCAGCCGCCTGCGGGAACTCGTGGCGTCCGCCTCCGGCGCGACCTACCGCAACGCATCCGCCAAACCGGCGACTAGCGTCGGCGCCGACGACTTTCCTACGCTGTCTCCAAGTCACGTCAGCCGTCCGGCGGGACGCCGGCGCGCGGCCGGGGACACCGGTCACAACGCACACGAACCCCACCGCACCAGGCCACCTCACAACCGGCAACCAAGACCTCCAGGACGGTGACACCGTGAACGAGTTCCCCGATCCGCTCGCCGCAGCACAGACAGCCGCACTTCAACAGGCCACCCAACTGATGTCGCTGGCCTTCGCAGCGGGCCAGGAATACAAGCAGGTCGCCGCACGATGGAAGGCGAACAAAGAAGCACGCCGACTGGCCGAACGTCGAGCCACCGAGGCGGCTCGACGGGGCCGTTGGGCCCCCGCATTCGACCCGGACTGGATGAGCCGGGCGGACCTTCTACAGGTCGCAAGGGTCTGGTCAGGAACCGTGCCCTATGCCCCCACTGATCCCTTGGCCGCAGAAGCCATGCTCCGATGCGAACAGCGTCTCCGGGGCCTGCACCCACACGGCATGATGCACTACGACCGGCTGCGCCACGAAGGCTTTCCGCCGGCCAGCGCAATGTGGTACGCCGCTCCGTTCTTCAGCCGAGACCCCCACATTCGCGTCGGCGATCCTGGGCCCGTCCGAGCCGCACTCCCACCAGCCGACCCGAACGCGGTCCAATGGACGGCGACCGCTCACGACCTCACCGACGCGGAGGTACGGCGATGGCTCGCAGAACAACAGGGCCGACAGATCATCAACCGCCTCCAAGACGGCGCTGAAGCGACCAACCGTGAACCCTGGTCACCGACAGAACTCACAGCAGAGCTGGAGAAGCGCACCAACCTGGAACCCGACGTCATCGCCACCATCGTTGCCGAGGACGCCCACACCCGCGGTGTCAACCTCGAAGCCGCCCGCGCCAACTACGAGACCGCCCTCGCCGACACCGCCGCACGAGACAGGGCCACCAACCTCGGCGACGCCTTCGACAACCCCGCAACCACCCACGTCAACGAACAACCACATCGCATGAGCGCGTCCGAACGTGAAACCCTCAAACAGGACGCCGCCCGCGCCCGCGCCTCCAGCGCCGCAGCCATGGTGACCGAGGAATACCCCCACACCCCCCAACACGCCGTCGCTCATACCACCAAGTACGGCAGCAAGGGACGAGCACCCGCCAGCCAGACCACGCCTGAGCAGACCAGGCGATCACGACCAGGCTCTGGCCCCACCACCTAAGGAGAACAGACCGTCATGAGCGAACCGATGCGCGGCCTGCTTCTGGTGGCGATGATCCTTTTCGTGGTGGCGTTCTTCCTGCTGCCCAGCATCATCGCCGTGGCCCGACGGGTCGAAAGGCTCGGCCTCGTCATAGCTCTCAACATTATCGCTGGCCCGACCCTGATCGGATGGCCCGCAGCCCTTCTCGGAGCGCTCATGCTACCGAGCCGACGGGATGCCGCCTGGAGTGCGCCGGAGTCTATCTACCGGCCGGGTGACCCTCCGCCGATCGAGCACGTGCTCCTTGCCGATCAGTTGCGACGACAGCGAATGCAGTCCGAGGGCTATCTGGAATCTTGACCACTGTCGTCGACAAGCGAAAGTCCCCACACATCTCCGATCTGCTGAACTGGACAGTGCTGCCTAGCCCGTAGTGGACGCCAAACCCATGCGCGGCCAACAGGCGCGCTTGGTCGAACACGCCATAGAGATCTACCGATGACCGAGTGGAGCAAGTCGTCCGACAGCAACATGCGCCGCGAGAGCTGCGTGGAAGTTGCCAACCTGGACGGCAACATCGGCGTTCGCGACAGCAAGAACTCCCAGAGCGGAACCTGGCCGTGAACCGCGATGTGTTCCGGGGGCTTGGTGCGGCAGGTGAAGGCCGGGGACTTGGCCCGTTTGAACGTCCGCACGGTCCACAGGTCGGGCGCTGGTCGGGGCGCCGCGTACGGTGACGGCGGAGCCGCCGAACTGAGGAGGCCAACGTGAATCCATCCGCCGTTCGTTGGCGTAAGAGCACCCGCAGCGACACGATCACCGCGAACTGCGTGGAGGTCGCGGGGGCGGCCGACGCGATCGGTATCCGGGACAGCAAGAAACCCACCGGCCCGAACCTGGCTGTGAGCCTGGCCGCGTTCCGCCACCTAATCGAGCAGGCGAAGGGTGGGCACTTCGACCATGCTGACGCCTGCTGATTCACCCGGTACCGGCCGAGCCCGCGACGACTCGCTCGTCCGCCGCTGACCGTGGGGATCTAGGCGGCCTGTCGATCAGGTGGCCACAGTCAGTTCCCGTAGTTCTCGCGCGGCTGGAAGGGTACGGGAACTGCTGGGGAGCGCGTGCAGGATCTGCCTGGCGAGGATGGTTCTGCCAGCGGTCGTGGCATCCGGAGCTTCCTGGATGGTGGTGATGGCATGTTGGAGGCCGGTCTCGACTTCTCGCGCCTGGACCAGCGCGGACGCTTCCATCAAGCGGAGGTTCGAGATCGGCCCACGCGCGTTCGGTGGGTAGAGGCTGATGGTTTGGGCCACGGTCTCCTGAGCACGGTCATCGCCTGTGACGGTGCGGACATAGGCTTCGGCCCACCCGAGTTGAGCCCTCCCGAAGGTCAGGACCGACTGCTGTGCGCCTTGCGGTAGATGATCGAACGTTCGCATGAGATCGGTGAGCGACGCCTGGGCCTGGAGGGCTTCTCCCGCGATGGCCGCGGCGTAGGCGCGCGCGGCGTGGGCGCGGGCCAGCCCCGCAGACTGTGTTTGTCCGGCGATGTTGATCGCCTCGCCGGTCAGGTCGCCGATCACCCCGGTCGGGCGAGCTGCCCAGCACGCGTCCTCAGCAGCTCGTCCGCGCACCCACACCCGCAGATCATCGTCCCCGGAGGCATCGGCCGCTCGCTTGGCGGTGGCCCATGAGATCCGCGCGGCGCGCTTGTTGCCGACGTCGCCCAGGTCGATCGCCAGCAGTCCGGACAGCCCGGCACTGACGCGCATCAGCCCGGCTCGTTCGTGTCCGGTCGGGTTTCGCTGGAGCAGGGCGCCGACGGCGGCGATGTCGAAGGTCAGGTCGGCGATCAGCGCGCCAGCGGGGCGGGTGATCAGCGCCTGTCCGTACTCGTGCACGACGCTTTCCCACTCGTCCAGGTCTACTGGATTGCCGAGCGCATCCTCGATGCCTCCGAGGACCGTCTCGATGGTGCCCGGCGGGACGGTTGCCCCCGCGCCGAGCGCGGCCAGGAGTTGGAGTGCGACGCGCCGTTTCATGTCGTCGTCCCAAGGGTCGGGAGCAGAGCCGATTTCCACGGTACCCAGCGGCTCCACAACAGCGCCCTCCTGTGGAGTCCCGGCGACCTCTCGTTCAGGGTGCATCTGGTCGAGGTGACGGTGGTCGGCTTGGTCGGTCAGCAGGTCGGCGACGCTGCACCGATAAATTTCGGACAGTCGGCCCAGCACGGTGAGGGAGGGCTGATGGCCGCTGTCGGCGGGCCACTGCTCCCACAGCGAGATCTTCTTCAAGGTCTTGGGGTCGTTCGGCCAGCGCTCGCACCAGGCGTCGGCCACCGCCTTCTGGCTCATCCCGTGCGCCAGGCGCATCGCCACCCGGGAATTGACGCGGTAACGCTCACCGAAGACGGCTGCTATCTCCGCCCAGGCCTTGCCTTGGGCGCGCAGACGTCGGCTCAGAGCGGCCTGCTCCTGCCGCACGCTCATGGGCCGTTCCCGCATGCCGCCTGCCTCCCCCGGCCTCTGTCCACGGCTGGGACCTACCGGCTCAGCACGTTACCTCCGCATTCCCGCCGGCGGAGGGGTCTGGGATACCCAGCCGCGAACATCCCCGCGAAACGGGGACAGTCACGACCCGTGCTCGGGATGCTGCTGGAAGACCTCGGCGCGCAAACCGGGGAGGCGAGCACCTCCGAGGGTGTGGCGGCGGCGGTCCGCCGCCCACCAGGTTCCGGCCCTTCGTGACCTGCCGGTGCTGGACGGGGCCGGATTCGCCGAGCTCCCGCAGCGGGCGATGCCCCTTCCTGACGGTTTCGACCCCGGAGCGCCGGTGACGACCATCGTCCAGGACTGGATCACCCGCCTGTTGCGCGGCCACGCTGGCTTCCCCGCCGGATGACCCGCCCGCCCCGGCACCAGACCACGCCCCACAACCGGCCGCAGCCCGGGCACCCCCACCTTCCGGCCTCTCTACGCCGCCCACCGCCGCCCTCCCGCGTGCACGTGATACCGCGCCGGTCCACGGAGCGCCCGGCCGACTAACACTCCGGGACCGAACCGACGTGACGCGCTGGCAGGGAACCGCCCCGCAGCCCAAGCCTTGCCTCGCCGGGGCGCCAGCCGCAACGGGCCTCGCATCCGCTCGGCGGACCCGTCGCAGCCGTCGCCCCGGCAGGCATGAACGGGCCACGGGCAGCTCCCGCACCCGCCCTTGCGTCGCCGATCCAGATCTGTCGCGGGCAGTTGCCCGTTGCGCTGCCGGTCCTGTTGGCCACCGCGCACGAGGACGCCGCCGCCGGTCGACCAAAGCCGTGCGCCGCGTTGACCCGTGCCAACGGGCCGGCCGAGATGCGGACCCGGCTGGCCCACCGCGGTGGCGTCAGCGGATGTCGTGGTCCAGCAGCCAGGTCGTGATCGCGCGGGTGACGCCGGCAAAGGCGGTATCGCCGGGCTGGGACGGGGCATGCTGCTCGTGGGGTGGGAGTATCACGGCGTGGACTTTCGTTCGGGTGTGGTGCCGGAGGGTGGAAGATCCGGCGGCGGCTGGCGGTGGGTGTGCCCCTGGACCGATCGAGGCCACGGTCGTGGTCTCGCCCAGCGATCGAGTCGAGTTCGTCAGCGAACTCCAGCGAGCAGAGTCCGCCACCTGGCCCGTACAGCCCGTCATCCCCTGACCTCATGGATACCGGCTCCAACCGGGCCGAGGGGACCCTCTGGCTTTTGATCTGCCGGATGTTCGACCACGGCGGCTATCGCTTTCCGTACGACGCTGAGCCACCATCGTTCCCGCAGGAACGTCCGCCACCCGACACAGGCAGGATCGCGTCCAGGAGACGACCCCTGGCTCGGGGCATCTCCACATCGCCCAGACCTTCAGATTCACTGGCCGTCCACCCCCAGCCGGGTTGTCCGCCCATCGCCACCTCGTTGTCCGCCCATCACCAACCACACAGACCGCTGACCACCAGAATCGGGACCGTCGAGCACCAGCCCCAGATGGCCGTCAGCACCTACCTCTGCCCGCCTCCTGAGCACCGGGGAGGGCCTCAGATCGACCGCCTCGCCGCTGTCACCGGCCGCACTCCCCATGCACTCGCCTGGGCCATCGCCGAGCTGGGCTGCGAAAACCACTGCCACCGCCCGCAGACAGACCTGACCAAGTTGGGGAAGCAGTGCCGGTGCCGGTGCCGCTGCGGCCACGCCGCCCAAGCGCCGTCGAGCGGTTCGCTGTTCGACAAGGTTGTCGGGGCACACCGGAGGAGGCCCCGCCGACCTCTCGGGCCGAGGCCGGTCTCGTGGTGCTCGCCACCGGGAGCCTGTTGGCGCGGTGCCCGGCTTTGGCGGCGGGCGTCACAGCTCGCGGTCGTCGTGTGATGGCACCGCGGCGTTCGGCTCAACAAGGCCCTGATCGTCGCCCCCACCGTGGGCCGCGTCGCCTGGCTCGGCGGCCGCCTCAGCCCGACCGTCGCCGCCCGCGTCGCCTCCATCGCCGTCCGGCTTCCACCGCCGCGGTCACCGCCGCGACTGAGCGGCCGGCATGTCGATCGTGAGGGGGTGTTCGTCACCCGGTTGGGCTGCCGCATTCCATGCCTCGCATCGGTCTCGTCCATGAGACCGGATCGGCCCGAGCACGGTCGCCGATCTCGCCGGAGGCCGCCGCTCAGGACGTCGACACGTTGACGCGGTACGAGGAGTCCGAGCGGCCTGCGATGGTGGCGTGCCCGGCGCAGACCGCACGGTTGCGGGCTCGTGAGGACTTTGCGGCGATGTTGTGGGCGCGGGCGTCGGGCAGTTCGAAGGAGGCCAAGGCCCGTCTGGAGGAGGCCAGGGCGCGTCGGCGCGCGACGTCTGAGCCGCTGATCGGTGACCACCGGACGGTGCTGGAGCCACTGACTGGGCCATGAGCACCGACTCCATGCCACGGCTTGGCCGGAACAAGATCCAAACCCAGTGGTCGGACATGACCCGGGTCGCCGAGTCGCGAGGGAACCCGACCCCGTTGGAGCGGGCGTTCGCCGAGCACGGCCGCATCGACAAGTCGCTCCACCTGCTTGACATCCTGGACCCGATCGGCGGCGGCTACCGCCGCACGCTGAATAGGCAGCTCACCGTCCAGGAAGCCCGGCTCAGCCCGCTCGGACCGCACCACCTGAACTGGAGGTCCGGGACCCCCGTCTTGAGAAGGCGGCCTGAGGGGTAAGAGTGTCGCTCGGGGCCGTGGGCCGCCTTCTATCAGGGGCCCGGTTGCGCGCGATCGTGGGGCGGACCCCGAATTCCGGCGTGCGCAGCGGTCGGGTGCTCGTAGCCGCGGAGCGTGTACGGAGGAGCGGTGGCGCGACAGGGCGTGGCGCGGATGCTGACCGAGATACTCGAGGCCAGCCACCAGACGGCGATGGATCAGATCCCCGTTCTGGTCCGGCGGTGTGCAACGTACGCGGACCTGCACGAGGTCATGATCTATGTGACCGACCTGCAGCAGCGTGTGCTGCGCCCGCTGACCGGCCACTCCGAGGAGGCCGGCACCGCCACCGCCGCCGACCTCGCCGAGCTGCAGATCGGGGGGACCCTGGCCGGACGCGCGTTCCAGGAGGTCCGGATGTTGACGGGCTCGGGCTCCGGGTCGAGCGAACGGTGGTGGATTCCCATCCTCGACGGCACCGAACGGCTCGGTGTGCTGCGCGTCGACGCCCGCGGCACCGGCGAGGACGTCCGGGACGCGATGCGCGCGCTGGTCTCCGTGGTGGCGCTGCTGATCCTCAGCAAGCGCGAGCACAGCGACACCTATGCCCGGCTCGTCCGCACCCGTCCGATGAAGGTCGACGCGGAGATGCAGTGGCACCTCACTCCGCCGATCACCTTCGCCGGTAAGGGCGTAGTGATCAACGGCGCGCTGGAGCCCGCGTACGAGGTCGGCGGCGACGCTTTCGACTACGCCATCAGCGGCGACGTGGTGCACTTGGCGGTGTTCGACGCCATGGGTCACGACATCCGCGCCGGCCTGACCGCCAACCTGGCCCTGGCCTCCGGACGCAACCACCGCCGCCAAGGTGCGGGGCTGGTCGAGACCGGCGACGGCATCGAGCGCCTGCTGGTCGAGGAGTTCAGCGACGACGTTCGGTTCGTCACCGCGATCTTGGCCGAGCTCGACACCTCCACCGGCCACTTCTCCTGGATCAGCCGGGGGCACCACGCGCCCGTGCTGATCAGGGGCGGCCGCTGGGTCACCGGCCTCGGCTGCCCTCCCGCCCCGCCCGTCGGTCTCGATCTCGGCCTCGACCCGCCCACCGTCTGCACCGAGCATCTGGAACCCGGCGACCGCGTCCTCCTCTACACCGACGGCATCACCGAGGCCCGCGACGGCAGCGGCCGCCAGTTCGGTCTCGACCGCTTCGTCGACTTCGTCATCCGCTCCCACGCCGATGGCCTGTCGGTCCCGGAGACTCTGCGCCGGCTGATCCATAGCGTCCTCGACCACCACGGCGACCGCCTCCAGGACGACGCCACCGTCCTTCTGGTCGAATGGCGCGGCGACGCCCACCAGCAGCTCAAGGTCTGACCCCTCGCTCAGCGGAAACGCGGGCCTGGGGGGTGTCGTGGGCGCACTCGCAATAACACGCGCCGCTCAGGTGGCGGATCCGCTGCGTGGCCACTCGCGGCATCTATCGACGGTCCGTGTCGCGAGCCGGCCGAATGACCCCTTCGCACTCCGCCGACCCCGGAGACACATGCGAAGATCGGTAAGGACAGCCGCGCTGGTCGCGGTCACCGTGTCGCCCCCGCCACCGGTTCTTGGGCAGGCCGCAGCGCCGCCGGTGCAGGAGTGGGCTACACCGAGTCGGTTGTGGGACGGTGAGCGTAGAGGACGTCCTGACCGGTCTCGATGGACGTCGTCCGGCCGAACGGATCCGCCAGGTGGCCCGTGAGGTCGGCTATGTGCCCGACATCCAGGCGATCGGGCTGCGCAGGCAGCGGACGCGGCTCCTCGGGGTGGTGATGGCCCGGTTGACCGACTACGGGCTGGCGGCGATCTACGAGGGCATCGAGCGGGCGGCGATGCGGCACGGCTTCCACACCATGGTGACCAACTCCTGGGACGACCCCGCCACCCGTCAGGCGCACGTGGAGATGCTGCTCGGCCGCCGGGTGGACGCGATGATCTTCGGCGACGCCCACGTGGACGGCGCGTTCGTCGACGAGTTCACCGCTCACGGCATCCCGTTCGTCCTGGTCAACCGGCGCGCCGGCGACCATCCCTCGGTGACCTGCGACGACTACGCCGCGGGTCGGCTCGCCGCCGAGCACCTCTTCGCCCTCGGGCACCGCAGGGTGGGCGTGATCGCCGGTCTGCCGTACGCCAGCAACGGCATTGACCGCACGGCCGGATTCACCGACTACTTCGCCGAGCGTGGACACCCGGTTCCCTCCGCCGCGATCGTGGACGCCAGCTTCGACTCGGCGGGCGGCGCCCTGGCCACCGAGCGCCTCCTCGAACGCCAGCCCTACCCGACCGGAATCTTCGCGGTCGGGGACTTCGCCGCGCTCGGCGCCGTGGGGACGCTCAGGGAGCGCGGCCTGTATCCGGGCCGGGACGTCGCGGTCGTCGGATTCGGTGACCTGCCCATCGCCGCGCAACTCACCGTCCCGCTCACCAGCGTGAGTTCACCTCTGTACGAGATGGGAGCGAGGAGCGTCGACCTGCTGGCGGCCCTCATGCGCGGGGAACCCGCCGAGAGTCTTCGGCTCCGTCCCGAACTGCGCGTCCGCGAATCCAGCGGCTCCCTCCTGCCCTGACCCGGAGGTAGCCCATCACCGATCCGGAGGCGATGAGCTCATGACGCCTGGTCGGTGGTGACGACATCGGGTTTGGGCGCGGCGTCGATGTTGATGATGGTGTCCAGGATGAACAGCGAGTCGCGCGGGGTGCCGGACACCACCATCTGTCCGATGCCCATCACCTGGTCGTTGACGGCGTTCAGCAGTGTGATCCCGCGTTTTAGCGGAAGTACTTCGGGGAGGCCCGGCGTTGATGGTCTGGACGGGGACGACGAACCGCAGCCCGTCGACCGAGGCCGGCAGCCCGCCGCCCCGGCCCTGGCGCCAGTCCCCAACTGGAGCGATCGGCGCAGGCCGCGAGGGTGTGCGCCAAGCGTCGCGAGACCCGGGTTTCGGCACCGGGCTGCGGTGCCGAGCATGCGACCGAATCAGCGGGTCAGCGTCACTTCGTTCCCGCCTGCGGCGACGACACCGAGGTCCGCCGGGCCATCGCTTCCAGAGCAAAGATGATCATTGTGTTTCGGCTGCCTCCCAGGTCATCGCGGCTTCGGGAGCGGTGAGGCGGGCGCGGCGGCTCCGCCGGGGATCGATGTGGGAGCGGGCGGACATTCCTTGGCGACGCCCATCTCCTACGTTGCGGTCCCAGTGCGTCATACCTGCGCGGCCGGTTCGGAGGCGGCATGAGAAGCGTGAGGATCGACAGCACCTTGTAGCCGTCGGTTCGGCTGAGGGAGATCCCTGCACCGGGTCGGTGGGCCGGCCCGGTCCCTCGTTCATGTCGTTGTTGGGCGGACACGATCAGCGCGCTCGCGAGAACGAAAGGGGCGGATGCCAAGCCATGCCAACTCTCTGCAGACCGGCGGTGAGCGTGCCGGAACATGTCGTCACCATGGAGGATACTCTGGAGTTCGCTGAGAAGATCCACCATGGAAAGCCACAGCTTCCTCTGGCGCTGCGTTTGATTCAACGAACGGGGGTCCGTAAACGGCATATCGTCCAGCCCATCGAAGAAGCACTCGGACATCCGGGTTTCGAGGAACGCAACCGGCTCTATGAGATGGAATCAAAGAAGCGGTGCCCGCCGGTCATCACCGAGGCACTGACGAACGCGGACCTCACGGTCCAGGACATCGACGTCATCATCTACGTCTCCTGCACCGGGTTCCTCATGCCATCCCTCACCGCGTGGCTGATCAACAGCATGGGATTCCGCTCCGACACCCGCCAGATACCCATCGCCCAACTGGGTTGCGCGGCGGGCGGCGCCGCGATCAATCGCGCCCACGACTTCTGCATGGCCTACCCCGGCGGCAACGTGCTGATCGTCTCGTGCGAGCTGTGCTCGCTGTGCTACCAACCGGAAGATGACGACATCGGTTCGCTGTTGTCGGGCGGATTGTTCGGCGACGCGGTGGCGGCCGCCGTCGTACGCGGCCACGGCGGCACCGGCGTGCGCCTGGAACGCAACGCCTCCTACCTCGTTCCGCAGACCGAGGATTGGATCTCCTACGCCGTACGCGCCACCGGCTTCCACTTCCGGTTGGACCGCCGGGTGCCCGGGACGATGAAACCACTCGCCCCCGTGTTGCGTGAGCTGGCCGCCGACCACGGGTGGGATGCCGGCAACCTCGACTTCTACATCATTCACGCAGGCGGCCCACGGATCCTGGACGATCTGGCCGAGTACCTCAACGTCGACCGAACGATGTTCCGGCACAGTTGGGCCACCTTGACCGAATGCGGGAACATCGCCAGCGCGGTCGTGCTCGAGGCGCTGCGTAGACAGTTCGAGGAGAACGCCATACCGCCCGGCGCCACCGGCATGATCGCCGGCTTCGGCCCGGGAATCACCGCTGAGATGTCCGCCGGCAGATGGGCCTTGGACTCGCGTGACCCATCCTCAAGGCCCACCGCCCGGTCACAGGGATTCCTGGAGCCGGGACGCGTCGCGCGACAGCAGGTCGTGTGAACGGGCTGGTCGTTTCTCCCGGCCAAGGCAGAAGGCTCGTCACCAAGGCACAGGAAATCACGTTCAAGGTCACCGCATCGCAGGGAACCTTCGCTTCGGTTTTCGAAGTCGTGGTGCCGCCCGGCTTCGATGTCGGCGCACACGTCCATACACGCCAAGAAGAACTCTTCTACATTTTGGAGGGACAACTCGATCTCTGCGCGTTCGAGCCCATCGAACGCACGCCAGACGATTGGCGGGGCTGGACGTCTCCCGAGGGGGATCGAGTCACCCGCGCGGGTTCGGGAAGCTGTATGTTCGTTCCGCCTGGATGCCCACACGCGTTCACCAATCCCACCGACGAACCGACGCGAGTGCTTTTCCTGAGCTATCCACCACCCGATCACGAAAGCTACTTCGAAGAGCTAAGCCGCATCTTCTCCCATGGCGCGGAGGTGGATTCGAACGCCGTGCAACGACTGCGCGACCGGTACGACGTCGACCAGATCACACCGCTTCGCCACGGCACACCGGCCTCGTGAGGCCCGCACTGCAACCGTCCGGCGGGACTCCCCTAGCCCCGACAGACAGGCCGGCTGGTAGGACGGCGACCGAAGCCGGTGTTCGCCCCTGGAGGGCGAACGGCCAGGGCCCGCCGGGCAAGGCCCGATTGCGCGACCACTGCCGCCGTCGGCCACCGCCCCGTTCGCAGCACCACAACCATCGCCCAACGATGCGGACTCGAATGCGCCCAGGCGGCACCAACGAGCCCTCGTGAGCGTGTCGAACCAGGGATCACCCCGCCCGGGCGACCCCGAGGTCAGGGTCACTATCGGAAGATCTGACCCACAAAACGGCCGAGCCCTGTCCACGGCGCACCTCACCGCCCGGCTCCCCAGAGAGGGGATGAACAATGCCTGATAGGCCGAGACGGCCGGCGCCCACCTACAACGATGGCCAGACGACCAACCCCTCCGATGCCTCCCCATCGGGCACCAACCGCGACCTTCCTCCCCTCAAGGACGGGACTGCCCACTCCAGTCGCCCGGCCCGGCTCCCCCCACCACCACAATCGCCGGGTCTGCCGCTGCTCGCGGCTCCAGCCGCGGCTCGGCCGCGAGCCGCCCCAACGGCGGACGTCGCCCGCAAGCCGACATCAGCGGCTCCACAGGCATCAGGTCCGGGAACGACGCCCCCGCCGGCCATGAGAACGAGGCCGGTGCCCAGCGACCTCGCCTCCGACACACTGATTCATCGGCCCACCAAACGCCGGCGCAACCGCCTGTCCGTGACCCGACGCGGACGACGAAGGACTCCCGCCGCCGACGCCGAGCAATTGCTCACCCAGCGGATCGGGGCCCCGATCACCGATGGTCATCACCGCCTCGCCATCGTGTCGGTCAAAGGCGGCGTGGGCAAGACCACCCTCGCCATCGGCTTGGGCGCCACCTTGGCGGCCGTACGCAACGACACGGTCATCGCCGTAGACGTGAGTCCCGCCTTCGGCACCCTCGCGGACCGACTGCCGGACGCCTCCCGGAACCACTCGACGGCCGCGGACCTGGCAGCACACCACGACCACATCCACCGACTCGCCGATGTACGCGGATACACCTCCAAGACCGACTCGGGCCTGGAGATCCTCGGCTCCGACACCATCATCAACAACTCCCGCGGCAAGCGCGAAAACACTTACCCGCTTCTGATGGACACCCTCCTCCGGTACTACCCGCTCGTCATCAGCGACTGCGGACCAGGCATCGCCCACCGGGACTACGAGGACATCCTCGCCCGCACCGATCAAGTCGTCGTCGCCGGATCGCTGGCGGCCGATGGAGCACGTTCGGTGTTTCGCGCGCTGGACTGGCTGCACGCAGTGGGACACGGCGAACTGGCCCGTCACAGCGTTGTGACGCTCACAGCAGTCCGACCGGACGGAGAACTTCTCATGGACACGGAAGTCCTCGCCGACAGCATCCGGCCTCGATGCCGTCGCGTGGTACGCATTCCCCACGACCCGTCTCTGGCATACGGCGCCGAAATCACCCTCGACGCCCTCAACGGCGAGACACGCCGCGCCTTCCTCGAACTCGCCGCAGCCGTCGCCGATCACTTCCCTCGTCGGCACATTCCACAAACACCGCAATGAACCCTGTTTGGAGGGCCATGATTCCGTCGCCGTCGATGCCACACCGAGCCCGCCGTGACCTGCTCGTCGCGCATCCCCTTCCCGCGCTCAGCGCCGAGGCCGGCGGCCACGGCCCTTCGCGCGCGTTTCGGGAGCTCCAAGGATGCCGGTGTGGTCGTCTCCGCCGGGGTGGGGGCGGACCGGCCGAAGCCGGCCATGTCGGCGTCTGTCCGCATCCCGTGGTGAATCGTGTATCGGGCATGTCATCGAGGAGAGGCAGAGTCTGATGCGGGCCGTCAACGCGACCGCCCTGGTGGGCTCGATCATGATCGTGACCATGGCCGGCTGCGGAGCCGGACAGGCGGCTGCGCCCCCCTCCCCTTCACCGCCCGCGCCCGCCGCCTCCGCGCCCTCGGCGGGCGAGTCGCTCATGTTGCGCATGCCAGAAGACGACGCGAAGATCCCCAATCCCGGCACGGGACGGGCCGACCCTCGCCTTCAGGGCGCGCTGCTCACCCGGTTCGACCCCGGTCCCTCGGTCGCGCCGCCCGTGCAGGCCATCACGCCGGGGGCCGTGCGGTTCCCGCTGCGTGACACCCGTTCCATGTACCTGGCCGTTCGTCAGATCAGCAGCCCTTTCATCGCCCCCGCCGCCTGCTCCACCTGGACCTCGGGGATGTGGTTCACCCTCGTCAGCCGCTTCGCCGCCACCACCGGTGCGCAACTGGCCGCCAGCATGTACCAGACGCCAGGTTCGGAGATCGGCCCGGACCACATCACCCCACACGGAGCCGCCGCACCACAGCCGCGAGGATCGCTGACGTTCAGCCAATCGATCATCACCGGCCCGGCCCAGGTCATGGGCATCCTGGCCGACGAACGGATCCCCGCCGAATGCGGGCGGCTCACCCAGACCGCAGGGCCGGCCGGGCGCATCGAGCCGCTGCCCGTCTCACCGATCGGTGAACACACCTGGGCCTACCGTCTCATCGACGACAAGGGCTTCGTCTGGCACTGGGTCCAGGCCATCGGACTCCGCGGACACCTCATCGAGATCCGCATCCCCAACCAGGAACCCGGCCCCCAGGGCGACATGCTCCGGACCCTCCAACACATCGCGGCCCAAGCCCACGCCAAGGCCGCGAAAACGCTCCCCTGAACCTCCCGAGGCCACAAGCGAACGGAGCCACCCGCCGGAAGCCCTGTCACACGGCGCCTCGGACGGGCGCCAGGAGGCGGGTGAGCGGAGCCCGAAGTGGCGGTGAGGGCCGCCCACGTCCCCTCCTCGACCACGCGGCCGTACTCCAACACGGCGATGTGGTCGGCGCGGCGGATGAGGGCCGGACGGTGAGCGATGACGAACGTGGTGGTGGCTTCGTGTCCGACGAGGAGGCCGGCGAATAGGGCGTCCGACCGTGTCCACAGGAGCGATCACCTCGTCGAGGACCAGCGGCCGCGGTCGGTGAGCAGGGCTCTGGCGAGGACGACGCGGGCGCGTCGGCCGCCGGAGAAGGAGGCACCGCACACCCGCGCCGGCCGCTACGTGTGCCCGACGCAGCCGGTGGCGCCGCCGACGCCGCACAGACCGCCGGGGACTCCGGGGCGGCCGCTCACAGCGGGCTCATGTGCACGGACCGCTCCCGTGCCCGGGCGTCCATGCGGCCGGCCATTCGATATAACGGACGGTGCACACGCACGAGATGACCGGGGGCCCCATTTGCCGTACACATCCTTCAGCGGTCGCACCGCGGTCGGCACCGCGGAGCCGGCCGACCCCACCGGCGACGCCACCGACGCCTATCCTCCGGAGGAACAGCTCCACCCCGATGAGCGTCCTGCGCGATCGATCGACCACGACCAGGGTCACACATCGCCCTGAGCCGCGCACTGCGACGGCGCCCCCGGCGGCGGCCGGCCGGGCTCGACCTGCCAGGACACCGATTGAACCGCAACCATTTCCAGTTGTTGTCGGTACACCCCAAGCGATGGATGTACACACCGAACCGCTCCCGACGCTCCGGGAGCGGTGCGCGAGTGACCATTCCGCCCCTCACGTCCCCTGGACGGTGTCTGGCCGCCTTCCGCCGGTGACGACGGAACAAGCTTTCCGGCATCCTCGCAGATCGTTGTGCCCCACCGCGCGATCGGCCTAAAGGGCAAAGTGGGCGGTGTCCCCCGACTGGATACGGCCAAAGGTTCGACGCTGCGGCAGCCTCGCCGACGATTCGAACAGCAATTGATCAACATTGCCGGAACGCGGTGACGCGCCGGTGAGTGCGCGGCAACTCGTCGGTGACTCGACCTCTCTAGTCTCCTGACCGCGACCGGGCCGAGGGCGACGACGAGGAGAAGGCCATGCAAGGCAGAGGCCACCGAACCCCGAGCGGGGCATGCATGCGGGTGAACGGACGACACCTGCTGACCTGTGCCGTGACGTCCGCATCGGACCGACGACGGCGTGATCGTTGAAAGAACCGCTGTTCGTCCGCCCGAGTCCGTCCCCGGCGCCGCGGCGTCCTTGGGGCCTGGTCGCCGCCGTGCTCTGCATGAGCCTGGTCCAGCTCCCCTCAGCCGCCGCCGTTGCCGCGCCCGAACCGGATGTCAGGCTGCAGTGGTGGTTCGACTCGTGGGCGATCGAGCGGTTGGTGTGGCCGCTGACGAAAGGTCGGGGCGTCACGGTGGCCGTCATCGACACCGGAGTCAACGCCGGCCTTCCCGACCTGCGCAACGTCGTCGTTCCGGGCAAGGATTTCACCGGCTCCGTTAACGACGCGCGCAAAGACGCCCATGAGGAGAGCCTCGGGCATGGGACGGCGATGGCCAGTCTCATCGCCTCGCAGGGCACAGGCACGGGATTCGTGGGGATCGCTCCCGAGGCGAGGATCCTGCCGATCATCTCCGACCTCGGGGAGTCCAGGATCGGCCCGGCGGTCCGTTACGCCGTGGACCGCGGCGCCAAGGTCATCAACATCTCCAAAGGGTCCTCCGTGCTGCACCGGGAATGCCCCCCGCGACTGCAGCAGGCCATCGCCTATGCGGCGCACAAGGACGTCATCGTCGTCGCCTCGGCCGGCAACACGGGTGTCACAGCGAACTTCGCCGAGTACCCGGCGTCATGTCCGGGTGTCGTGGGCGTCGGCGCGGCCGACAATCGCGCCTCCCCGTGGAAGAACACCCAGCGCCAGGGTTACGTCACGATCGCAGCACCCGGAGTCGACATCGCGGCGCTCGGCAAGGACGGCCGCGTCTGGCCGCGCGGCGAGGGCACCAGCCAGGCCGCCGCGCTCGCCTCCGGCGGATTCGCTCTGATCCGCAGCAGGTACCCGGCGATGTCGGCGCGGGACGTCGTCCGACTGGTGACCAACACCGCCGTGGACATCGGGCCTCCGGGCCGCGACGACACCTCGGGCTTCGGGGTCATGAGCCTACGGCGCGCCCTACGCCGACTCCCTCGAGCGAACTCCCCCAACCCGGTCTACGAACGCCTCGACCGCGCGGTGGCCACACCGAACCCGGCGCCCCCAGCCGCACCTTCGCCGGCGGAGGCCGCACCCCGCAAGGACACCAGCGCGTGGTGGCCGGCGGCCGCTGCCGCCGCGATCACCGCCGCGGGCGCTGTCCTCACGGTCACGGCCCGGCTGCGCAGAACCCGCGCCCCGTCTCCCCCGCCCGGCCCGGGCCCAACCCCGCCGCCACCGCTCCGGCCCGGCGGTCATCACCGGACGCAGCGCGGGCGCCGCCCGAACCGGGAGGGGGCGCGAGACGACCTCCCGCCCCCGCCATCCGCCCAGGAGTGAAGCGTTGCGACATCGGAGACGACTGGCCGCCGCCGCATCGGCGATCATCATGGCGGTCGCGCCGACGGCGGCCGCCGCGGCACCCGCGGTACCCGCAGCCCCCCGCCCGAACCCGCGCCTACAGTGGTGGTTCGACTCCTGGGCCATCCAGTCGAAGGTATGGCCACTGACCCAAGGGGCCGGGGTCACCGTCGCCGTCATCGACAGCGGCGCCAACGCGCGGCTACCCGACCTACGGGGCACGGTCCTGAAAGGCCTCGACCTCAACGGCACCCGCACCGACGGCCGCAGGGACGTCGACGACACCGGATACGGGCACGGAACCGCCATGGCCGGCCTCATCACGGCTCAGGGGCGCGGCACCGGCCTCTTCGGCATCGCACCCCGCGCCAAGATCCTTCCCATCATCGAACGAGGCCTGGGCGACCCGACGTTCGTGCGCGGCCTACGCTTCGCCGCCGACCGCGGGGCCAAGGTCATCAACATCTCGCTGGCGGCCTCACCCGGAAACCGGGAGTGCCCGCCCGCCGTGCAACAGGCCATCATCTACGCCGCGCAGAAGGACGTCGTCGTCGTCGCCGCGGCGGGCAACACCGGCGACAGCCACAACGTGCCCGAGTACCCGGCCTCATGCCCCGGCGTCGTCGGAGTGGGCGCCATCGACAACCGTGGACGTCCCTGGGAACAGACCCAGCGTCAGCCCTACGTCGTCGTCGCCGCCCCGGGAAGCGGGATTCCGGTGGTGGGCAGGGAGGGAAAGATCGTGCACACCGCCGGGACCAGCAACGCCTCCGCGCTGGCCTCGGGCGCCTTCGCGCTCGTCCGCAGCAGATTCCCGGACATGCCGGCCCGCAGGGTCGTCCAACTGGTCACCAACACCACCGTCGACCTCGGGCCCAGAGGCCGAGACGACCTCACCGGATTCGGCGCCATCAGCATCCGGCGAGCGTTGCGGCACAAGGTCCCGGCGAACGCCCCCAACCCCGTCTACGAACGGCTCGACAGGGTCCTTCGCACCCTTGCGCCCACGCCCCCCGCCAGGGGCCCGCAGACCTCTCTTCCCGCACGCAGAGGGACCGGTTCCGCCGTCCCCGCACTGCTGTCGCCGGCGGTCATCGCCACGGGACTGGTGACGGCTGCGGTGACCGCCTTCCTCGTGGTGTTGCGGCGGCGCGCCCGTCGGCCGAATGACCCATGGCACGACGGACCACGGCTCCACCCGAGCACGCCACCGCCGGGCGCTGAGCCCGGCGAACACCTCCGATGACCCGCCCACCACCACGCCGAAAGCCGTCCGGGGCCCACGCCTGCCTCCCCTACGGTCCATCAACGATGGCCCGAGGCCGAACGCGATCAGTGCCGGATGAGTCCGCACCCGGGTTCCGAACAGTGTCTCCGAGACTTCGCAGGGTGCACCGCGCGGCTGCGGGTCCGTCCTTCAACGCCCACGGCGACGGGTCGTCTGCCCGCATGTGCACCACACCGAGTCTGTCTGGGCCGGTTCGTGCGGAACCCGTCAATGCCGCCTCGACGCCACGAGCGGGCAGCGGGACGTTGACCGGGTAGGTACCGGCGACCGGCGCGAAGCTGGTTCAATTCCCGCGTGCCTTCACCTAGCGCGCTCGCGCGCCAGCGAGGCGGGCGGGGCGTCCAGTACGTATAATGCCCCACAGACCTCGACGAAGTCGCCCAACATCTGCACTAATCGCCTCACGCGCGGATCAACTCTGAAATTTGCGTAGGAAACGTTCGACGAAATCCTTTTCGAACTCGGGTTCCTCTTCTTGCAAGGCTCTGAGCTTGGCCTGCGCACTCGGAAGGTCACCGGCCAGGCCGTAGGCAATGGCGAGACGCTCGATTTCATCGAGTGTGCCGGATGATGATTCGAGCAGTTCGATAATGCCGTCCAGGCTGACCTTCGAACGAAAGTGGTCCAGTCCGCACCTTTCGATGTCCTGAGCCAGCGAGGTTGCTTCGATCATCAAGTCGTCACCAGGGGCGAACACCCATTGATAAGATGACGGTCCGGGCTCGATATCGACCAATGCCTCGGCGAAGGTGGCGTTGACGAAAAAGCGTGGAGTGGAAATGCCCAGAAGCTCCGCGTAGGCTTCCTGCAATTTTGGATGACGAAGTCCGACCGCAGGGTTTACGGCTATCGAGCCAGGACGTATTTCGAGGGAGACACTCAACCCCAGCCACGCCTGAACGTCGGGGGAAAGTGCACACACGAACACGTTGCCGTCGGCCACGCGGGTGAACCTCAAAGGCTCCACCGCGGAGGCACATGCCCGCATGACCCGTTCTTCAAAACCTTCTGGTATCAACGGGGGCGCCATGAAAAGATTTCGCCATCAGAAAATGACGTCATCAAACTTACTTTTGGCATGTATCGACCAGCGACGAAGCCCAGTGCAGCATCCGCAGCCTTTCCAAGCGGGAAATGTGAAGTCCCTCACCTTCTGTGCGACTTATTCGCCGACCCACAGATGTCCTCCATCACCACGTGACCGCTCGAAACAATCATAGAGTGGAACAAAACCCGAAATCTTCTATCCGCCTAAGAGGATCGCGGATTCCTGAAGTTCGGCACCTACTGACATCTACGAAAGGTTCGCCTACTCTAGGGCCGCCTCCGAGAAGGATCGCCGGAGCGTTCGGACAGCGCTCTCGACTCTCGATTCCTCCGCTTCCCCTCCGAAACATCGGGCCAGCGCCTCAACAATGAGGCCTTTCAAATCTGCCGCACCGAGCTTTGAAATATCTCCATTTACAGGAGCGAGAAGGACAACCAATTCTCGAACCACATCCGAGTACTCGTCGGAATTTCCCGGATATACCACGTTCATTGGATCCGCAACTTCCAGACTTCTTCCCAGAAGAGGATAAGTCACCGGAAAACGTCGCTTCAGGATATCTTGCACCACCCTCTCCTCCTCGGCGTCTCCCAGGTTCCAGAAGGGCTCACTCAAAGTCTCCTCTCCTGCAGTCATCGACGCTCCAAAATAGTTTTGAAAACAGCATTCTCGTTGGGCTTGATCTGATAGACGGCATACCCCTTAGAGTCGATCGGGACCAGCAGTCGATCAGCGCGTGCTGTATCCAGAATCGTTCCTTCGGGAAATCAGACGTCTCGATCCGTTTACCCAGGTCGCGGATGGCATCACGCCCATCACCAATGGTCGTGAAGCCTGCCTGCTCCGCGCGGGCCACGTCGATGTGACCCATGTTGCTGTCCACCACCTTCGTCGGCAGGTCACCCACTCCGCGAACACACGGTTCGTCGTTATGGACAAGAATCGCCACGTCGCCCGCGAGTACATGGTACGTGTGAGCGACACCGTCTGCGGCATGCACGGCGGCTTCCTCTTTGTGCCGACTCCGTCAAAGCAGTCGCGTTGCAAAACGCGCCCTTGGGGGCAAAACTTGCAAGCTTCGCGGCGCGCGCTCTAGAGCAAGGCCGAGAGTTCTACTGGACCAGCCGATCGCCTGCCCGATTTCCATCTCGGCCTTGCATTCACATACGCCATGTTCACACGCTCTTCAAAGGCGAGCACATCCACCACCTCATACACCTGAGTCAGAAACTCAGTAGCACTCGAAGGGCCACCCATCACGAACGAATACTCAAGGAGATCAACTGCCGACTTGGCGATCGTACGGTTAGAGATGGATGCGAAGCCCGCTCCGACCCACTCGGCTCTTTGAATCAAGGAAGAGCCATTTCTGGTATCGCATCCAGCATCATCATCGCACGGTCCGGCCTTTAGTTGGGGAGCTTGAGATTGATCCACCAATTGGCTGACGTGCGGCCGAGTTCGTTGAAAATCGGCGGCACGGGCCGGACGCGGTGTTGATCGCGGACGGCACGCTGGTGCCCACCCACGACCGGAGTGTGTCGGCGTTGGCGAAGCACTACCGGTACTTGGTGAACATACAGGTCATCATCGATACCGATACCCGTCTGATCGTCGCGGTCGGCCGGACCGTCCGCACAGCCGAAGGGCGGGCTTCGCTCAGCGATTGGCAGTCGGCCGAGTACGAAGCGGCCCGCGCGGACCGCCTGCAGATCACTCGACGACCTGAACCGTCATCCACGGCATGGCCCCCCATTCCACCGATGTTCGCTTTGTCTATTCAGGCACCACTAGACCGATCGCCTCGGGAAATTGCATAGCCATGGCTCTTCTGTCTGGCACTTCTTCCTCCGTCGCCACTTCCCGGAACAGATCGATCAGCGCCTGCCGAACTTCTTCAGAAACAGTATTGAGAAGGTAGCCCACCGGCTCGGTGATAGTGGTGGCCACATCGGGGTCAATGTCATCATCATCAGAGAGTTCGATTGAGATGATGAGTTCCATGACGGCCTTCGCCAGTACTCGGTCTACACTGGTCAAGGTGCTACGATCCTAACCTTGATGTTCGTGATCAGCTGTTGCCCCAGGATCCGACGAGCCTGGGCGGCGGTTGCGGCGTTGGGAACCTCCCAAACCCCCCCCAATCCGTTCTGCTCCAACGCCAGCGACTGATTCTGAGCCTGCCTATAAGTCTTCGGGAACCCGGTGACGTTCAGCTTGCGATCGATCATAACACCATTGACAGCATCGTAGCCGTCGAACTTGATCTGGCTGAGCGTGTTACTACCTGCCTTGTAATACTGAAGCGCGGGTGCCTTACCCGTCAGCGAACCGATTGCGCCAGCATCATAGGTTCGAGCCGCAGGGCTCATATTGGCATTTTCGTTAACCCAGTGGATTTCACCGTCGCAGTTGTGAACAAGTATCGGGGTGTCACTCGCCAAGGCATAGTACGTGTGTGTGTCGGCGATGGTGAGGTTGTGGACGCGCTGGGCGGGGGTTGTGCGGGCGCGGGTGGACTTGATCTTGATGGGTGCGCCGGTGTTGGTGTGCAGCCACATGCCTGGGCGGAGGTCTCCAGCGTCGGTCCAACCTCCGAGAATCCCCGGGACCCAAAAGGGGTGTTCATCGGTGGCGATGATGGGTTCGGGGCCGCCGCCGTCCAGGACTCCCGTGCCGACGGTGATCTCGACGAGTTCCTTCTCCCCGGCCGTCGTGATGGTGGCCGTGACCGGCTGTGCCTTGGTTTCACCTGTTTCCGGGTCGGTGGCCATGACCTTGTCGCCGACTTCGATGTCCTCGATCGGCTTGTGGGTGCCATCCGCCATGAGGACGAGGGTTCCCGGCACGAAGCTGCTGCAGCCTCGGCCGCGGCCGCTGGGGCGGGCGACCCTTCCCGCGCCACGGGTGGCTACGGCGAGGATCGCGAGGCCCATGACCTTTCCTGCCGCGTCGAGAGGTCGTCCGTTCCTCACGTCCTCGACAATGGGGTCGATCGTGTCGTGGTACATGTTGATCGGGTTGAGGGCCTGAGCCACGGCACCGCAGGTTCCCAGGAACCTCATCTTCCCGATGCAGCCGACGACGTTCTTGCCCAGACCGAAGGCGCCCTTGAGTCCGTTGAGGAAAGTTTCACCAGCGACTCTGTTGACCTTGTTCATCACCCAGCTGCCGCCACCCCCGTTGGAGCCGCCGCCGCTGGAGCCACCGCTACTACCGTCCGACCCCTCGTTGTTCTGCTGTTCCTTGGCCCGCTTCTGGTTGTCCTCGACGCAGGACTCGCTTGACGGTGAGCAGCCATAGGGGTCGAGGCCGTCGGGGTCGCTGAGGGTGACGGGATTGTTCCCCGCGTAGGCGTAGCCGTTCCAACTCTGGGGTTCGTCGAGGTTGAAGAGCGGGTCGATGCTGACGAAGCGACCGGTGTCGGGGTTGTACTCGCGGGCGCTGAGGTGGGTGAGGCCTGTGGGGTCGTTGGTGCCGCCGACGTAGCCCTTGTCCATGAGGGCGGGCCATGCGGTGGTGCCTTCGGTGCGGCTGCGGGGTTGGCCGAAGGGGGTGGTGCGGCGTTTGCTGATCTGGGTGAGGTCGTGGCCGTCGATGGCGATCTGGCTGGTGCCCTGATGGTCGCCGGTGAGGAAGGTGACGGCGTTGGTGGTGCGTGTGGCGAGGGTTTGTCCGGCGTGGGTGTAGTAGCGGGTGGCGGTGGCGGTGGCGGTGTTCTTGGGGACGGTGAGTTCCATGCCACCGGGCAGGTAGAGGGTGGTGCCGTCGGGGTCGCGGCTGATGAGGCGATCTCCGTCGGCGGTGTAGACGTAGGTGGTGTCGCCCTTGCCGGTGCCGTCGGTGCCGCCGGTGTCGGTGATCTTGGAGATTTCGCCTTCGTGGTTCCAGTCGAAGGTTTGGGTGCGTCCGCCGATGGTGCGTCGTTGAGTGTTGCCGACGGTGTCGTATTGGTAGGTCTCGTGGGCGTCGGCGGCGGGTGTGCCGGCAATGGGACTGGTGCCGGTCTGGGTGACGGCGCCGAGCATGTGGCCGGTCACGGAGGTGTGGGCGCCGGGTTGGCCGGCGTAGGTGTAGGTGCGTTCGGCTTGGACGTTGCCGGTGGTGTCGTACTGCTTCTCCCAGGTGCGGTTGCCGGCGTCGTCGTAGCCGTAGCCGATCCGGTAGGGGTCCGGGCCGGCGATGGTCGCCGTGGCCGGGTCGGTTGCGCAGGTGGTGGTGTTCTGGGTCCAGGCGTCGGTCAGGCGGCGCAGGTGGTCGTGGTCGAAGCACTGGGTGTCGGTGCCGCCCAGGCCCTGGTCGGTGATGCGGGTGACGTTGCCGGCGTGGTCGTAGGCGTAGGTGGCGTCGCGGACGTAGCCGTTGATGTTCTCGCGGATGACCGAGTGGCCGGTCAACTGCCCGGTGACGGGGTCGTAGCCGTAGGTGGCATGGATCGTGGGACCGCCGGAGGACATGACCAGGCTCTGCAGTTGGCCGATGTTGGTGTAGCCGGTGCCGTCGACGTAGGAGTCGATGCCCGACAGTCCGGTGGGTTGTTTGAGGTCGTTGTAGGTGTGGAGCAGGATCTCGGCGGGCAGCCCGCCCGCTTCGGGCAGGCTGGCGGTGCGCAGGGTGCCATCGGGGTTGTAGCCGGCGCCGAAGCTGTAGGTGTTGGTCAGGCCGGTTTCGCCTTCGGGGATGATGACCGAGGTCATCGCCGGGCGGCCGAAGGAGTCGTAGGTGTCGACGCGGGTCTTGTACTCGCGGACGACTCCGTCGGGTCCGGGCGCGTGACGTGAGGCGAAGGTGAGGGCGCCGGTGCGGACGGTGTCGTAGCCCCAGGATGCGATCAGCGGGCCCTTGGCGCCGTCGACGCCGGCGGCGTGGGTGCGGAGTTTGCGGCCGAGGTTGTCGTAGTCGTGGAACACCTTGCCGGTGTTTCCGCGCTCGTCCTGGACCCAGGTGAGACGGTCGAGGTTGTCGTAGCCGTGCTGGGTGGCGCCGCGGTCGGGGTCGGTGGTGTGGGTCTTGCGGCCGCGAGTGTCGTAGTCGTACGTCCAGACCTTGCCGGTGGGACCGGTGACCCGGATGAGCCGGTCGGCGTTGTCGTAGCCGTATCGCGTGGTGACGTAGTCGGTGCCGGCGGGGGTGGCCGCGTTGTACTGCCTCAGCTCGAGTTTGCGGCCGCGGGCGTCGGTGTAAGTGGTAGTGGGAGTTCCGCCGGTGGGTGGGGTGACGGTGACGGTGTCCAGGCCGCCGGCGGCGTCCACGCCGTAGGCGTAGGTGGTGGCGTAGCGTTCGACGACGTCGCCGGTGCCCTCTCGCAGAGCCTGGCGGGTGGTGCGGCCCAGCCCGTCATAGGTGTTGCGGATCTGGGACTGCACCTCGCCTTCGGTGACCGGGCCGAACAGGGCCGGTGTGGGTCCGGCCTGGCGATTGAAGTAGGTGGGGTAGGTCGCGTGGACCTGGCCGCGCGGGGTGTAGAAGGTGTCGGTGATGACACGGCCGCCGTTGGGGCCGGGGGCCTGGGTCTGGCGTGGCCGCAGATGACCGTCGTACAGCGTCCAGGTCGGCGGGCTCATGGTGCCGTCGTTGGTGACGGTCTGCGTCCCGACAGCGACGATCTTGTTCTCAGTGGTCTGGTAGGTGTGCACCATGCTGGGACCGAAGCCGCGGCCGCGGTCGCGGTCGGGCAGCCACACATTGGTGAGTCGCCCGAGGGCGTCGTAGTGCGTTTCGGTGAGCCCACCGGCCGGGTCGGTGGCCGCCAGCGGCCGTCCGAGCGGGGTGTACAGGGTCGTGGTCGTGGTGTGCGGCTTGGCTCCCGCGGTGGGGGGCGGGCCGGTCAGGGTGATCTTGCTGTCGAGCCCGCCGGAGGTCGGGGTCTGAGTGGTCACGGTGGAGACCACGTTGCCGTGGGCGTCCTGAACGTGGGTCGGGCGGCCGTAGCCGTCGAAGCCGGTGACCGCCGACACCTTCTGATAGGTCGGCTGTGATCCGTCGGCGGCGGCGTGGGACACCAGCCGGTCGGTGTAGGTCACACGCCCCTTGCTCACAGACTTGAAGGCGCTCTGGGGCTGGGTGGCGGTACCGTCGTAAAAGGTCCGCACATCCGAGATCACGTGCTGGGTGCGGTCCAGCCCCGTCCATGCGCAGGAGCCCTGGGTGACCTCGGTGCGCGCGACATAGGACCGCATCCATGCGTCGCCGGTGTTGTCGGCGTAGGTGTGGCGGGTGCAGCGGTCATCGCCGCCGCCGGGCCCGCCGAGGTCGGAGGACCAGCTCAGGCGGCCCGTGTCGGCCTCGTGGTCGTGCAGGACGGTGGCCTGCCGCCAGCTCCCCCCGCCCATGTTGGTGAAGGTCGTGTTCTGCCTGGTGACGGTGATGTCGGCGGTCACCGTGCCCCAGGAGCGGGTCTTGGACGCCGTTTGGAAGTGGCGCGGCAGCTTCTGTGTCCAGGACACGATCGGGCCGTCGATCCCGTTGCGCGGCACCGTCCGCAACTCATGCCCGGCGAAGGCGGCGTGATCGGTTACCTCGCCGTCGTTGCCGTGGTCCACGGTCACGGTGCGGGTCTTGGTGGCATCGGTGCGGGAGGTGCGGTCACCGTGCATCCCGCGCAGGAAGTAGCGATCGGTCTGCGCGGTCATCCCGGTGTCCCCACCGGTCCGGACGATCACCTTGCCGTAACCGCGCCACTGTGACCAGGTCTTGTACTTCTCCTTGGTCAGCCCGTCGTCGTCGTCGAAGTGCCAGGCCGCGCCGCCCTCGTAAGAGTATTCGGTGATCTGGTCGGGGGCGTTCCCGGTCCGATCCTTGGTCTGCACCGAGGTGACCACGTACTTGTGGAACCAGTCCAGCGTCGGATCGACGCCGCCGTCGTGCGCCCAGTACACCGGGAAGCACCGTCGCGTGTTGGTCTCGGGCGTGGGCTTGGAGGTGGCGCTGCAGTCGGCGGTGGAATAGGTCGCGGTGACGGTGCCGCCTGAATCGTCGGCGATGTGATACAGCCGTTCGCGCATGTAAGAGCCGGAGGTGCCGGGGACGCGGTTGTCGCGGCCCACGTAGGTCAAGGTGACCTTCGGCAGGGTGATCGGGGCCGATGTCGCGCGTCCGGTGTGCTGGATCGAGGTCGGCAGCAACGTGTAGTCGCTGTCGCTGGTCCCCCACCGGTGCGTCAGCGCCCAGTGGTCCACGTCCCGCCAGTCGGCGCCGTCCGGTTTGATCGTCTGTGTGGTGACGGCGGTGAGGAGTTTGCGGGTCCAGAACGTTGGCGAGACGGAGCCGTTGAAGTCCTTGCACTCGGTGCCGGACTTGCAGTTCAGGTCGTACGGGGTGTCGGCCCAGCGGCCCTCGTGCGCGTCGATCTGGGCTGGGTCGCAGTTGGTCGCCGTGTCGTCCAGGCAGCGTTCGGCCGAGGTGAATACCACTCGCGCCGGCGGCTTGGCGTAGGCGGCGTTGTCGCGCAGGCCATACTCGATGCGCGCGAGGGTGCCGCCGCGGACGTAGCGGGTCTCGTCGGCGGGCTTGAGGTTGCGGCCGTAGTAGTTGACCTCTTGGTCGTAGTGGTAGGCGATCGCGTTGCCGTTGGGATCGACGGCGTAGTCCAGGTTCCACCGCCACGCCTGCTGGCACCACGAGTCGGAGAAACCGGTGGTCTTGTGGCAGGGCTCGCCGGAGTCGTCGCCGAACACTGGAACCGTCCACGTCGAGCCGCTGCCGGGCTTGCCCTCGCTCCAGCCCGGCAGCCGGTGCTTGCCGAAGTAGTAGCGGGCGCCGTCGGTGGTGGTGACCTTCCAGTACTCGTTGTCGTCGTCGCCGTTGTCGGTGTTGGCCTCGGTGCCGGTGAGCTTTTCGATCCGGGTGCCGTCGTCGTTCTTCAACCGCCACGTGCCGTCGGAGGCCGGGATCAGCTCGCCGCCGCGGCCGTTCCAGGTCAGCGTGGCATTGCCGTAGCCCCAGCACAGGTCGCCGGGCGAGTTCCCCCATTGGTCCTTGGGCGCGCCCTCGTCCTCACACGACTTGTAGCGGCGTTCGATGAACCCGGGCCACAGCTCGAACCCCTCCCCGACCCAGGAGGACTGGGCGTTGGCATTGGAGGTCTTACCGTCCACCGCCCCCGACGAGTACGAGATCGCCACCTTCGGCGCCAACCCGCCCGGCACCGGCGGCACCCGCATCGGGTACGACCAGGTGAACTCACCCGTGTTCGACCCTGCCTGCCACGTCGAGGACGCCGACAACTGGGTCGCCCCGTAGTCACCCTTGTCACCCGCCGTGCCCGTCTCGGCGGCCAGCACCGTCGTCCCCTCGGCGGCGACCGGCGTGCGCGTCAGCGCGCCCGACAGCGACCGGACCCGCGGCGTCACCGATGCGGACGGGGAAGGGAAGGCCGAAGGCGTCGAGGATCCCGCCGGCGTCGGCGCCCCGCGAACAGGGGCGGCGTCGACCTGCGCGGTCAGAGTCTGCTTCACCGGGTCGTTGGCCGTCGGCACCGGCACCGCACGGCGGCACTCGGCGCGCTCCGGCGTGGTGAGCACACACGCCGGATACCGCACCAGCCGCAATCGCGAGCCGTACGAGCCGCCGAACGCCGACGCGAACCCCGAGTAGCTCAGACCCACCGTGATCCGGCCCGCCGCCCTGCCCCCATCGACACGGCCGACCGTGAACAGCACGCCCTGCACCCCGGCTCGACCCGCGGTCTTGCGGTCGAGCATCTGGACCTGGACCCGTTCTGCCCGGGCTCGTTCACCGGGTGCGGCGACCCACACCGGCAGGTTGCCCGCCCGCGCCGTGCGCCCGCCATCGGGTACTGCCGTCTCGGCCACACCCGGCGCCGGCCATACGGGAGCCGCCAGGGGCTCCGTCGTCAGGCCCTCACTGTCGGCGCCACGACCCTTCACTCCCAAGGAACGACCTTCGACCGGCTTGGCCTGCCGGAACTGCCGCGCCTTGGTGGGGCCGTCCGGCGCCGCCGACGCCGGAACCGGCGACAGCACACCGGCACCCACCGCAACGGCGGCCACTGCGGCGACCAGGCTACGAGACCGGCCCGGACGGTAGGGGGGACGACCGAATCCGCCGGCGAACAGGCTGCGGCGACCGTGACGACTCTTCATGAGAAAGGGGGGTTCCTGTCCGCTCTTAGAACTCGTTGACGGGATCGAACCGCCAGGTCTGGCTCTGCCGCCCGTCCACACAGGTCCACTGCACGACGTCGTCGGTGGGTTGACCGGGCACGTCCATGCACTTGTTGCTGTGCTGGGCGACGACCTTGAAGCCGCCAGTCACCGGCGTCGGCCGCCAGGACTGGTTGGCGGCGCTGGCGATGCACCCCCACTGAACGATGTCGGCGCCGTCCGCGGTGGAGACGCCCGCCACGTCCACGCAGCGTCCGCCGTCCACGCCGACGATCTCTTCCACGCCCGGGGCTCGTTCGACCCGCTTCCACATCTGCGTCCGTTGACCACCGGCGCATTCGCGCTGCACGACGTTGGCGCCGCTGGCGTGGGCATCGGCGCTCGCGGTGGCGACCACGGTCAGGCATTTGCCGCTGCTCGCATTGACCACTCGGAACGCGCCCGGCGGCGAATCGGGGTAGATGAAGGGCAACTTCGGGTTGCCGTGGAAGTTGTCCACTTCGGTGCCCACCCCCGACGTGGTGGCGACGCCGAGACCGACCACCTCGTTCGCGGTCAGGGCGCCCTTGACCGCCCACACGTCGTCCACCAGCCCCGACAGGTGCCCGCCGGACGTGCCGCCGGTGAGACCCCGACCGACCTGCAACGGGCCAGATGAGGTGAACCCGGTCACCCCGGCCATGGCCGACCGGTTATCTCCCGACGGGTCCGCGGCCCCGTTCACCAACAGTGTCAGCACATCGGTGTCCGCGTTGTAGGACACCGCCAAGTGGTCGGGCATCGGGGTGCCTTCACAGCTATTGCATACCGAGTGCCACACCATCTTGCGGGCCGTGCCCGCGTCGTCGGAGGCCGCCATCTCCGCCTCCCACCGGTGAACCGTGATCCACTCCTCCTCTGGAGGATCGAAGTCAGGGTTCCAGTGGTCGTTCTTGACCCGGGAACTGCCGAGGCGGACGGTGACCGCCGACTGCTGGGCCCCGGACGCCGACCAGACCACCTGCGGCTGTTCACCTGTCGCAGACGGCGCCGCCCAGCCCGCCATCGTGAAACTCCCCGCGGTGTCCACCACCGGGCCCGTGGTCTCCGCGTACGCGCCCGTCGTGGTCTGCCCAAGGTCCAGGCACGATTTGGTCGTGACCGGGCAGTTGTCGGAAGCCACGATCTTCGCGCCGTTCTTCAGCTGCAACAGCCGCCCGGCGCCGCTGTCATCACCCGTCGTCACGTTCTGGCCGGCGGGGGCGTTCAACTTCCATCGTGCATGCACGGTCGGCCGGTACCACGAGGCGACCTCTCCCTCCGTCACCGCTCGCGTGAAGACACGCACGTCATCGAGCTCGCCGCGGAAGAAGTCGCGTTTGGTGCCGTTCCATTTCCACCGGCCGATCGAAAACGGTCCCAACTCTGCGGTAGCCCACGCAGCGGCGTCATAACCGGTGGTCTGCTGCAACTGGCCATCCACGTACAGACTGAGCTGCTTGGTCGCGGCGTTGTGCACGCCGACCAGATGCGTCCACTGGCCCAGCCGCGCCGGCTGCTTGGAATACACCTGACTGATCGAACCCTCAACGGAATCGGCGCCCACCCCGGTCATCGCCCAGTGACCGTTGTGGGAGGCGAACTCGATCCGGAACGCCCCCACGTTCGAACCGTCCTGCCCCACAACGGTGGGATACGTCCCCGAGGCCGTCGGACGAACCCACGCCGACACCGAGTAGCTCTCGGACGGATCCACCAGCGGTTCGCCGGTCTCGGCATAGCTGCCGCCGGCACCGGAGTTCAGCCGCAGCGCCTTGGAATCGATCCGCGACTGCACCGCCAACCCGTGGTCGCCGCCCACGAGGGTCGCCTGGTGGCGGTGCCCGTCCGGGCGATAGCCGCCGGCGACGGTGATCTCATCGCGCAGCGTCGTGCCGGTGGTGTCGTCCAACCGCCAATGCGCCGCCTCACCGCGTGACCGCCGCACCAGGAACCGATAGGTGCCCTCGCCACCCTGGCCGTTGGCGCTGACGGCCCGCACCCTCAACTCCCACGTCCCGCCGGCGGTCGGGGCGAACGGAATCGTGCATTTGTGCCCCGCACAGGCGCTCGACCCGATGTTCACAGGTTTTTGGCCCATCCCGCCGCTGCCGGGCGGGAAGAACTCGTACAGATACTGCGTCAGCGGCGCCGTGGCTCCCGGCGAGGGTCCCGGCTCGAAGGTGAATCGACCGGTCCGACCGACGCCGTCATGCCAGTTGCCGTCATCGGGATAGTCGCTCGACGAGATCTTCGGTGGTGCCGGTTTGGTGTTGTCATACACGAACCAGCACGGATGCCCGGGTGTCGCGTTCGGATCATTCAGGCCGCCCGGGTCGAGGTACTGACTCCAAAAGCCCGTCGACACCCAATCGGACGGATTGCCGGTCTCCCGCCCCGGGTCGAAATCATGCCCACGCACCATCCACCGGATCGGGGTGAACTTCGGCAACTCCACCCCGTTGACCGTGCCCCCGAGGCTCTTGGTGAAATGCGCGCCCGACTTGTCGGCGCCGGAATGGAGCAACCCGTTGCTGTGGTCGCCGATCTGCCAGCCCGCATTGTTGCCGTACCTGTCGCCCCAGCCGACCAGATACTCCGCCGCCACCATATCGTCGGTCTGCGGGTCCCAGATCTGCGCCTGCATCTTCGGCCACTCGGTGAGATAGAGCGGATTCTCCTTCGGGCGGCATTCGTGCGCACCGTCCGTGGTGATGGTCCGCACCGCACGCGGCGGATCGGGCGGCAGGTTGAACAACACCCGCAACGACGCGTCGTTGTCGAACCGCTTCCAACCCGTCACCGAACCCTCGTCGACGGCCTTCATCCCCAGCCAGATCGTGTCACCGGCCGCGTGCGAGACGTTCTCCACCTCGTCCCGCAACGCCTCGGAACTCAGCGTCAACGTCGTATCGGCGCATTTGAGCTTGTCATTTCCGAAAGCGTTGCTGTCGGTCAGCAGCTTGCGGAACCAGAAATTGCCCGCCCCGAACGAGTTCTGGGCGTCCCACGACGTGGATCCGCTCACGCCATTCGTCCGCCACACCGTCATCTCACTCGCCGTGCAGTTGTAGGCGTGCGTCTCAGTCGGTTTGAACTCCGCAGCCCGGACATTCCATCCATCGGTATAGTCCGGCAGCACGAACTTGTAGAACAACCGCTTGGTGACCCGCCCGCCGCAGTCATCCATGTGCTCGTCGGCGTCATCGCATAGGCCCATGCCCTCATCGGTCCACGACGCCGAGGTGTGCTCCGTGCCCACCATCACCGCCGCGGACTCCCCCGGCGTCTTCCACTGCGGATCCACGTACACCGGGAAACGCGTGTCCGACCCCTTCAACAGCGCCGCATCCGGCCGCAACGTCAAAGACCCCGCTTCGGGCACCGCCTGCACCGCGGCGACCTTGGAGCCGTCCGCCGGCGCCGCCGACAGATCCGCCGCCACCGGGGCCGGATCGGACGCCGATGACCGCGGCGCGACCGCCCCCGCCGGCGCCGTCCCCGGGGAATCCCACATGATCGGCTTGTCGGCCCGGAACACCACCCCACCCGACCCCGCGTCCACCGCGGTCAAGCCCCCGCCCGAAGCCGACTGCACCTTCAACCCGCCGGCCCCCAGACCCAGCGTCAACGCCGCCAGCCGAGAATCGGCCGCCGCCTCGGCGGTCTTCACCCTGATCACATGCGAGAACCCCGACGGCGTCGCCCGCAGCACCAGATCCACATCCGGACCCAACACCCCCCGATACTCCGCCTTGTCACCCTCCACCACCGGCGCCGGCAGGCGGCCGTGCGGCCAGGTCAACGCCAACTCACGCCCCGCCCGCGACATCCGCACGAAGGGCCCGTCCCCGCCCCCGGAGAACCACAACGTCGACACCGCGGCACCCGGCGCGAACGAACCGTCCGCCTGCCTGCGCAACGCCAGATCCAACGGCGTCCACTTCCCGTCCCGCAGCGTCCGCACCGGCTCGCTGTGCGCGACGAACTCCACCGCGCCGTTCGGCTGCGCCGTGACGTCCTGCTGCGCCCCCGTCAACGACGACACCGCCACCGGCCCACCCGACCGCCGTGCCTCCTCCACCGCGTCCCGCACGCTCACCGCAGACCCCGGCGTGGTCTCCTCCGCCACCGCCGGAACCGCCGCCGCCACCCACGGCACCTGCAGCAACCCCGCAATCAGCACCCCGGACACCACCACGGCACCCGTACGTCGGCGACCTCCCCCGAACAGGACTGCGCGGGGGGAAGACACCAAAAAGCCGCAGCGGCTACGCGATGACACGTAAAACCTCACAGAAGGTAAAGCGGGAGCAAAGCCCGCTAAAGCTAGCGCCAGTGATCACCGCGCGGAAGAGGTGAAGTTTCCAAGATCAATGTGATTCACATCACGCGGTGCAGGCGTCCGCTCCCGCCACCAGAAAGGCGTCTCTGAGCAGGCCAAGTACGGGGTCACGCAGACCTCGGACGGACGACTGCGTCCGAGCCCATCATGAGGTCGGCGCCACACGGTCACAGGCACCTCAGCCGACCGGGCAGGCCCGATACGCGGGTTGGTCGAGACCAGTGGCCGGCGCCGCGGGCCACGGACGGTTCCGCCCGACCGGTCGGGCCCAGCGTGCAAGCCGAGACGCGCGGCGGCGCCACGACCCGGGCCCACCCCGCCCTCGGCCGTGGGCCGTTCCCAGCGTTCGAGCGCATCATCGTGGCGCGCCTGGCGGCGGGACCCCGACGAACGCATCACCGCGAGAGGAACTCGCCGACATGTTCCCGGTGAGCCACCCATCCGGCTTGCCTGCATCGTGATGACGTTCGGCCCGCCCCCGTCCAGCGCGCAAATCCCCTCAGCGCGGGAATCCAAGGCCGCTGTACCTGCGGCGCTTCCTCGACCAGCCTGACACCAGACCGACGAAACGACATGACGACTTCGGCGACGCCGCAACGCCGCCGCCCAGGCCCGTCGTGGGGGTTGGTCCTGGCGTAACGCCCTCGCCCGAGCCCACGCCGACTTCGCTGAACTCGCCGCGACCACCTGACCCGTCCGAGCAGGTCCGCACTGGTTGCAGATGTGGGTGTGGCCCCGTCGCCGTAGCGCGGCCAGGGTTTCGGGCCCACCATGGGATGGTGAGCGACGCGGCCCGGCCCCGTCATCGGAGGGAATTCGGCCGGAACGCTCCGGCACGGACCGGGCGAGGCGAGGCGATGGCCCGCTATGAGTTGCTGGCGCCGCATCTGCACGACGGCGTATCGCTGGCGCAGGTGGCCGCCGCGCAGGCCGACGACGGCGTCACCTACCGGACGATGCAGCGCTGGCTGGCGGACTGTAGGAGGGAGGGCCTGGACGGCCTGGCCCGCCGCGGCCGCAGCGACAAGGGCTGCGCCGATTGCCCGAGGAGTTGATCGCCTTCATCGAGGGACTCGCGCTCAAACCGGCCCGGCACAGCGTGGCCACGATCCACAGGCAGGCCGCCGGCCTCGCCGCCACCAAGAACTGGCCGGTACCCGGCTATTGGACGGTGTGGCGGATCACGCGCTGGAGAAGGCCCTGGTCACCCTCGGCAGGGAGCGGACGAAGCGGTACCGGGAGAACTTCGACCGGGTATACCGGCGGGAAGCCTCCGAACCGAACGAGATCTGGCAGGCGGACCACACGGAGTTGGACATCTGGGTGATCGACGATTAGGGCAAACCGGCCCGGCCCTGGATGACGGTCATCGAAGATGACCACTCCCGCGCGATCGCCGGGTACGCGGTCAACCTCGAAGCGCCCTCCGCGCTCACCACCGCGCTGGCGTTCCGGCACGCGATCTGGCGCAAGAGCGAACCCGGCTGGCACGCGTGCGGCATCTCCCCTCGGCCTTCCATCTCGACCACGGCTCGGACTTCACCTCCGATCATCTGGCCCAGGTGATGGCCGACCCGAAGGTCCGGCCCATCTACTCCAGAAAGGGCGAGCCCCGCAGCCACGGCACGATCGAACGGCTGAGGGAAACCTTCAACCAGATGTGCCTAACCCAACTGCCCGGATAGGCCCCCCGCGGCACACCCACCGCGCCGCCCAGGCCCAATTGAGCCTCGCCGAGATTGACGCCGCGATCTGCCGGTTCATCCACCAGGTCTACAACCTGCGCCGGCACAGCGAGACCAAGACCGCACCGCAGCCCGATGGGAGCCCGGCGCGTTCATCCCGCGCATGCCCGACAGCCTCGAACAACTTGACCTGTTACTCCTCACCGTCGCCAAACCCCGCAAGATCCGCACCGACGGCATCCAATTCCTCTCGATGGGCCGCTGCCTCGACCCGGTCCTGGCCTTCTACACCCGCGAAGAGGCCACCATCCGCTACGACCCCGGGACATCACCGAGATCCACGTCTACCTACGCCACCCCGACGGCAGCGAGGAGTTCCTGTGCCGGGCGGTCTCCAACGAGCTGTCCGGACAGACCGTCGGCCTCAAAGAGATCACCGCCGCCCGCAACGCCCGACGCATACGGCTGCGCGGCCATCTGAACAGCCGCTCCGCCGTCGTCGACCGTCTCTTGGCCGCGCAGGGGCGGGGCTGTCCGCGGAGGTGAAGTCGTCGTCACCCTCGGGCGGGGTCGCGCTCTCCCAGTTGGCGAGGCCCGGTTCGGTGAGGGAGGCGGGCAGGGGCTCGCAGAGAGTCATGTGCCGCACTCGTCGGAGGAGGCGAGGATCGTCGGTGAGGTGGATCAGGTGCAGGTCCTGCGGGGAGATCTTGCCCGCTGGTCAGCATGGAGTCCTTGATCCACGCCATCAGGCGGCCCCAGAAGTCGGAGCCGACGAGGACGATCGGGAGCGGGGTGATCTCCTTCGTCTGGACGAGCGTGATGGCGTCCAAGCGCCCGTCCAGGGCGCCGAAGCCGCCGGCAGGACCCTAAAGGCCTGCGAGTACCTCACGAACACGGTCTTGCGGACGAGGCCAACCGAAGCCCCATGCCACCGACAAATGTCGCCCACACGCCGTACGCTCGGCCCATGAGAGATCCCAGCATCAACCCCGACAGGTGGTCTCGAAACGATAACGCCACCACATAGGCGCAGGTCGCGAAGTGTTCTCCCCGCGCAGGCGGGGGTGGGCCGCCGTCCAGTTCCAGATCAGGGTGGAGGAGCACGTTCTCCCCGCGCAGGCGGGGGTGGGCCGAACGAGCCCGGCTGCTGTTGCGCACGGTAGTAGTTCTCCCCGCGCAGGCGGGGGTGGGCCGGGCGCCTACGCCTACGCCGAGATGAGGGACGGGTTCTCCCCGCGCAGGCGGGGGTGGTCCGGCGGATCTCGACGTGCCGCCGGGGATGGCGGTGTTCTCCCCGCGCAGGCGGGGGTGGTCCGTTAGCCAGGTCAGGGGGGTTAGCCGGGTTAGCGTTCTCCCCGCGCAGGCGGGGGTGGTCCGCCCCTGACGGGTGACCTGTCGCTGGGCCCGGTGTTCTCCCCGCGCAGGCGGGGGTGGTCCGGGCAGGGACGGAGAGCGGTACTGCGGGGACTGGTTCTCCCCGCGCAGGCGGGGGTGGTCCGTGGCCGATCGTCGGGATGGCGTTCGTCGCCGGGTTCTCCCCGCGCAGGCGGGGGTGGTCCTCACCCCGCCGGTGCCCAGCCGCCGTGCGGTCTGTTCTCCCCGCGCAGGCGGGGGTGGTCCGGGCAGGGACGGAGAGCGGTACTGCGGGGACTGGTTCTCCCCGCGCAGGCGGGGGTGGTCCGTGGCCGATCGTCGGGATGGCGTTCGTCGCCGGGTTCTCCCCGCGCAGGCGGGGGTGGTCCGTGCTCCGCCAGGCGGACCTGCTCCAGGAACGAGTTCTCCCCGCGCAGGCGGGGGTGGTCCGGCGCTCTCCAGCTTCTCCAGGCGGCGCGCGGTGTTCTCCCCGCGCAGGCGGGGGTGGTCCGCAGCGGGACGCTGAGAAGCGGGATCGCGAGGCGTTCTCCCCGCGCAGGCGGGGGTGGTCCGGCGCCGCCGCCGGTGACGGTCACGGGCCCGGAGTTCTCCCCGCGCAGGCGGGGGTGGTCCGTGCGAGGAGCGATGGCAGCGGGCCCGAGGGCCGTTCTCCCCGCGCAGGCGGGGGTGGTCCGGCATGGGATGCAGCCACCCGACAAGCTGGGCTGTTCTCCCCGCGCAGGCGGGGGTGGTCCGGCGTCCCGCGCCTTGACCTTCTTGTCGCTGGCGTTCTCCCCGCGCAGGCGGGGGTGGTCCGGTGATCAACGCCTTGGGAGAGGATTGGGAGATGTTTTCCCCGCGCAGGCGGGGGTGGTCCGGGCGCTGGTTCTCTGGGACCGCGGCGAACCTCGTTCTCCCCGCGCAGGCGGGGGTGGTCCGTCCACCTTGACCTCGATATCCGTCACAGTGTCGTTCTCCCCGCGCAGGCGGGGGTGGTCCGGGCATTTCCTTCGGCTCTGGTGCGAGCTACAAGTTCTCCCCGCGCAGGCGGGGGTGGTCCGCCGTACGAGTGCCAGAGGTCGCCGAAGGCCGTCGACGATGAACCTCGACTCTGGCTCGGCCTGCCCCCTGTCGCCACCGTCTTCAACTCCGCTCATCGCCGGAGGGCGTGCCGTGCGAGTCGAGACAAGATCCGGTGATGCTCGACTCCCGTGGCAGATCGTTCGGGGCTGTCGAGTCCCCGCCGCCTTGGCGGCAGGCCCCGATGTCTGCGGCGTCATGCTCGGGCTTCGCGCCTCGACATGGCGGGTTGCCGATGGGGCTCGTGTCGCGGCTCCGGATGCGGGGCGAGTCGCGACGGCGGGGTGTGCTGAACGGCATAGGTGGTCGTGAGGCCACGGCGTAGCGGCCCAGTCGCACAGCCTCAGAACCTCGGTGAAGGTCCCGCCTACCTCTTGCGGGGATGGCGTTGGGGGCGGCAACCCGCTGTCAGGAGCCGCGTCTTATGGCCTGTCTGCGCGGAGCGCGCTTTGCTCGATGTTCCCTCCGTTACGTTGTGAACATCCAGATCGAAGTCTCTTCCCGCTCGTGAAGGAGCGACAGCAATGGCGTCCCAGCAGTTCGAGCCGCCCTCGGGAACCCGCGACTTCCTCGCCGGGGACCTACGGCAACGGGAACGGGTGTTCGCGGCGGCCCGCGAGGTGTTCGAGCGCTACGGGTTCGAGCCGTTGCAGACTCCGGCATTCGAACGGTTGGAGACGTTGACCGGGAAATACGGGGATGAAGGCGACAAGCTCATCTTCAAGATCCTGCGTCGTGGCGAGCGCGAGGCCACCGGAGAGGCCGACCTGGCGCTCCGTTACGACCTGACCGTGCCGTTGGCGCGCGTGGTCGCCAACCACGGCAGCCGGCTCCCGACGCCGTACAAGCGGTATGCCATCGGGCCGGTGTGGAGGGCCGACCGACCGGGCCGCGGGCGGTTCCGCGAGTTCACGTTACTGGCGGGCTCCGACGGAAACCAGAGTCCGCATGTGGACAGCGGATTCTGGCCGTACCGAGAAATACCGGGACCGTAAGAGTGACATGGCGCCAGGGGCAGAGCTATTCCGAGAAGTCTGTGATACTGCCGCTTATCCCATCGCCCGTGGCACTGATCACGTCACCCCTGTAAATCATCTGAAACATCACGGTCAGCAGTACAGGAAGTGTCCCCCAGGCGGGGCGGGCCCCGAGCACCGTCCGGCGCCGGCATCCGTGCCTTGGACATGGTGGTTCCGATCTCCCCGCCGCCGCCCGGCCGCCCCCGCGCTCGACCTGCTCTCCCGCATCAAGGGCATCGAACACGCCGATGGGACATGGCCGGGGAGCGACCTCGTCTGCGTGGTCGAGGAGTGGCTCGCCGAGAACGGCGTCGACGTCGGTGAGGTGTACTCCCGCGGCTGAAGCTCAGAAGGGTTCGTGCGTCGTCGGCGGCTCGGCGGGCCGCGGCGATGTCGTGATCGGCCGGGGCGGCCGTGATCGGTGTCGAGGGGCGGATCTCCGTCGGCGGAACGGCCGAGGCGTCGACTACAGTGGATCTTCTTCACCGCCGACGGAACGCGAACCGATGACGGCGCACTCCCCCGGTCGATCCTCCACCGACGAGTTCATGTCCTCCCACGGCCGAATACGGGCGGAGCTCGGGCGCAACGGCGTCGATGACGCCATCGCGCCGCGAGGGCCGATCATCGATCCGCGTCCGAGCCGGCGGCTCGGGCGCCCCGAACGGCGCCGGCCCGAACACCTACCCCGCTCACGCGGCGGCGTCGGGCAGGAATCGTCCGTCGCGGCACGGCGGTGTCGATGACGCACGTGCTGATCATCGGAGCCGGCATCATCGGCGCGGCCCTGGCCGAGCGGCTCGCGGCCACCGATCACGTCACCGTCGTCGACGAGGGCCCGCCCGGCGACGGAACGACCGGCACCAGCCTGGCATGGATCAACGCCAACAAGACGCCCGATCCCGACTATTTCAGGTTCCGTGTCCAGGCCATGCGGGCGTGGGCCGAAACGGCGGCCCGGATGGGGCATCCCCCGTGGTACGTCCCGACAGGCGATCTCGCCTGGGCGCGGACCCCCACGGCACGCTCGGAACTGTCCACGCGGGTCCGGCACCTCAAAGAACGCGGCTACGCCGCCGACCTCCTGACCGCCGACGAGGCCCGCGCCATCGAGCCGCACCTCGCGATTCCCGCCGACGCGCTCGTCGCCCACTTTCCCGACGAGCGCCACGTCCACGGAGCCCGGGCGGCGCGGGACTTCATCGCACGCGCCCGCCGCGCCAAAGCCCATATGGTCACCGGGCGCGTCGAGTCCCTCGACATCCATGCCGGACGCGTTCGCGGAGCCCGACTCGCCGACGGAGCCATCTCCGCCGACATCACGGTCTGCGCGGCCGGTTGGCGAACGCCCGAACTGCTGGCCACCGCCGATGCCGTCGCGCCGATCCAAGACCCCCACCGCCCGGGGGCGCCCGCCGTCTGCCTCGTCGCGACCACCACCCCGGCCCCCGGCGCGCTCCGAGGGCTCGTCCACGGCACCGACCTGTACGCCCGCCCCACGGCGGACGGGGGTCTGCTCCTGGAGGCCGGCGACATCGACGCGGCCGTGGACCTCGACACCCCCCGGTCGGTGTTGGACTCCTGGGCCGATGACCTGATGGCACGGGCCCGCGCCATCCTGCCGTCCGCCCTCGACCACTCCCGCGTCGCCGCGGTCCGACGCTGCATCCGCCCTCTGCCCGACGACGGACTGCCCGTGGTCGGCTGGGTCCTGCCCGGCCTCTACACGGCGGTCACCCACAGCGGGATCACCCTGGCCCCCCACCTCGCCGCGCTCATCGCCGAAGAACTCACCTCGCCGACACCCGCCGCGCCGCTGGAGCCGTATCGCCCGCACCGCCCCGGCTCCCCCACATGAACCCGCCCCCCCCGATCCCCACCGGCCGATGGCACGCCCGGCGCCGATGTCCGCAAACGCGACCACGTCGAAGGGAAAACGTCATGTTCAGGCTGCTGTTGGGGCCGTTCGTCATCGTCGTGGTCGTGACCGATGCCTGGCTCTTCATGGTCACCGTCGGCGTCATCCGCGGTGAATGGCTACCGGCCCTGCCGACCATCGATTTCCCCTCGGCCGTCCTGGTCAGCGTGCTGATGTCCGTCTGGCTCGCCGCGTTGACCGGCTCCACCACAGCCATGAGAAGGCGATGACCAGGCCCGGCGCCGACACCATGACGCTCCGGACATCACCGGCCGACCATGGCCGGGTCATTGGCTCGCCTCACCGGGCAGGGACGCGCTGATGCCGGTCAACCGCCGGACGACGCCCTCGTAGTAGCGTTGCATCGCCGCGACGTCGGCCACACCCACCGCCCCGGCGATCTCCTCCCAACCGCGGCCGCCGTCAAGGGCCCGCTCGATGACCCGGCGAGCGTGGGCATCGGCGTCGCGCTGCAGTTCGCGGATCTGCATCAGCTCCTTCTCCACGGTGTCGACGTACACGTCATCGTCGTAGATGCTCATCCGAGCACCTCCTTCCCCGAAGAGGCTCCGACAGCGCACCGGGACTTGTCGACGGAATTTCCACCGACGCGCGTCGGTTCGCGGCATCGGGCGGTCGGCCCGAGCACCCCGGACAGAGCTCGAACCGCCAGCCCCGGACCCTCGCTGATCGTCACCGAGGGGCGGGCACACGGCCCTGACCGACGCCATCGACCTGCACCGGTTGGCCGGCGCGCGCGACGTCCCGCCGCAGACGTTCAGGCCGCTCCCCGAAGACCCACCTAATCAGCCGAACTCCGCCACTTCCCCGATCGGCCGTGGCCCGTCGCCGATCCGGAGCGCCTTCGTCTCGGCACCGAGCCTGGTCACGCTCGCCGCAGGTCCCACCGAGCGTCGCCGAGGGTGAAGACACCGCCCGCGCCTGCACGCCACGGCCCCGCGGCGGGCCTCCCCCGCTGTGCCGCACGTGGCCGCCACCGTCGTCGGCGTCCTGGTCGGCGCACACGTCACCCCGCCTTCGACGCCCTCACCGTAGGCACCCAATGACAGGCGCGCGAGCGGGTGCAGCCAACCCGGCCCTTTTCGTTCCCTTCCCCACGCGCCGCCGTCCTCGAAGGGCCGTCGGTGCTGGTGGGTCGGTTCCCCTAGGTCCCCTGCGCAGCGGGGCGGCGTGGGGTGCGGCGGCGTCCGTGGTGGGTCTACGTGGAGACGTGGCGAAGGTGCCGGTCTCTCCATGCCTTCGAGCTCTAGGCCACCCGCGCACCCGCGTCCTCGACGATCACATGCTCGCCGTCGGCGGCGACGTCCGGTCCCCCGACACCTTCCGCCTCCAAGTGTTTCATCGCGCCCGGCGGCGATGGCATCGCCGAGTTCGAGCGGGTGCTGAAGGCATGGTCGGCCGCGTCGGGCGCGTTGCGCGAGCTGCCGCCGCCGGCCGAGCGTCCGCAGGATGAGCGCCCGGACGGGTTGAGAAAGTTCCGTCTCTCCTTCCCGTTGATCTTGTCGTGGGGCTCTTACGGGTGATGGCCCTTTGTGGCTTGTCACGGTGCCGTGAGCCGGGCATCGGGCCGGGGCCGGGACGGGAGTGCGGGATGGAGTGGGTGGGGTTGCTCACCGCGGGAGTATCGCTGCTGGCAGCGGTGATGCCGATCGTGGAGGCCCGGCTGCGGCGGCGCGGTCACCGGCCGGCCGCCGATGAGTAGGGGCGGGTATGCCGATCCGCCCGAAAGGCCGGTCCCGGCCGGTGGAGGCGACGGCGTCCCCGGCGCCGGCAGGATGGCGGCGATGCGGCAGGACTTCCTGGACTTCTTCGACGCCGAGTACGCCTTGGTGGTCCGGTTCATGATGCGCATGGGCGCGGACCTGGCCGACGCCGAGGACGCGATGCAGCACGTGGCCGAGCAGGGCTGGCGCATGGTCGTCAGTGGGCGGTGGGACCAGATCGCCCACCCGCGGGCATGGGCCCGCCGGGTGGCCCGCAACCATCACCTCGCGCAGTGCCGCAAACGCGACGGCACCGGCCTTCGACCCGATGTCGACACGCCTGAGCCCGGTCCCGGGCATGCCGAGCTGATCGGCCAGGCCCGCGACCTGGTCGCGCTCCTGCAACGCCTTAACGTCGACTGCCGCGCGGTCATCGCCTTCACCCTGGACGCCATCCCCGACCACGACATCGCCGCCGCCCTGGAGACGACGCCACAGCAGGTCAGGGACCTGCGCAAGAAGGCGCGCAGGCAACTCGCACGACACCTGGCCACAGCGACGCACAGCGAAGGAGGGAACCGACAGTGACCACACCCCGCCCCATGCCGGACGACCCCGCGGACCGGGCGCTGGAAGTCTTCCTGACCACCGCCGACGCCGAACTGCTGGACCACGTCCACGCCCACATCAACCCGACCCGGGCCCTCAACGCCCTCTTCGACCTCACCCAGGACACCGCCCCCGAGCCCCCCCGAGGCCACCGGCCGCCTCCACACGCGGTCGCCGCGTCCGTACGGCACATCCGCGCCCGCATCCACACCCTCCACGTCGGCATTGCCCTCAACCGCGTCATCGAGGGCATCGACCGCGCCGATGAGGGCTACCTCCACCTCAACCCCGACCTCGCCCGCGACCTCGACCACGCTGTCGACCAAGCCCTCGACGTCCCTTTCCGCGACCTCGGTCTCGACCTCGTCACCGGCCTTGTCCGCGCCTTCGACCGCGCTCGCGACCTCGCCCGCGACCTCGCCCGCGCCCGCGACCTCGACGTTGAGTTCGGCCTCGAATTCGGCCTCGGCCTCGACCGCGCCCGCGAACTCGTCCTCGACCTCGACCGCCTCCTGTACGGGGACACGGTCGGAACGCTCGATGTCTCAGGGGCGGACCTGTCGGATCTGGAATTGACACACGAGAACCTTCGTGCGCTGGCGGACGTGGTGTGGGACGAGAACACCCGCTGGCCCAGAGCGCTGAGGCAACGGATCACCTCCAGCTCCGAAGAGATCGCGGAAGGGGTCTACCGAGTGCGCAGCGGCAACGAACACGACCGCGTACACGACCACTGAACCGGACGAACGCCATCGCGTGTACCTGGTGACACGAGCCTTGTCGACAACCCGACACCGGCCATGGTGACCTGCTTGCCGCTGACGGTGAGGGTCTTGATCTCCACGAACGCCGTGGTGATCTGGGGGGTGAGCGGGCGGCGGGGGGCACGGCGCCTCGTTTCCTGGAGGGGCGGGTGGGTGCTGAGAGGGTCAGCGGTCGGTGAGTTCGCGGGCGGTGACGCGAATCTCTCAGGACGGCCTCGCCGAGCGGCTGGGCGCGCACATGCGCGCCGAGTTGGGGATCAACCGGGCGCCCTCGAGAAATTTGGTAGGGATGTGGGAACGGGGCGAGGCCCGCCCCGGTCTGGACTATCGGCGAGGGTTGACCTCGCTGACGGGTTTGTCGGAGGTCGACCTCGGTCTGGCCGCCGCCCCGGCGGCCGAGCGCGAGCGCATGGACAGGGAGAGCGAGGAGAGCGAAACGAAACGCCGAGACCTCCTGCTGGCGGCGGCCAGTGGCGCCGGGGCGGCGCTGCTCGGCCTTCCCCTCGCCGACCAGCCGGCGAACCAGGACGCAGCGCGGACGGTGGAGGACCTGCACCGGCAGGCGGACCTGCACCGGGGCCGGCTGTACGAGTACGGGGCGTCTCCGCAGCTGCAACGCGGGATCGTCGCCCTGATCGACCGTGCCGGCGGCCTCGTCCGCCAGGCCCGCGACCACCGCACCCGCACGCGGCTGCTGGCGGCGCTCGCCGACATCTCCGGGATCGCCGCCTACGCGTGCCGTGACCTCGGCTGGCACACCATCGCCGAGCGGCACTACCTCGTCGGTGTCCACGCCGCGCAGGCGGCCGACGACCACGCCCTCGTCGGGCACCTCATCGTCCGCATGGCCGGGCATCAGGTGGAGCTCCGCCGGCCCGCGCAGATCCTCGCGCACCTGGACGCCGCCCGCGACGTCGGAGTGTTCACCGCCCGACAGATCAGCAACCAATACACGATCTCGGCGTGGGCGCACGCCATGACCGGCGACCACCAGGCGGTGCGCCGCCTCATCGGCGCAGCCGAAGAATCCTTCACCGAGTCCTCGTCCGGCGGCGGTCAGGCGTCATGGCAGTCCCGGCACGTCCTGGAATCGGAGCTGTACTCCCTCACCGGCGCTGCCTCCGCCACCCTCGCCGACACCACACCAGCGGCGGCGGGCGAGGCGATCGAGCGGTTGACCCGCGCGACCACCCTGCGGAGCGGCGGCTACTCCCGCAACGGGATCCTGGACCAGATCTCGCTGGCCGAGGCGTACCTGGCCGCCCGCGAGCTGAAGCCCGCCGTGTCGGCCGCCCGCAACGCACACGAGGCCAGCGCCAACGCCACATCACACATGGTCGCGACCCGCCTCAACTCCCTGGCGGCCAAGCTCGTGCCTCACCGCCGGGACGCCGACACCGCCGACATCCTCCACCAGATGACCCGTAGGAAGGCGATCACGTGAACGGTCCCGGGCCCGCTGGAACACGGGGTGCCTCCGGCTCGCGGGGTTCGGAGATCCGGAGGCTACCGGGGGCCTGGGACGTGGGCGGGGTGTTCAGGTGGCGAGGCCGTGCAGGGATGTGAGGCCGGTGGCGGCGGCGAACGCGTGCAGCGCCCGGTTCAGGTCCGGGTCCGTCCACTGGGCCCCGTGGGCTCGGGTGGCGTCCAGGTAGGCGCGGCGGATCCATCGGGGCGGGCGGGGCAGCCCGATCTCGGCGGCCAGGTGGGCGAGTGACCAGGTCGGGCAGGCCGGTCAGGGCGGGGCGGAGCGTTTCGGCGTCGATGATCCGCAGATCCCCGGCTTCGGTGCGGTGGGCGTGGCGGCCTTCAGGTCCAGGTGCCCGAGGGAGACGTGGTGGCGGCCGTGCGCGCCGGCCACGAGTTCGAGCGTGGTCCGCCAGGCGCAGCCGTCGCGGATCCAGCCGGGCACCGTGCCGGCGAGGAGGGTGTCGATGCGCCAAGCCGTCATCGTGTCGGCGATGGGGGGCAGGCCAGAGGGCCGGGGCGGCGCGGACAGGTCGACCGTGCCGGGGAGGACGGCGTCCGCCGCGCACGGCTCCTAGGCCCCAACCAAGCCGCCGCCCTCATGGAGATCCGCCGCACGGACTTCAACCACGTCATGGCGGCCGGGTGGGTCCGCCCGGCCGACTGGACCGAATGGAAGATCAGCAGAACCGTGAAGGTCGACGTGCCGCTGTACCGGCTCGGCGACATCGAAGACGCCCTATACGAGCTGCCGCGCATCGTGCCGAGGCTGGACTGGGGCGAGGTCCGCGGCGCCCGACCGGGCGAACCCTCGCCGCTGCTCAAGCACACCCGGCACCCGGGCCGGCGCACATGAACACCGGCCCGGAGCGGGAGTGGCGGCACCCCGCCGGAGGTGTACCGCGTCAACGACGCCTACGACGCGGTACGCCGAGTTGCCGGGCTCGGCATTCACCGGTTCCCCGCTCCAGCGAGTGGCGGCGAAGAACACCCCGATGCGGGCCTGGCCGTCAGCGTCTGCGTGATGGCACAGGTGCGCGAACGTGAGGTCGGCGGGGTCGATGGTGATGCCGAGTTCCTCGCGGGCCTCGCGAGCCGCGCCGGCGGGCAGGGACTCGCCTTCGTCGAGGCATCCGCCGGGTACCGACCACCAGCCGTGGGTCACCCAGGTCACCAACCGCAACGAAGCCTCCCACGGCTTCGCCGACTGGTTGATGTTCGGCGGCAGGCTCATCGGCCACAACGACCCCGACCACCAGGAGAAGGTGGTGAAGTCCAACGAGCTGATCGCCGACTGCATCGTCTATTCCACCGCCTGCGACATCACCGACGCCGCCAACGCCATCGCCGCCGAAGGCCACCCCGTCGACACCGACGACCTGGCCACCATCTCTCCCTACATCACCCACACCATCCGCCGTTTCGGCAACTGGACCCTCAACCTCAACCCGCCCGCCCAGGACCCCACCACCCGGCTGGACCTGGAACCCCGCGTGCTGTTCGCGCCGAGCGGCCCCCCTCACCGGCCGCATCGCCGCCTCCCCTGCTTTTCAGATGGGTGCGGCTCTTCTTCAGGGGGTTGCGCTGCGCTGGTTGGACGGCTCGTCGGGAACAGGATGCACCCGCCTGGGAACGGCTATCCGGGAGGCGCCTGCGGTATGGGGCCGTCGCGAGTGAGGCCGGCCTGGTGGGCCAGTTGGAGCGCCGCGTCGATGTCCAGGTCCCAGCGGTCACCCAGCCAGGCGAAGCTCGCGGCCGACAGTTCACGCTCCCGTGCCTGCTGGATCATCTCCTCCAGTGCACCTCCCAGAGCGCGCTCAATGGTGGCGTCCAGGTCCTCCTCTGCCTCGTCGTAGTCGTCGGCGTCCTCGTCGAGGGTCTCCCCCAGCCGGTACCCCAGCAGGACATCGGTCGCACCCTGGACGAGAACGTCCAGGGCGACGGCACGCCCGACCGTCGAGGCGATCCCGTCATCGCGCACTTCCGCCGGGTAGGCGACACGGTCCCAGCGGCCGTCGTACCAGTACACGAACCCCAGCTCAAGCCCGCGTTGCAGGGAATCCAGCATGGCCAGGGGAAGCCACTCCGGAGCCCCGGCCAACAGGTCCAGCGGCGGTTTCAGCAAACGAGTCCCGCTCATCTCGTGGTCACAACCGTGCAGGACGGCCCGCCCTCCCTCGATCAACCTGAGAGTCCACACGTTGCCACCGCCATCGTCATGAGTGGCACCGCGGGCCTGAACGGAAAAGGACGAGGAGCCGTCGTAGGGGATCGCCCGCTCCAGCGCGGCCATCGCGGCCACTCTCACCCACAATTCCCACGGGGTCGGCAACTCCTCGGGGCTTCCTGGACTTCGCATCGTCACCTGCCTGGTGGGTGAAAACATCGAAGTCGGTTGGACTGACCGGCCGTGCTCTGGGTTCCCAACGGTCCGAACGACGCGGGCCGCCCGACAAGTACGCTCCCGGCCCGCACTTCGAGGGCGACCGGCCCCGGCTCAGCGCAAGCCCCCTCCCCGCAACCGAGTCACCCCGAGCCGAATCTGAAGCGCACATGGGGATGTCTAGAACCGCGATATGAGAGCATGGTCCGGTTTTCGCTCCCGGGCCGCGGTCACCGATGGCCGCCCGTTGGTGTCCCGGGCCGGCATTGATCGAGGTCTGCATGCGCCATCGTTGGACGCGACCGGCGGGACGGCTTTGCGCCGGCTCGGCCGTGCTCGGCATGGTCCTGGCTCTGGGATCCTGCGGCGGCGACGGGACGGCGGCACCGCCGCCCGCGCCGATGACCAGGACCGCCGCGCCCACCCCCGCAGACAACGGGGTCGCGGCCGAGTCCGCGGAGCAGATCCTGAAGGACGCCGTCGCCGCCCTGCAGCGTCAGCGATCGTTCCGGCTCCTGGGGGCGTTGCGGGATGGCGGCGACATGACGCGCATGGACCTGCGGATCGGCGACCGGGATCTCCAAGGACGGATGACCCTGGCCCTCAAGGGGAAGTCCGTGCCGGTCGACGTGGCCGTCCATGGCCGGGACTTCTACCTGCGCGGGCGTGCGATCTTCGAGCAGGTGGGCGGCGTGGAGGCGGCGAAGCTCTTCGGTGACCGCTGGCTGAAGAACCCGCCCAACACCGAGAACGCCGCCTTCGTCGGCCTGTTCACACCCGAGGCCCTCGCCAAGGATCTGGAGAGGATGTCCGCGAAGGCCACCAAGGGGCCGCGCACGCTCCTCAACGGCCGAGGTGTCATCGGCGTCGCCGACTCCGACACGGTGGTGTACGTGGCCACGACCGGCGATCCCCTGCCCCTCAGGTTCTCCACCCGAGGCGAGCCGCTCGACGGAGAGGGCTTCAACCTCACCGAGTTCGGTGTGCCGTTCACCGTCACCCCGCCCGCCGACGCGATCGACATCACCAAAATCCGCCGCTCCTGACACCACCCGGCGGGACGGGTGGGCCGATGCCGGACCGCCGGCGATCGGCCCGGCCGTCCGGTGTGCGCCGCTCGCTGGTCGCCCTGCTCAGAAGTTCGCGGTGGCCGCACGGAAGAAAGCGGGCGTGAGGCGCTCGTCGATGATCTTCTTGAATGCGGGCGTGTTCCTGTCGGCGTTCTCGAAATCGATGTAACTGAACCCCACGTCGAGGCTCTCGATCATCACCGGTCCACGACGGCAGACGGTGAATCGGGGACTGCTCCCGGACGCCACCCAGGCGAAGCACTCTGCGGCCCCGAATACCTTGGCGTCGACCTCGGTGACCACGTTCCTTTGGCCGTACTCGCTCTTGGTGCGAGCGAAATGCCCGGCGACCGACTTTGGGTCACCGACCGCTGCGATATCGATCCGGATCCCGCCGGAGCCTTCGTAGCCGCTCTTATAGTCACCGTTCTGCGGCAAGGTGAACGAGTACTTGCACGCGCCATTGGGAGCGAGTCCGGCACCCGCCTTACCACCGAAGGCCTCGTCGGGGGGGATCTTGACCCACTCCGGCGTCCGCTGGATCCTCTTCGCCTGCGGCAGAAGCCCCGTGATCTCGGCGTCACTGATGAGCGCACAGGCATCCGGCCAATTCCTGGGATTGACGACACCGCCTGAAGGTATGGTGACGGCGGTCTTCTCGGTCCCGGGCCCGGCCTCTCGGATGATGACGGCCTCGCCGCACGCCGCCAGCGCCGCGCATGCCATCGCCACGACACCCGTCCGGATCCACCGCCTGGTCATCGTTTCCCATCCCTACCCATGGCGGCCTGATCGACTGTGAGGAAGATTCGGTCCAGGTCGGTCATGACGCGCCACCTTCTTTGTCGGGTCGAGCGAGCCGTTCGCCGGATTGTCTCAGCCAGGGGTGTGGAGAAGGGCATGCATGGCGCCGGAGAGCGTCTGGTAGAGCAGTTCGCCCTGCCCGTAGGCCTTCTCGGCGCAGACGGCCGCAGACGGCCGGTGCTCGCGCAGCGCCTGGCGCATCAGGTTTGGGCGGTTCGCCCGACTGGTGGTGCACTCGGTCAGAGGGCTCGGGCGAATGCCGCGCCCGGAGTGGCGGTCACGGCCTCGCGGAGCGCCTGGAGCATCGGAAGGGGGTGAACTCTGTGAAGGGTGTGGTGCGTGCGGAGTCGACGACGTAGGACTCGCCGGTGATCGCCGCCATCAGTGCCGCGCCGAGTCGGCTGCTGGACAGCGGGAGGCGGGCTACGGTGCGAGGTCGTAGGCCCAGGGACCTGGCAATGGCGCGCATGAAGTCTTCGTGGGATGCGGCAGCGTCCAGTGATCGTCCGGCCGGTTCGTCTCGAGTGCCTGCGGCGATCAGGCATCGCGACGTGGTCGAGCAGCGCAACTCGGTTGCGCCGCCAGGGCCCAAGGGCAGGAGTGGGGCGCGTCGCACCAGCCGCAGGTAGGGCCGTATGCCCCGAGATCCCAGACCGATGACCACGCCCGCGCGCAGCGCGGTCACGCCGGGGATTCCCGCCATCAGAATTTGTTCTACGGCGAGCCGGTTGCGCTGGTAGACGGGGACGTGGTGCCGGAGGCGGGGCGAGGGTCGTGAAGAACACACCGCGCGGGAGCCCAGTCGTTCGGGCGGCGCGGACGAACTGGGTCGCGGCCCGGATGTCGCGGTCATCGGTGCTGCCGACGCCGGCGTCGAGGGAGTGGACGAAGTAGAACGCGACGTCCACACCGTCCAGGGCCTGTTCGAGGCCGTCACCGGTGGTGAGGTCGCCCCGTACTACCTCGTCGAGGTCGGCGGGGGCCCGCTGGAGGTCACGGACCAGCCCGCGCACGGCGTGCCCTTCGCGTGACACGTGCCAGGCGACGTTGCGCCCGTTGTATCCGCTTGCGCCTACGATCAACGCCTTCATATCGGTGACTCCTGGTGCTCGGAGAGGGCTAAGCGGGCTGGGGCTCGTTCCATAGGAATGCGAGAAGCAGACGTGCCGGCTCCCGTGGCTGGTCTTCGGGAAAGCGAGGCGTAGGAGGCGGTGATCGTGGCCGGCCGAGCCTGCGGAAGGGTGCGGGCGAGGCGCGCCGCGCCGTCCCGGGGGAACACTCGGTCTTCGGCCGGGGAGATGACCGGCGAGGGGCGGTCGAAGTCGGCTGGCCTCGGCGAGACGCGCTCGAGGTACCGGGGTGGCAGGGCGCGTAGGGACCGGTGGAAGTCGCGACGCACCGCGGGGTCCGACCAGATCGGCCCCAGGTACGATGCCATGATCACCTTGGGTAGGGGGCGTTTCGTTGCGAACCCGTAGGTGAACGGCAGACGCTGCACGCGTCGGCTGCCCGTCAGAACGCGCTGCGCCCAACCCGAGCCTGGCGGCCGGGTCAGCCACACCAGTGCTCGTGTCGTCAGGGATCGGAGTCGAACGCGTTGGGCGCGGTCAGCATTAGCCGGTCGACGCGGGCGGGGAATTCGGTGGCGACCACCTGGGCGATGTCGCCGCCGTAGGCGTTGCCGACCAGGATGGTCCGGTCCAGGCTCAGTGCGTAGCACCTGCACCACGATGTGAGCGAGGCCGGGCAGGGTCAGGTCCGCGTCCGGCATCGCCGGTGAGTGCGAGCCCAGAGGCCCGTCCGGTGCGATGCACCGTGCCCGGCCGAAACCGTGGGAACGGGTGTGGCATGACGAGCCCGAAGCGCGAGCCCGTCTCTGGGCCGAGTAGGGCGGCGCGACCCGCTGGGAGTCCCTGTAGGCGTCGAGTTTCCCGGCGGCGTCGTCGTGTCGCACACTGGCGGACGTGGCGCGATGGGAGATCTCGGGTTTTCAGGAGATCAGGGAATTGGGGCGCGGTGGGCAGGGCAGGGTGGTGCTGGCCCGACACCGCCGCAGCGGCGCCCCGGTGGCGGTGAAGTATCTGCCGCCGGGCGCAGAACCGCAGGAGCGGGCGCGGTTGCTGCGTGAGGCGCGGATGCTCGCCCGGGTCCGCAGCCCGCACGTCACCCGCCTGTACCGGCTGGTGGAGAGCGCGGAAGGCGTCGCCCTGGTGATGGAGGCGGTGGACGGCGCGTCGCTGCGGGACGTGCTGGCCGAGCACGGGGCGCTGCCTGCGGAGGCGGCGTTGGCGGTGCTGAAGGGCTCGCTGCTCGGGCTGGCCGCCGCGCACGCCGTGGGCGTCGTGCACCGCGACTACAAGCCCGCCAACGTCGTCGTCCCGGCGGACGGGCGCAGCAGGCTCATCGACTTCGGCATCGCCACCGAGACAGGCGCCGCCTCGGCGGCGGGCACGCCGTCCTATATGGCGCCCGAGCAGTGGGAGCGGCATCCGGCGACCCCGGCGGCCGACGTGTACGCGGCTACCTGCGTGTTCTACGAGTGCGTGACCGGCCGCCGCCCCTACGAAGGCGACCGGGCGGCGGTGATGCGCGGTCATCTGTTGGAGCCGGTGGCGTTGGAGCCGGTGCCCGGGCCGCTGCGGGCGCTGGTGGCGCGCGGCATGGCCAAGGAGCCCGCCGCGCGCCCGGCGGGCGCGGCCGAGTTCGTCGGCGATCTGGAGCGCACCGCGCGGGCGGCGTACGGCGCCGGGTGGGAGGCTCGGGGCGTGCGGGCACTGGCCTCGGCGGCGGTGGCGCTGGCCTCGCTGTTCCCCCTGACGGCGGCGGGGCTGGCGGCGGCGTCCGCGGGCGGCGCGGGAATGGTCGCCGGCGGTGGCGGGGCCGCCGGGACGGGTGTGCTGGCGATGGCGGGCGGCAAGGTCGCGCTCGCGGTGGCGGTGGCGGGCACCGCGGCCGCCGTCACCACCGGGACGGTCGCCGTGACCGCGCTGTCGGGCGAGGAGCCGCCGCGGCGGCCGGCCGTCTCCGCCGCGCCGTCGACCCGGCCCGCGAACCTCACGACGGTGAGCTTCGGCAAATTCAGTCTCGCCGTGCCGAAGACCTGGAGAGTCCGAGGGGCCACCGTGACTCCCACCACGGGCGACCCCGTCGATATCGAGTACGCGGTCCGGGTACCGGGCCGGTGCACGCGCAACCCGACCGAACGCCGGGCGAGTTTCCCACCGTCGCACTACTGTCCCCGGTTCGAGGTGTTGGGCCGATACTCGCTCCGGCCGAATGATTTCTTCTACGGCGAATTCGAGTCGTTCACCCTCAACGCGCCGTACCACCTCGGCACCGACCCTAGCCACGTGTGCCCGCCCGCCCCGAATCGGTACTTCGGGATCAGAAGTGGCGGGTTGCTGAGACGGGGGTTGGCCGACGTCGGCGACCGCCGGGCCGAATACCGCGAATGGCGGATGATCTGCATCTCCGACAACCTCGAACGGTCGAGCGTCACCTTCGTGCAACGCCTGTGGTACCTGCCGCAATCCCAGATCCTCATCGTCGATGAGTGGAACACCCCCGGACTCGCCCGCATCCTGGCGGACGCGGTCTGGACATGACCGAGGCCCACGCCGACCCGCTCCCGTCGACAACGACTGACGCGTCCGGAAGATCACCTCGAGGAAAGGCGGCGGAGCGGCCGATCGCGGGCTCCGCGAGTTCGGTGGCACATGCCTCACAGGGCGGTGGCGCTGTTTCCGCTCGTCCTCGACGTAGCGGGCGCGGGCCACGCGGACCGGCTGACACCCGCCGCCGCTGCCCTACACCCCAATGGGCGCGCCGACACATCACCCGCCGACACGCGGAGGACCCAAGACCACCAGTCCGTCACCAGGCTCCGAAGTCCGCTCAACCAGCCGACAAGATCAGTTCGGTTGAGCCTGCATCCGCCGCCCGATGCTCCAGGCCGACCCAGTCGGCCGCCCATCTCGACGGGCTGGAGAAGGACCTCCTGCTTCGCCGCCAACGCGCTGTCGACGAAGGCCGGCTCGGCGAGATCGAAGGCATCGACCACACACTTTGACCTGCCTGAGGTCCGAACACCTCGACGTCGCCCAGGCCAAGCAGCCTGGCTCAGGGGCCGGCGTCGCCGTCGTCTCGACCATCGGATTCGAGGAGGCGGGGCAGCAGGCTGAGGATGGCGCCGCGGCACCTCCGGCGGCCAGGACGGCGGTGGGTCAGGTGCCGCGGGCGGCGAGGGTGATGGCGGCGATGAGGGTGGCCATGGTCAGGACGGCCGGGCCGCGCAGGGAGATCACGGTTTCGGCCTGGTGCCGGTGGTGTGGGTGGTGCGGTGGGGCGGTCATGTGCGGGTCGGCCCAGAAGGCGATGAGCTCTTCGGGAGTGAGCTGGCCGACGGGGGCTCGGCGCAGGGCCCGGCCGGTGGTGAGGGTGTGGCCGGTGGTGAGGGTGTGGCCTGTGGTGACGGTGTGGCCCGTGGTGACGGTGTGGCCCGTGGTGAGGACGTGGACGTGGACGGTGACGATGACGTGGACGGTGATGAGGGTGTAGGTGATGAGGTCGTCGGAGCGACAGGGGTCGGGCGGATGGGGCACCGGGCTTCCCGCGGGCGGGGGCGGGGCGGCCGGCGACGCGGTAGGGCAGGACGAGGCACGCGGCGAGTATCGTGTCGCCCGGCCAGACCTTGGTCGCGGCGCCCAACGAAAACCGAAGGGCCACGAACCAGTCTTCAGGTGTTTCGATGGATGCGTCTCTTCCGAAGGCGGGTCTTCGCGCGGCGATCGCGTTGCCGACGGAGTCGTTCGTTTCGGGTTTCAGCCTCGCAGGGTGGCGATGGCCTTCTCGATACGCCGCCGGCGTGTCTCGGGCTTCTTCGCGCTCTCGATAGCGCGTACATGCTCGCGCTTGTGGCTGTACGAGAGATCGTCGTAGGCGGCGCGGGCGACCGGGTCGGCGTCGAGGGCTCGGGCGAGGTCCGCGGGCTCGACGACTACGCGCGGCTCGGTGTCGAGTTCCAGCTCGACCTCGACCTCGTCGCCGATCGCGACACCCGCGGCCGCCCGGTTGGCATTGCTGAGGCCGAGGAGATGACGGCCGCGCATGATCGCGACGCGGCTCTTCCAGGAATGTCCGTTGACGGTGATCGTCACCGGCGGCCGCGCGCCGGCGCCGAGCGCCTCCACCACCTCGGGCGGAACCTCCAGCCCCCGCATGGGCTCGGGTGGCTCGACGAGGGTGCCAAACTTCACGACGTGCTCCTTGCCGATCGGTGTGGGGTCGGGAGGCATGGGTGGTGACCTTCCACAGGTGGCCCTCCGGGTCGACTGAAGTAGCCGAAGTACCCGCCCCACGGGACGGCGGCCGCCGCGTTGCGCCTCGGCTCGTTCACGGCTTTCCTGGGGTCGGGGTTGAAGTGGAATGAGGTGCCACGGGATCCGGATCCCTGCGCGGAGACGCCGGCGTTCTGTGCCGCTGCCTCCCGTTCGTGGAGAGCCGGCCGCGAGGATCCCTCACCCAGGTCGAACGCGACCAAATGGCGGGGGCCAGGTCCTTGACGCCGAGCATAATGGCCCTGACCTGCAGTGACGCGGTTCTCTCCTGGGTGATTCCGGCACCGCCTTCCGGGCGGGCCGGGCCGGCCCCGGCTGCCACATCGGCGTGCGTTCGCCGGTCGCCCGGCTGGAGGAGAGCAGGAGGCGCGTCCGCCAACGTGTGGTGGTTCGGCGTCGACACGATCCCGCGTCGACGCCGAACCCTCTCGTTCGCGCCGGTCACGCCGGTTGTGCCCGGCAGTGGCCGCTTCCCGCTCTCGGCCGACGTTCTCCCGGGCGGCTACTCCGCGTAGGGCTGGTCGGTTCCCCGGGCGCTGTAGCCGAGGCTCCAGACATAGCCGTCCGGGTCTGCGAAGGTGCCGCCGTACCCGCCCCAGGGCAGGGCGCCGGCGGGCTTGAGGATCGTGGCGCCGGCCTTCTGGGCCTCGGCGATGATCTCGTCGACCCGCGCCTCGCTGCGGACGACGTAGGTGAGGACCAGCCCGCTGAAGCCGCTGCCCTCCGGGCTGGTGCCCACCTGATCGGCCAGGCCCTCGCGGCCGTAGAAGCCGACCGGCGAGGCCCCGTCCGATTCGAAGAACACCGAGATGCCGTAGTCGTCCTTGACCTTCCAGCCGAGCCCTTCGGTGTAGAACCGCTTGGACGCCTCCATGTCCTGGACGCCGAGGAGGATCGAGCTGACGTGCGCTTTCATGGGTTGTCTCCTTGATGCTCGAGGTCGTGCGTGCCGCCTGGATCGGCAGGCCGGACGGCCGTGGCCGGGCCCCGGCCGTCACATCGGCGTGGGTTCGCCGGTCAATCAGTAATGACCGGCCGGGCGGAGAAAGGTGACAGATGGTTGAGCGGGATTGGGTGGGCGAGCGGTTCGCCGAGCATCAGGACCGCCTGTACGCGGTGGCCTACCGGATGCTCGGCTCGCCCGGCGAGGCCGAGGACGCGGTGCAGGAGGCGTGGCTGCGGGTCAGCCGCGCCGACACCGACCAGGTGGAGAACCCGGGAGGGTGGCTGACCACGATCGTCGCCCGGGTCTGCCTGAACATGCTCGAGACACGCCGGAGCCGGCGTGAGGAGTCGGCCGGGGCGCTGCCGGACGAGCCGCAGGCACAGCACGCGAGCATCCGCCCGACCGGGCAGGCGGGCCCCGAGGACGAGGCGCTGCTGGCCGATTCGGTCGGCGCCGCGCTGATGGTGGTGCTGGACGCACTGGCCCCGGCGGAGCGTCTCGCGTTCGTCCTGCACGACGTCTTCGCCGTGTCGTTCGCCGAGATCGGCCCCATCATCGACCGCTCCCCGACGGCGGCCCGGCAGCTCGCCAGCCGGGCCCGGCGCCGGGTGCAGGGAGCGGCGGGCGCGTCCGACGCCGCCCGATCGGCGAAGCGGGAGATCGTCGAGGCCTTCCTGGCCGCCTCCCGGGGCGGGGATTTCGCCGCCCTGCTCGAGCTGCTCGATCCGGACGCCGTCGTCGGCGACCTCCGCGGCGGCCAGGAGGTGGCGTCCTTCTTCGCCGGACGGGCCCAGGCCGCCCGGCTCGCGCTGGTGGACGGCGTTCCGGCGGCCGTCTGGTCGCACCTGGGCCGACCCAAGGCGGTCATCACCTTCACCGTCGACGACGACAAGATCACCCGCATCGATGTCGACACCGATCCGGAGCAGATCCGGGACCTCGACATCATCATCCTTCCCGCCGACGACGAGGAACGGCGATGACCCCCGCGGATCTCAGGCTCTCGTCGTGCGTTCTGGCCGTCCACGACCTGGGCGAGGCGCTCGGCTTCTACCGTGACGTGCTCGGCTTCGAGGTGCGCGCGGACGAGGATCTCGGGGGGATGCGGCGGGTGAGCGTCGGCCCGCCCTCGCAGCCGGACGTGCAGATCGTCCTCCAAACTCCCGGCGCGGACCCGGTTGTCCCGTCGGCCGATCGGCATGCGATCGCAGACCTGATGGCCAAGAGCCTGCTGGGCTGTCTCGTCTTCGTGACCGACGACTGCGACGCCGTCTTCGAGCACATGGAGGCCGCAGGCGCGGAGGTGATGCAGGAACCGATCAACCGGCCCGACGACGTCCGTGACTGCGCCTTCCTCGATCCCTCCGGCAACATGCTGAGATTCACCCAGCCGCGGCGGGCACACGCCGCCCCCGGCCCCCGTGAACGCGGCTGCGGAGAAGACGATTACCACCGCGCAGAACACCGACCCGCACGCCCGACTCGGCCTACCGCCCCGCCTGAACCGCCTGCCACCAGCGTCCGCACCACACCCGGACCACCACGAAGGGAGCGGACCAAGTGAGCGTGAAGGGGCAACAGACCGGCGCGAGATGTCGTGGACCAAGAAACCAAGGGCGGGCCGAGCCCGCAATGTCGACCAAGACGTCGAGTTCCCGTTGGGCCATGCCGGGTCTGGCTGTGGTCTTGCGGGTCACGTGTCGTGTCGCTTCGGGTGCGTTGAACGGTGACGGCCCCAGCCGGTGAGGTGGTTCAGGGCTGCCGCGGCGATCAGGTGGCCTCGCCGCGGGCGATGTAGGCGTTCATGTCGGTGAAATCGAGGGTGATGTTGTTGGGCTTGTGATAGGCGTGGTCGAAACCGGCCAGCTTGTAGAACCCTTCGCCGCCGAGCGTGTCCTTTCCGCCCGCGTAGCAGTAGACGCCCTTGGCTGTGACGCCGCCGAGGCGGACCTCCTTGGGATAACAGGGGTAGGCGACGACGGGCCGGCCCCCGGCAAAGGTCGAGAATGGGCGGTCGTAGTCGATGCGGACCCCCAACCGCTTGGCCGTTTGCTCGGAGATGCCCGCGACCTGTTCGCCGGTTCCGCCGATGTTCCATCCGGCACCGGGGTGCTGCTGTTCGAGGACCCGGCGACCACCTCCGAGATCTCCGCGCTGGAGCGGCCGCGTTCGCCGAGGTCGCCGCGCACCCTGGCGACGCCCGCACGGTGTCGGAGCCGTTCCGGCTGCGCTGTGGCCTGATCGACGTCCACGCCCTCCGCGACTGGCGCCGAGCCCGCGGCGTCGTCCTGCGGGTCCCGTCCGCCCCTCGTCGAACTTCCACGACCCGGCCGCCGACGACGCGATGAACGGCGCTGATCATCAATGTGATCACCGCCGTGGGGCGGTTCCAGCGACCTGAAGAACGAGCATCGGTGACGTCCCGGCAAGCCGCACGACGACAAGGGCTGCGACCATCCCGGTCTGCGGCGCCGACCGCGGCGGCGTCGAGCCCTCCAACCGGCTGGGTCGGCACCACTGCATGTGGAACCGGGGTTGAGCCGCCGCCGCTACGAGCGCAGACCCGAGCACTTCTTGGCCTTCGTCGGTATCGCCGCTGCATTGATCCGCCACCGTCGCCTCACCCATTGATCAGGTGCTGACCGGCGGCTGCTTTCACCCCGCCAGATCCGCCGGTCTCTCGGAGACATCCGGCCCACGGGCTGTTAGCTTTGGCGCCGTTCCGTGGCGAACGTTCCGAAAGGTGGCCTTGTGGTTGGTCGTACGGTTGCGACGCTCGCCGCCGCAGGTGTGTTGGTCGCGATGGTGCCGCCGGCCGTGGCCGCTGATTCCGGGTCCGGTGGTGTCCTCGAGGCTCGGGCCGTGCCGCGGCCGGTGTACCGGGCGGACTTCCCCGACCCCGGTGTCGTACGGGACGGGGGGCGTTTCGTCGCTTACGCCACCGGTGACCAGGTCAACGCGGCCCGCGGGGAGACCGCCTCGGGGCCCTGGCGGTCGCTGGGCAAGGCGCTGCCGTCGCTGGGGCCATGGGCGATGGCGGGCCGCGGGGTGTGGGCTCCCGACGTGGTGAAGACATCGGCGGGTTGGGTCATGTACTACTCGGCCGTACCGATCGGCGCCAAGAAGGTCGGCGACAGCTACCAGCGGTGCATCGGGGTGGCCGTCTCCAAGTCGGGCCCGGGTGGGCCGTTCGCGGCCACGAGCCGGCCATTGATCTGCCCCACCGATCCCGGCGCGGCGGACCGGGTCCCGGGGCGGCCGGTGGCGAGCGCCGGGGTGATCGATCCATCGCCCTTCCGCGCGAGCGACGGCCGGCGGTACGTCGTCTACAAGACCCAGCAGATGCCCTCATCGATCCGGATGCTCGCGGTGAGCGGCGACGGCCGGTCCGGGGCCGGGCGGCCCAGCCGGGAGCTCGTCCGCCATTCGGGGATCATCGAGGCGCCGGTGATGGTCGAGCGGCGCGGGCGGTTCTTCCTGTTCGTCTCGCGGTTCTCCTACGCCAACTGCTCGTACGCGACCAGGTGGCTGTGGTCCTCGGACAGGTGGAGGTGGACGGGGCCGCACAACGACCTGCTGACGACGGCCAAGACCGGGCTCTGCGGACCGGGCGGCGCGGACGTCGCGCCATCGCTCGACGGCGGAACCCGGATCTTCTTCCACGCATGGAACACCCGCTCCCCCTCCCCGACCAGAAGGCGGCAGCTCTACGCCGGCATTCTCACCTGGGGACGTGACGGGCTGACACCGACGGTGTCCGGTTTCTTGAGGCCCGCCGGCTAGCGGCTCGGGTGGACGCCGCCGTGCGCCGGCGGGTCCCGCTCGATCCATGAGTCGCCCCGGCCTGACGCGGCCGTTCGCCGACATGACCGCAGCCGCGGCCGACCCGGCGCACGCGTTCGTGTAGCGGCGCATCCCGCGTCACCCTCGCGCTCATCGAACGAATCACCGGCTCTGGGCGCGAGTGGCAGGCGCGCGGATACTGCTAGCCGCCGCCGAGGGCCTCCAGATCCGACGGCGCGACCGGTACACCGACATCGTCGCCGACCTCCCGCGACTCGCCGCCCGCGACCTGCCACCGGCCGACATCCGACCAGCCGCGGCCGAGGCGGGCCTGCCCGCGTCGATCTGATCGCCGCATCCTCCTGGCCTCATCATCCTCATGGGTTCCGGGTTCACCCGTCTCGGCGGTCGACGTCACGGTGAGGGGGGACGCAGCGGGAGCGCGTCCGCTTCTTGTCCGGGGGAGCCGCTAACTTTTGGTCGCATGGGCGTGATCAGTGAGTCGTCGCAAGAGTTGCGCAGGCGGGTTGGGCGGGGGGACGGCAACGCGCTTTGGGCGTTGTTGGAGCGTGCGGCGGGAGGGGAGGACATCGGGCTCGTCGCCGATGCGTTGGAACGGCCAGAGGGTCGTGATGTGCTGTTCCACCTGGTGGGCTTGATGGGCGGCGACCACGCGAACGCCTTGTTGGGCCTGCTCTCCCGGCTCGGAGACCGGGTCGAGCCGGATCAGAGAGTGGGCTCCCCGGCCGATGTGTGGACGGTCTACGGGTGGGAGGCCGAGCCGGACGACTCCGAAGAGGCGAACGAGATTCCGGGCTTCGTCGTCGTGTCGCCTGAGATCGATCCGGCGGCGCGGTCGGTACTGAGGGCCTGCGAGCGGTTCTACAACGTCGTCCTCGATGGCCGGGAACTGCCCGAGGAGATGGTCGACACCGCGGTCGATGAGAACGGCCTGGACCTCTATAGCCCGAACTGCGTCTTCGGCCCGTACGTGACGAGTTCCGGACTGCTCGTTCACGCCGACACCAAGGGTGAGATCCAGGCGGGGATGGTCAAGACGATGCTCAGGATCCTCAAGGAGGAACTCGTGGCGGACGGCCTGCCAGCCTACGTCCATGTCCCGTCCCCCGATCGGCTCGGCGAGATGATCGAGGCCACGGTGGCGGCCGGAGCCGAGGAGTGGACTCCGGCCGGAAGGTAACAGGCCGGCGAGGTGACGTCGTGGGGGCGGGTGCGGGCGCTGAACCTCCGCCCGCGGCCTCCTCAGCGGGCCGAGCAGACGGAGGAGTTCGCGCGGACGGGACGGATCACGCCGCGTCCGCCGGCAGCCACGTGGTGCGCGTCGGCTCCCGGGGCCCGCACCAACGGGTTCGGCCGGTCGGTCGCGCATGTCGGGCCGCGATGGCGGTGAAGAGCGGGATCAGCGCGCCCGCCAGCGGCGTCCACCGGGTTCGGAGGGCGGAGAGGGCGTCGGCGCGGCGGTCGTCGCCTCGGTCCTGTCGGTGAACCTCACCGGCGCACCCGGCGAGGTCCTGGCCCTCGCCGACCCCAGTGGCCGCAGAACCACGGTGTGCGGTTCTCGTCGGGTGGGAACGGCGGCGAGCGCACGGCCGGAGTGTTGGAACGGGTCAGCGCCCTGCATCCCCGGTTTTCCCGTTCACTCCGGGTTTTTCGCTCACGCAGGCCGTCGAGGACCGCGGCACCGTGGAGGGGGCCGCCTCGCGTTCTCATGACCGGCTGACCGTGCCTTCGCGGAACGAGGCGTGCCCTGGAGCGTTCGGGGTGTCGGGTCGCACCGGTCGTGCGCGGGCGGCGTCCAAGGTCGTATGAGGAATCGACCGGAGTCACGCGGGCGGGCCAGGCGGTGGCGGCGCATCGGGGCGGTCATGGTGGTGGTCTGCGCCGTGGGGGCCGCCGGCCTGTACTGGTTGGGAGCGCTGTTGAGTGCGGACTGCGTGGTCCGACCCGATTCCGAGGCGGTGTCTCCGACCGGAGAGTGGCGGGCCGTGGTGTACGCCCGCGATTGTGGTGCGACCACGTCCGCCGCCACTCACGTGTCGATCGTTCCGCATCGCGACGGCGCCCCGCGGGAGCCGGGCAACGTGCTCGTCGCCGATCACGACCACCGTCCGGTGCCCGCCGACGCCGTGGGCGGTCCCCGGGTCACGGTGACCTGGATCGGCGCCGACCGGCTGCGCGTGGTGCGCCCTCCGCACGCGCGGGTCTTCCGCGCCGAGGCGAAGGTCGGTGAGGTGACGGTGAGCCATGTACGCGTCTCGGGGTGACGCTTCGGTCATGCGCCGTCGAGCGTGTTACGGCCTTGCTCATTAGGGCGGGCTGGGTGTCTCTTGTCGGGCCGCGGTGAGATCGTTCGCCTCCGTGGCGGCCTTGAGGTCCGGCTCCGCTCCTCCCCCGGTACGGCATCTACGTGAGCGTCGATGGCCGTCCCGGGCTGCGGGCGTTCGGCGGTGAGGTCGGCCACCGTGGGCCGGACCTTTGATCATTCCCGTGGGGAACGTGTCCAGGCGGGTGGGACCGCCAGGAACGGAGAGGGCGTCCCCCGCGTACGTCCGGGAACGGCCATGGTCCCGGTCGAACCCGCGCAGCGGAGCCGGAACGGCCGTCCCGGGCGTTCCTTGATTGCGGCGCGGTGTACTCGAACGTCGCGGCGAGGTCGTCGATGGCCGCCGGGCGTGGCCGCCCGGTGTCGGCTCCGTCGTCCGTTGCCGGGACGCCGAAGCGGGAGCGGGAACGCGCCGAGCGGGCAGGCCGGGCGAGCAGGAGGTGCCCGCCGACGATCGAGGTCGGACCGAGCCGATCGCCGCCCGGGTCACTTCGGGGAGGCCTCGACCGGCCGAACGACGGGGACTCTGACCAGAACAGCGCCGGTGACGTCGGGTGGCCCTCCGGCGGGCTGTTGGAGGCGTGCGACCCTCGTTCGCGTAGCGCGCCAGAGCCGGGATGCGCTCCATGGGCCGGGCGTGGTCGCGGGCGGCGGTGGCGAGGCGTACCGGCATCGTCGAGCGGCCGGAGGGCGCGTTGGCCGTCGGGTTCCGGATCCTCTCATCGGCGGCCGAGGAACATCGTGTAGATCGTGGCGCTCACCGCGAGGGGGCCGGTCAGCAGGTAGGCGATCCCGCCGTAGAGGTTCAGCCGGCTCGAGACCGCCAGCAGCGGCACCAGGGCGAAGGGCGCGACGGCCAGGGCCGTGATCTTGTGCCCGGTGAGCAGGAGCATCACCGGCGCCGAGGCCAGGGCCAGGCCGGACACCACGACCACCACGCGGCCCAGGGACTCTTGGCGCAGGTTCTCCTCGGTGGGCTCGAAGATGAGGGCGATGTCGAGCCCGCCGATGAGCAGGTAGGTGCCGGCGAGGACCACGACGGCGAACGCCGCCACCGTGACGGGGGCGATGAGCGTTGCCGGGGCGAGGAGCGCGCGGGCCGCCACCACGATCCCGACCGGGATCGTGATGACGCAGGGGAAGAGGATCGCGTCGCGGGTGTAGGAGCCGGGCAGCACCAGCAGCGCGGGGATCAACGCCGTGGCGAGCACCGCGAGGGCGGGGCCGGGCTCGCCGGCCAGCCGGAGCAGCAGCGCGCCGCCGGCCACGACCAGGGCGCCCAGGTAGACCATGCCGCCTCGGCGGTGCAGTTCCAGCCCGATGGGCGGCAACGGGCGGTCGACCCAGCCTGCCGAGCCGGCGAGCAGCATTCCGCCGCCCACGAGCACCGCGACGCATGCCAGGGCGATCATCGAGGTCGTCGCCGCCGTCCGCACGATCAGCCTCCCTGAACGGGCGCCCCGTCCTCGTCGGTGATGGTGTTCATCCGGATTCCGGGTGCGTCGAGATCCGCGGGCCTGGGCCGGTCAGGCCGAGGGTCGCCTCAGCGACCGACGGGGACGTCGGCCCGCCGAAACCCGGCCGCGATGGCCGACGCCCCCGAGTCGGGAGCCTCGGCGGCGTTCGCGCACGCATTTCACGTTCGATCCTTGATGCACCACCAGGGACGGGGTCGCCACCGAAGCCGACACATCCGACCTGCGGACGTCGTACCGGGGCGCCTTTCCGGCTTCGCCGGCGGAGGCCGACGGGCCTGCTCACGCCTCCTCCGAGCGAGCGGCGGCCACCCGCAGGCGAGCACCCGAGAACGGATGAATCGTCATCACGACAACACGCCATGATAAACATGTCAACCGGCCGGTCCCGGTGGCATCCGCATAAAGGCGCGACGGAAAGTCACGGAGGCCTCGCGACGGGTTCCGCGATCGTCGTCGAACGACCATTGTTCGGCGGCCCTGTCGGCCGTTTGTCAATTCGATGACAACTCGGTTCGGCGCGTGGCCGGATCAGGACAGCCTTCGAGGGCCGAGCACCGTGCCGCGCGGAAACGGCCGCAGCGGCCAAGAGCGCTCCGCCGCGAATGGCGAGCGTCCTCCCCCTGCTGAACGCGCCCGGGCGCCATCCCCGGTCGAGGCCCGGGGCGCCCGGCCGGCACCGTCCCGACCGTGCGTCGTCGCCCGGCCTGCGGGGTGCGTCCACGCGACGTACGGCTGCGGGACGAGTCCGAGTGCGGCTTGGGGGTGAGGAGGCGGCCGTCGCTCGGCGCGCTGCTCGACGATGCCGGGGACACCGCAACGGGACGCCGGCGCGTGCCCGGCGGGCGCGGAGCCGGAGATCCGCCTGGAGGACGTCACCGTGCGGCGACGGGGTTCGGCGTCGGTCGCGGTCCCGAGGGGCGCGGCGGTGGTCCAGGGGCCGCAGGCCAGGACTGTGCCGGTCCCGGGAGGTCTGGAAGCGGCAGGTGGCGACGATCGCCCGACCGAGGACGAGCTGCCGACGGCGGGAAGCTCCGCTCAGACGACCGCTCCCAAATGGAACGGCGCGAGCGCGGACGAGGCGGCAAGGCGCGGCCATCGCCCGGCGGGAGGGCGCGTTCCTCGGCGTCGCCGGTGGCCCGGGCGGCCGCCGGGAGGTGCGCGAACGGCACCCGGTAGAGCGGGAAAGCCGAAGTCTCGGCGCTCCGGATCCCCTCGGGTGAGTGCCTCATGGCCGACGGCTCGGGCAGCCGCCCCACGGTACGGCGGCGGCCGTCAGGGTGAGGCCGGGGCCGCAGCGCCCGCCGCAGCGGCCGGCGTCCGTCGAGGAGGACGGCGGCGCGTCGCGGGCGGACCGACATCGGGACCTCCGCGGTCCCGGGGACGTTCACGATGGCGCGGCGGCCGCGCGGCCCAGGTGACGTTCACGATGGCGCGACGGCCTCCCGGGCGCCCCGGGACGGCCCGTCCCGGGCCGGGACCGGTCCCCCGCGTCCGGGCGCGGTGGTGCGGGTTGTCCCGGCGGGGCCGGGACGCCGCACCCGCGACCACGGGACATCACCGATGTCATGCTCTGCCCGTGATCCTCCCCTCCCCCGTCTCCGGCGCCAATCGGCGTCTGGTCTCGCTGGCGCTGCTGGTGGCCGCCCTGTGCGTGGCGGGGACGGCCGGTGGTCTGTGGGCGACGGCGTTGACCGGGTCGGGCAAGCCGCCGGAGCCGTTGAACTGGGCGCACTGGGGTTCGTCGTTCACGGGTCTGACGCTGGCGCTGCCGGGGGCGGCGCTGGCGACGCGGATGCCCCGGCATCCGTTGACGTGGCTGCTGTTGGCGGGCGGGTTCGTGGCGGTCGCGGACGGGGCGGGGGCGGCGTACGCGACGTTGTCGGTGCTGCGTCACGACGGCGACCTGCCGTTGACGGCGACGCTGTTGTTCGTGGGGGCCCGGTGGGGGCCGATGATCAACGTGGTCATTCCGGTGCTGTTGCTGTACTTCCCCGACGGGAGGCTGCCGTCGTGGCGGTGGCGGTGGCCGGCGGCGTGCGCGTTGGCGGTGCTGGCGTTGGGGGTGCTGTACATCCTGACGGTGCCGTGGCGGGTGTTCTCCCGGGGGGAGGCGCCGGCGCCGGGGTTGCGGGGGGTGCCGTTGGACCCGGTGACGCCGTCGCTGCCGGACGGTTTCTGGGGGCATTCGGAGCTGTTGTTCTCGGTGGGTTTCACCGGGGTGATGGTCACGGCGTTGGCGGCGTTCGCGGCGCGGTTCCGGCGTTCGGGCGGGGAGCGGCGGGCGCAGTTGCGGTGGATGCTGCTGGCGGGGGTCGCCGAACTGCTGTTGGCGGGGTTGAGCCTGGCGGTGTACCGGTGGGCGTCGCCGGACGTGGCCTGGTGGGTGGGCGACCTGACGCTGGTGGCCTCGCACGCGGTGCTGGCGGCGGCGATCCTGGTGGCGGTGGCGCGGTACCGGCTGTACGACGTGGACCTGCTGCTGGGGCGGACGCTGCTGTACGGGTCGTTGGCGGCGGCGGTGATCGGGATCGACGTCGCGGTGTTCACGAGCGTGGGCGCGTTCATCGAGGAGCCGTTGGCGGCGGTGACGGCGGCGGGGGTGGTGGCGGTGCTGTACGCGCCGCTGCGGCTGCGGTTGCAGCGGTGGGTGAACCGGGTGTTGACCGGGCGCGGCGAGCCGTACGACGTGGTGTCGGCGTTGGCGCGGCGGTTGGAGGAGTCGATCGGGCCCGACGAGCTGTTGATGGAGGTGGCCCGGGTGCTGTCGGGGGCGTTCGGCTCCCCGTACGTGCGGGTGGAGTTGGACCGTACCGACGGGCACACGCTGGTGGTGCAGCACGGGTCGGCGGCGCAGGCGGGCCGGGATCCGGTGGTGATCCCGTTCGCGTACCGGGAGGTGCCGATCGGGCGGTTGACGCTGGTGCCGCGGGCGGGGTCGCGGTTGTCGGACGCCGATCAGCGGCTGCTGGCGGACGTGGTGCGGCAGGCGGCGGCCGCGGCGCGGGCGACCGAGGCGACCGAGGAGCTGCAGCGGGCGCGGGAGCGGTTGGTGACGGGGATCGAGGAGGAGCGGCGGCGGCTGCGCCGGGATCTGCACGACGGGTTGGGTCCGGCGCTGGCGGCGGCCGCGTTGAAGATCGAGACGGCGCGGAACCTGGCGGTGCGGGATCCGGAGGCGGCCGACGGGACGCTGGTGGACGTGCGCGGGGATCTGCGGACGGTGCTGGGCGACGTGCGGCGGCTGGTGCACGATCTGCGGCCGCCGGCGTTGGACCAGTTCGGGTTGGAGGGCGCGGTGCGCAGGCAGGCCGAGCAGTTCACGGGAGGGGGTCTGCGGGTGAGCGTCGAGGTGCGGGGCGAGTTGGCGGAGCTGCCGGCGGCGCCGGAGGTGGCGGCCTATCGGATCGTGGCGGAGGCGTTGTCGAACACGGCCCGGCACGCGGGGGCGCGGCGGTGCGAGGTGCGGTTGGCGGCGGCGGCGGACGGGTTGGAGGTGGAGGTCGTCGACGACGGCGCGGGGGTGGCCGCGGGCGCGGGGATGGGGGTGGGTCTGGTGGGCATGCGGGAGCGGGCCGAGGAGCTCGGCGGGCGTTGCACGGTGTCGGCGCGCAACGGGGGCGGCACGCGGGTGCACGCGGTGATCCCGTACGCGGGTCGGGGCGCGCGGGCGGCGGTCGCGGCGGCGGTGCGGGGAGGGGCGCGATGACGGGGACGCGGGTGCTGGTCGCCGACGATCACCCGGTGTACCGGGACGGGCTGCGGATGATGCTGGCCTCGACCGGGGCGGTGGAGGTGGTGGGGACGGCGGCCGACGGCGCCGAGGCGGTGGAGCTGGCGGGTCGGCTGGAGCCGCAGGTGGTGGTGATGGATCTGCAGATGCCGCGGTTGGACGGCATCGAGGCGACGCGGCGGATCGTGGGCGCCCGGCCGGGGACCGGGGTGCTGGTGCTGACCATGCACGAGGACGACGAGAGCGTGTTCGCCGCGATGCTGGCGGGGGCGCGGGGCTTCCTGGTGAAGGGCGCGGACCAGCAGGAGATCCTGCGGGGCATCACGGCGGTGGCCGGCGGCGAGGTGATCTTCGGTCCGGCGCTGGCGGGGCGGGTGACGGCGTACTTCGCGCGGTTGGCGGCCGCGTCCCGGCCGGGGCCGGCGGGTCGGCCGTTCCCGCAGTTGACCGAGCGGGAGCGGCAGGTGCTGGGGCTGCTCGCGGCGGGTCTGACGAACGGTCAGATCGCCGATCGGCTGGGGTTGTCGCCCAAGACGGTGCGCAACAACGTCTCGACGGTGTTCGGCAAGCTACAGGTCGCCGACCGGGCCCAGGCCGTCCTGCGCGGCCGGGAGGCGGGTCTGGCGCCCTGACGTCGGGTCGGGGGCGGGCGGTGCGGGGCGGTCGGCGTGGGCGCGCAGGGCGTCGGCGAGGTCGCGGACGGCGTCGCGCAGCGCGTCGGGCCGGTGGACGGTGAACGGCACGGCGAGGCCGGCGAGGAGGGCGGCGGTGCCGTCGAGCCGTTCGGTGCGGGCGGTGAGGAGCACTCCCCCGTCGACGGGGGCGAGGGCGCCGATGGTCGGGGGGACGCGGCGGCGGGCGTGGTCGAGGGTGGTCTCCAGGAGCACCTCGACCTCGTGGGCGTAGGGGACGGCGGCCAGCGACCGGGTGACGCGGCCGACGGGGTCGGCGTCGTCGGGGACGGTGTAGGTGGCGGCGCCGGCGACGGCGGAGACGACGCGGTCGACGCGGAAGGTGCGGATCTGTCCGCTGAGGTGGTCGTGCCCGGTGACGTACCAGCGGCCGGAGTGGAAGACCAGCCCGTGGGGGTCCAGGTCGCGTTCGCTGTCCTCGCCCTTCCACGACCGGTAGCGCAGTCGGACGCGGCGGGTGTCGCGGGCGGCGGCGGCCAGGGTGAGGACGGCGTCGGTGGCGGGGGCGGCGGCCGGCCGGGGGGCGAGGGTGAAGTCGAGGGTGTCCCGCAGGGCCTGGACGCGGTCGCGGAGCGCGGCGGGCAGGACCCGCTGGACCTTGGCGAGGGCGCTCTCGGTGGCGTCGGCGGGCAGGCCGACGCGGCGGCCGGCGAGCAGGCCGAGGACGACGGCGGCGGCCTCGTCGTCGGTGAGCATCAGCGGCGGCAGTTTGTAGCCGGGCATGAGCCGGTAGCCGCCGTGGCGGCCGCGGTCGGCGACGACGGGCACGCCGAGTTCGTCGAGGCGGGCGGCGTAGCGGCGGACGGTGCGCCGGTCGACGCCGAGGCGGCGGGCGAGTTCGGCGCCGCCCATGCCGGGGTGGGCCTGCAGCAGTTCGAGCATGGCGAGGACGCGGGTCGTCGGGTGTGACACGGGTCACCGTCCCAATGCGGGCGGGTTCTGTCCTGTATCGAGCTTAGTGTGAGGTCATCGGCTCGGGTGAGACGACGGTGAAGGAGAGTGGGATGGCGACGTTCGTACTGGTCCCCGGTTTCTGGCTGGGCGCGTGGGCGTGGGACGACGTGGCGGCGCGGCTGCGCGCCGGCGGGCACGACGTCCACGCGGTGACGCTGCCGGGGTTGGCCGAGCGGGCCGGGGAGGCGGCGGCGGCCGACATCGGGTTGGACGCCCACGTCGCCGACCTCGTCGGCGTGATCGAGGGCCGCGATCTGCGGGACGTGGTGCTGGTGGGGCACAGCGGCGCGAACATGACGGTGACGGGCGTCGCGGACCGGATCCCCGGGCGGCTGGCGCGGGTGGTGTACGTGGACGCGGCGCCGCTGCCGTCGGGGATGGCGATGCTGGACTTCTTCGAGCCGCAGGAGCGGGCGGCGACCGAGGAGAGGGTCGTTCGGGAGGGCGGGGGGCGGATGATCCCGCCGCCGCCGTTCGACCCGGCCGAGGACCCGCAGAACCTGGCGGGCCTGTCGCCCGAGCGGCTGGCCGAGCTGCGGGAGCGGGCCACGCCGCAGCCGTACGGGACGGGCGCGCAGCCGCTGCCGCGGCCGGAGCGGGTGCCGGACACCCCGAAGACCCTGGTGGCGACCACGTTCCCGGTCGCGATGGTGGAGACGCTCGCGGCCGGGGGCAATCCGGTGTTCGCGATGTCGACGGGACCGGAGTGGACGTACCGGGAGCTGCCGACGGGGCATTGGCCGATGCTGTCCAGGCCGGCGGACCTGGCGGACGTCCTGGCCGACCTGGCCGACCTGGCCTGATCGTCGCGGGGGCTCAGGGGGTGGGGCCGCCGGCGTCGAGGAGGGCGGCGACGGTCTCGCGCAGGGCGTCGGCGATCTCGGCGGTCTCGGGCCGGTCCTCGTCGTGGCGGCCGAGGAGCACCAGGGGGACGACGGCGTCGGGGTCGCGCAGCGGCAGCAGCGCCAGGCCCGGCACGGGCAGCGCCGCCGCGCCCCGGGGCAGCAGCGCGAACACGTCGCGTCCGGCGAGCAGGTAGGAGCGGGTGAGGGCGCGGCGGGGGCCGGGCCGCACGGTGACGGTCAGGCCCGCGGCCCGGCAGATCTCCAGGATGCGGTCGTGGTAGGCGGGGGCGGTGCGGCGCGGCCACAGCAGCAGGTCCAGTCCGGCCAGTTCGTCGAGCGCGGCGGGCCCGTCGCGGCGGGCCAGGGGGTGGTCGGCGGCGACGGCGGCGACGAGGGGTTCGTCGGCCAGCGGCGTGGCCCGCAGTCGGGGGCTGGGGTCGGGGCAGTGGGCGAGGGCGAGGTCGCTGCGGCCGGCCTCGACGGCGGGGGCGGCCTCCCCGGTGTCGACCTCGCGTTCGGAGATCTCGATGTGGGGGCGGCGGCGCTCCAGTTCGGGCAGCAGCCGGGGCAGCAGGTCGTTGCCGAGGCTGGGGGTGTAGGCCAGGGACACGCGGGGGCGGTTCCCGGCGCCGCCGGCGCGGCGGGCGTCGTCGGCCGCGCGGTCCAGGGCCAGCAGCGCGCCGCGGGCGGCGTCGGCGAAGGCGGCCCCGGCGGGGGTGAGCGTCATGCCCCGGGGGCCGCGGTCGAAGAGGGCGACGCCGACCTGGCGTTCGAGTCGGCGGACGTCCTGGGAGAGGGCGGGCTGGGACACGAACAGGCGGCGGGCGGCGCGCCCGACGTGCTCCTCCTCGGCCACCACGAGGAACGCGCGCAGCAGCCGCAGCGACAGGTCCATGACGGCCAGCCTATGAGGGGTCGCGGCGGGTCCGGACCGCCCGTCGGCCCGGACCCGCCGTCTCGTTCGTCACGGCCGGCCCCCGTGGGGGCCGTCCGGTCGGGGTCGGTTCAGCGGGGGCGGCGTGCTCCGGCCGCGCGGGGCGCGTCGGGGGCGGTGGGTCGCCACGGCGCGAAGGCCCCGGAGTTGCGGGGCAGGAATCCGGCCAGTTCGGGGCAGTGGCGCAGGATGACGCTGTTCATCCCGTTGCGGTGGATCCAGTCCATGCCGAGGGGGGTGTAGATCTCGGGCCGGAAGTCGACGGTGAGGAACCGGTCGCTCTGCAGCCGGCGGGTGGCGGTGAGGATGAACACGCGGAAGGCGGTGTCGCTGAACCCGAAGCCCTCGGGGGGGTTCTCGGCGAAGAGGCCGACCATGGTGTCGATGTCGTCGACGGTGCGGTAGACGTCTTTGAGCCGCGCGACGGTGTCGGGGTCGGGGGAGAGGTCCTCGAACCGTCGGATGCGGGGCTTGTGGACGGCGGCGAGGAAGTCGTTGTAGCGGGGGACGCCGCGGCGGCGGGTGCGGACGATGTCGACGACGGACAGGTCGATGATCTCCCCGTCGCGTTCGAAGGTCTGCAGGGCGCGCGGGTAGTTGAACAGGGTGATGGCGCCGGGGTGGGCGTTGCCGAAGGAGTACAGCGCGTTCGCCAGGCCGATCCTGCGGAAGGCGGTCTCGGTGCGGGCGCCGAGCACGTCGTCCAGGCCGAGGGTGCCCAGGGCGCGCCCGGAGCGGTGGTCGGCGAACGCGAACTCGTCCGGGATGAGGGGGTGCATCCGGTAGATGGTGACGAAGTCCTCGGTGAGGGAGTACGGGACGCCGTGGTGGTCGGGCAGCGTCTCGGGGATGCCGGTCAGGGCGCGCTCCTCCACCAGCCACGCCCCGAGCCGGGTGAGCCAGCCGCGGGGCCCGGCCCAGTTGGCGTTCAGGGAGACGTCGATGGCCTCGGTGTCCAGGATCGCGGGGGTCCACTCCAGGGTGTGGATCTTGGCGATGAGGGCGGAGACGACGAGCCTGGCGGTGTGGTAGACGGCGTCCTCGTCCATGCGGGGGTACTCGGCGCGCAGGGCCTCGCACACGGTGTTGTGCTCGCGGGCGAAGAGGGTGTGCATGACGCTGAGGCCCAGCCACCAGTTCTCCCGGAACCCGGTGAGGGGGACGCCGTCGGGCCCGGCGGGCAGGTGGCCGTGCTCCAGGCGCAGCGCGGCGCCGCCGTCGGGTTCGCGCAGGGACCGGGCGACGGTCTCGTCGGCGCCGTAGACCTCGGCGCCGTCCCACCAGGCGGAGGCGTTGTTGGCGTACAGGAGCGGGGGGCGGCGTCCGTCGCCGGGGCGGACGGCCTCGTCGTCGCCGAAGCGCATGACGTTCTCGGGCGGGCCGCCGGGGGTGTTGCGCCAGGTGGTGCCGGGCGGCAGGGGCACCTCGACGCCCTTGACGGCGGTGGGGCAGCGTCCGTGGTTGACCCAGTCGTGGACCTGGAACTGGATCCAGGCGGCGGCCAGGACGTTCAGGGACCGCGCCGGCAGGAACGCGTCGCGGCGCAGCAGTTCGCGGCTGACGACGACGGCGTTGGGGGTGTCGAAGAGGTCGGGGCGGTGGACGGCGGGGACGTGGCGGCCGAACACGGACCCGACGGCGCCCATCGTCGGGGCGGACAGGTCGTTGTAGGTGCCGTCGTAGCTGCGTCGGGTCCGCAGTTCCTCGGGGACGGGCGGGGGCAGCGGGTGGGGGCGGGGCGGCGCCGCCGCGGCGTCGGCGTCGACGTCGATGAGGTTGTGGCGGCGCAGCACCTGCCGGAAGATCATGAGGTTGAGGATGCCGACCGGGGTCGGGAGCCGGTGCCAGGGCACGACCCGGTTGACGACGCCGAACGCGGCGGCCAGCAGGCGTCCGACGACGACGTTGCGCAGCGGCGTGGGGGTGTGGAAGCGGTGGCCCCGGCGGTGGGCGGCGGAGGCCTCGTAGGCGGCCTTGCGGGCGCGGTTCAGGTTGCCGAGGGGGCGGAACTCCTCGGTGGTGTTCCACGGGTCGAACGCGAGCCGGTCGACGGCGAGGGCGGCGGCGCGCGCGTCGGCGGTGCCGAGGTCCTGGCGGGGGATCGTCAGCGTCGCGACGGGGACGGGGGGCGCGTCCTCGTCCCGCCATTCGGCGGCGCCGTCCTCGACGGGCGTGCGCCGGGCGTCGACGTAGCGTTGGACGCACAGTTCGAAGACGACGTCGGTGCGGGCGAGCCGCGCGGTGAGCTCGCGGGTCAGGCGGTCGGGGTCGGCGTCGGGCACGGGCGGGGCGGGCGGCGGGCCGGCGGCCGGCCGCAGCCGGTAGCGCACCGGCCCGGCGTCGCCCCACAGGACGGCGGCGCGGCTCCAGTACGTCTCCAGGGCGAGGCTGCGCACCTGGCGGCGGGCGCCGGCGAGGACGTTGCGCCGCATGCGCGCGGCGGCGGACCGGCCGACGGCCAGCGGCAGCCGGACGTACAGCGCGACGGCCCTGCGCACGGTGGTGTCGGCGCCGGCGGTGGCCTTGGCGAACGCGACGAACTCGCGGGCGTCGCGGGCGTGGGAGACGGGGAAGTTGGTCATGAGGAGGTCGTGGACCCGGTCGGGTCCGGCCTGCACGCGCAGCGCGGCGCCGCGCAGGTCGGGGGCGGAGTCGGGCGCGTGGGCGCCGCTCGCGTTGGACAGCCGGACGACGACGGGGTAGGCGGCGCCGGGTCGGGCGAACCCGGCCCGCAGGTCCTCGGGCAGGTCGGGGCGGAACCGCAGGGTGGCGTTGTCGACGCCGAGGATCGCCTTGGCGTGGAAGGCGCGGTCGACGCCCGCGCCGGCGCCGCGGCGCGCGGCGGTCTTGAGCTGGACCGCCATGAGGTCGCGGGCGAGCCGTTCGAGGATCGCCCGTTCGGCCTCGGGGGTGCCGCCGAGATAGCTCTCGTGGTGCGCGCCGCGCAGTTCGCCGGGGGGCGCCGCCGGCGTCGGCGCGGCGGGGCGTCGGTGCCGCCTGAACCTGTGCATTCGACCTCCTGCTGGATGCCCGCCCTCGGGGGTCGCGAGGGCGTTTCGGGGCGGCCCGGAGCCCGTGTGTCGTGATGTGCGGTCCGCGGGGGGACCCGGCGTCGGCGCCCGGCGTTCGGGCGTTCCGGCCGATTTTGCTCCGCGGATATACCCGCGCGCCCGCGCCATTACGCATGGGAGCGAGAATGCCCCGATATCTGTGCCGCCAATTGGCGTGAAAGCGGCATTCAAAGGGATGGTGCCGTTTTGTCGAGAAGGTCGGGGCGCCGGTACGGGTGGCCTGACGTGCGTTGATAAGCCGGGGCTTATGGAAGGGTTCGGGATTCGATCTTGGACGGGTCCGGGGGATGCCGTAGCGTCGTCCGTGCCGGCCGGTGCGCGGTCGGCGGAGTGCGACCGGCCCTTTCGACGAGGGGATGACCTTCATGCCCGATCTGTCCCCCGCCCCCGTGGTGCGCCCCTCGGCGGAGGTCGCCGACGCGCTCGCGCGGGGGCTGCCGGTGGTGGCGCTGGAGTCGACGATCATCTCCCACGGGCTGCGCCGCCACGTAAGCCTGGCCAGCGGGTTCGCGGGATTCTGGGCCGTCACCAGGTAAGACGTCAGCATGATGATCCGCGCAGACCCGCCCGAACACGTCCGGGCGCGCCCGATCCCGCAAGATCATCTCCCAAACGTCTCCCAAACGTCTCCCGCCCGCCGATGCCCTCTCCCCCGCCCGCCGAGCTGCACAGGATCTGCGCGAAGGCGTTCGCGGCGCGGGCGGTGGTCAGACCGCTGCGCTCCAGACGTACCGCGGCGGCGGAGGTGATCTGCTCGGCGAGCAGTGGTCGGCCTTGATGACGCAGGACGACGCCGAGGGAGCGTGCGGCCATCGCCTGGGCCGTCGGGTCGCCGGACCGGTCGGCGTAGGTGGTGGCGCGGTCGGCGGCGATCTCGGCGGTGTGCGTGCGGCCGACCTTGTGGAGCGCCTCGGACGCCACGTCGTAGCAACCCGCACTGCCTTCGTTCCCAGCCGCCGTGCCTTGGCGATGTTCTCAAGAATTATCGCTGCGGGTCCGTTCCCCGCACTCGGTCGAGAAGGCTGCTGCCCGGCGTTCGGAGAGCATCGAGGACGGTGCCTTGGTCGCGGTGACGGTCATCGTGGCCATGCCGGGTTCGATGAGTCCTGGACGTGACAACCTGTCGATCACGGTGGAAATGTCGCCGGAGCGGATCCCGGGCAGATCGATGATGGCCGACCCCAAGTGCTGGATGGTCAGCCGCCAGAAGCGGCCCATCGGGGTGTCGTGGGCCGCGGTAGGGCAGGTGATGCGCAGCGTGATATCGGTCAGGCCGCAGCCGACCACCTTGTGGGTCAGCCCGAGCGGCCACTCGTTGCAGTCGGTCCCGATCCGTTGGGCCAGCACCGCCAGAGCGCCCAAGGACACCTTGCGGTAGGTCTCGTCACGCGCCGACAGCAGAGGGAACAACGCCGGTTCTTCAAGAACCAGGTGGCCGCCCGGGGCCAGCCATCGGGCGATGTCGACCAGGACGCGGTCGCGTTCGGGGATGTGGTGCAGCAGATAGCGGGCGTGGATCAGGTCGAATGAGGCGTCGGGGAATCGGTCACAGGTCACGTCGTGGCGCACGAACTCCAGGTTGGCGTGGTCAGAGGAGTCCAGGAAGCGCAGGTCCAGGTCTGTCGCTGTGACCTGCGCCGTGGGGTGCCGCTCGGCCAGCCTGCGCGCGACCGAGCCGGTGCCCGCCGCCAGTTCCAGGCAGTGGCGCACCGATCGTTGCGGAAGAGCCTCCAGAGCCGCGAAGGACACCGGATCCAACACGTCGCACAGCGCGTCCAGGCGCTCCTGCTCGTCGTCGCGAGCATGGCTGAAGATCGTGTCGCCGTAGCGTTCGGAGTGGCCGGTCATGACCGCGTCGCTCCTTTCCTCGCGATCCCAGAGCCGGGGTCCCGGGGGCCGTGGGGTGGGACGACGGGGAAGACGTCGTCGGTGGACAGAGAGGAGCAGCGTCGATGGCCGGTGAGGGCCAGTGCGCTGGTGAACTCTTCCCGCAGGCTGCGCAGGACGTGCTCGACTCCGGCCTGCCCCCCGACGGCGAGACCGTACAGCCAGGGGCGGCCGATCATCACGGCGTCGGCCCCCAGTGCCAGGGCGATCAGGACATCGGTACCGGTGCGGACGCCGGAATCGAACAGTACGGGGACACGACCCGCGACCGCTGCCACCACCGGCGGCAGACAGTCCAGCGCGGCCACTCCGCCGTCGAGCTGCCTGCCGCCGTGGTTGGACACAATCAGAGCGTCGATGCCCGCCTCGCACAGGCGGGTCGCCTCGTCGGGATGGCACACCCCCTTGACGACGATCGGCATGCGGGTCCAGGAACGCAGCACCGCCAAGTCCTCGGGCAAGAGCGCGGGTTTGGTGAAGACCCGGTTCCACGTCGAGGCCGCCGCCGCGACCATCTCGGAGGTGAGATCGTCGAGGTCCTCGGGCATGGAACCGAAGCCGGCCAGCTCCCAGAATCGCCGGTCTGACACGTAGTTGCCGAGGCCGTGCGCATGCCGAAAGGGGAAGAAGCCCGAGGACAGCTCCCGTGTCCGCCAACCGGCCACGTAGCAGTCGCCCATCACCACCAGGGCGCCGTACCCGGCGGCCTCGGCTCGCTCGATCAACGAGCGGGCCAGCTTCTCGTCGTCGGGCCAAGCGAACTGGAACCACCTCCGCCCCCGTGGAGCGGCCTGCGCGACCTCCTCCAGCGAGACCGACGTCACCGCCGACAGCACCTGAACCGCCCCGACCCGCTCCGCAGCCCGCGCCGCCGCACGCTCGGCCTCCGGATGAGCCAGGTCCGCCACACCCGCCGGGGCCAGCATCACCGGCACGCTCATCGGCGTGCCCAGCAGGGTGGAGGACGCGTCGGCGGCCACACCGTCGCGCAGCACCCGGTAGATCAACCCCCATCGGCTGAACGCCGCCTCGTTCGCCGCCACGGTCCGCTCGGAGCCCGCCCCACCGGCGATGTAGTCGAAGTACTCGCGCGGCAGATTATCCAGCGCCGCCTCTTCCAGCCCCTTCGCCGTGAAAGGGAAGGGACTTCCTCCAGCGGCGAACACCTGACTCTGGTAACTGCCTGCGTATGCCACCGCGCCTGTCCCTTCTCTCGCTGACGCTTTCCCATGGTCCCGCTGCGGGATCGGCTTCTATGTCAACGGCACGTCCTGATCGAATGGCGTCCACTCAACTCGCCGACCGCCGCGAACATCAAGGAGATCCGCTTCCGCACATGTCACGCTTGCCCGGATGTCACGCCTTCTTCGAGGGGTCGGGCTCCGATCGATGATCTGCACGGATTCCTGAATGGACGCCGAAAGCCAGATCGAGCAAGCCTGGAGCCCAGATCCGCTCCCGCCTGTGCAGGCTTCCACGCAAAGGCCATCGACATTCCCGGAATCACGGCGCACAGCGGCGAAGGCCGAGATGGGCTCGTGACATATGACTAAAGCGTGACGTGCTCACCACAGGAAGTTCTGGACCAGGAGACACCTGTCGAAGTAGGCAGGAAGAAGCTTCTGGCATCGTCACCCTTGGAGTATGGATGACCGCTATCAGCGAACCCCCGTCCGACCGTCCGGCCGCTGAGGAAGCGCTGGATCGCAGCTCATATACCCAGGCGTTGACCCGCCTGGAACGACTTCATCTCCTGGCCGTCGAGGGGACCGATGAGGCTGCGACCGAGCGTCAACATGCGAGGGGCAAGCTCACCGCACGCGAGCGCATCGATCTGCTGTTGGACGAGGGCTCCTTTCACGAGGTGGAGCCGCTACGGCGGCACCGGGCGCATGGGTTCGGGTTGGAGGACCGGCGGCCCCACACCGATGGAGTGGTGACGGGCTGGGGCACGGTCCACGGGCGGCGCGTGTGCGTCTACGCCCATGACTTCCAGATCTTCGGAGGATCGCTGGGAGAGGCGCACGCCACGAAGATCCACAAGGTCATGGATCTGGCGATCTCGACCGGTGTTCCGATCGTCGCCCTCTGCGATGGGGCGGGCGCCCGGATCCAGGAGGGCGTGACGGCGCTGGCCGGCTACGGCGGCATCTTCCGCAGGAACTCCGCAGCGTCCGGCGTCGTCCCACAGATCAGCGTGATCCTCGGACCCTGTGCGGGCGGAGCGGCATACTCGCCGGCACTCACCGACTTCGTGTTCATGGCCCGCGGCCCCGCGGAGATGTACCTGACCGGCCCCGAAGTGATCGCCGCCGTGACCGGAGAACACGTCACCCGCGACCGACTCGGCGGAGCCGACGCCCACGCCCGGTCCGCCGGAACCGCGACGTTCGTCCACGACGACGAACGATCGTGCATCGAGGACGTCCGCCACCTGCTCACGCTCCTGCCTTCCAACAACCGGGAACCGCCTCCGACGGCCCGGGCCACCGATCCGGCCGACCGCGCCACCCCCCGGCTGCTCGAGATCGTCCCCTCGGACCCGTCCATCCCCTATGACATGCGCGCCGCGATCGAGGAGATCGTGGACGACGGAGACTTCCTGGAATGCCACGAGAGCTGGGCTTCCAATGTCATCTGCGCCTTGGCGCGGCTGAGCGGGCGGCCCGTCGGCATCGTCGGCAACCAGCCGCGGCACCTCGCAGGCGTTCTGGACCGGCACGCTTCGGAGAAGGCCGCCCGCTTCGTCTCCTTCTGCGACGCGTTCAACATCCCCCTGATCAGCCTGGTCGACGTGCCGGGGTTCCTGCCCGGCGTCGACCAGGAGCACGGCGGGATCATCCGGCACGGCGCCAAACTTCTGTCGGCGTACTGCAACGCCACCGTTCCGAGAATCCAAATGATCCTGCGCAAGGCGTTCGGCGGCGCCTACATCGTCATGGACTCCCGTTCCATCGGCGCGGACCTCGCCTACGCCTGGCCTCTCAACGAGATCGCCGTGATGGGCGCGGAGGCCGCCTGCGATGTCATCTTCCGCCACGAGATCGCCGGGTCACCCGACCCGGCCGCGACACGTGCGGAACGAGTCACGCACTATCGCCGCGAACTCATGGATCCCTACTCGGCCGCGGAGCGCGGATTGATCGATGACGTCATCGATCCCTGCGACACCCGCCGCGTCCTGATCGAAGGGCTGCGACTCCTCGCCACCAAGCACGCCGATCTACCCGACCGCAAGCACAACAACCCACCGTGAGCGGCCGGGTGAGCCCGTCGGCCGAGCCGGACGAGCCGGACGCCCTGCGCATCGTCCGCGGCAGAGCCGGCCCGGAGGAGGTCGCCGCCCTCCGCGCGGCGATCGGACTCCTCAACGCAAGGCGAGCCGCCGCGCCGGAATCGCCACGGCCGCGCCCCCAGCGCTCCCGCCGACCGTACGTCCCACCGACTTCATGGAGGAAACGCATGCCCCTCGCAACAGAGTCGCCCGTCATCGTCCGCGTGCCCGACACCGCACCAGTGGGCGGACACGGCAGGCCGCTCCTGCGCCGGGGAGCCGCGGTCATCTTCCCGGGTCAGGGCGCCTACCGGCCGGGCGTCCTCCACGAGCTCCGCACCGCCTCACCCGACGCCGGCGCCGCCCTGGAGGAGATCTCCGCCGCGATCGACGGCAGGCTCGACGCGCTCCTCGGCAGGGACGGGGCGGCGACCCTGGAGCAGCTCGCCGCCGAAGCACCGGATCTGCAGCAGACGGCCATCTTCGCCGCCTCGGTCGGTCTCTGGGCATCGCATCATCGCGTCCTGCCGGAAGGAACCGTCCTCCTGGGACACAGTCTCGGCGAGATCGCCGCGGCCACCTGTGCGGGAGCATTCTCGATCAGCGACGGGACCCGGATCCTCCAGGCCCGCAACGAAGCACTCATGGGACTCGCCGTCCGCGATGGCGGGATGCTCGCCCTCGGACTCGACGCCGACCGGGTCTCGGCCCTCATCCACCTCGCGGACGACCCCACTCTCGCGGTGGCGTGCAGGAACGCGCCGGACCAAACGGTGGTGTCCGGCTCCTCCGACGCGCTCGCCCACGTCCAAGAGATCGCGGGAGCGCTGGCCGTGCCCACCACACTGCTCCCGGCGCCCTTCCCGTTCCACGGGCCCCGGATGGCCCCGGTCGCAGCCCGGCATCGGGAAGGGATCAGAGGCATCCCACAGAGACCGCTGTCCTGGAATCTCTACTCCACGCTGCGCCGCCGACACCTGACGGACGCCGATGACATCCGCGAGGTACTGGTCGATCAGGAGCTCGTCACCGTGGACCTCTTGGACGCGGTCCGGTCGCTCCACGCACACGGTGTCCGTGACTTCGTCGAGTGCGGTGTCGGCGACACCATGGTCGGGCTCGTGCGCCGGAGCGTGCCCGCGGTCACCTGCCAGAGCTGGGACGAACGGCGAAGCCCCCACGACGGTGCCGGACGGCGGCAGCCGACGCCGGTGGAGCCGGCGAGCGCCGAGCAGGCGCCCGAGCCCGGGGAGCCTGACGAGACCGTGGTTCCCGCGGCGGAGGAGATCCTCGAGGCTCTGCGCACGCTCTACGCCGAGGCCCTCGGCTACCCGGTCGAGGTCGTCGAGGAGGAGGCCGACCTCGAGGCCGACCTCGGTGTCGACTCCCTCAAGCAGACCGAGCTGCTCGTGCAGGCGGCTGCGCGGTTCGGGCTGCCCAACACCAACGATCTCAAGGTGTCCGACTTCCCCACCCTGGCCCACGTGGCCGAGGAGGTCCAACGTCGGCTCGACCATGACGGGAGGTGAGGGCATGTCGGGGTTCGAGGGCAGGACCGTGCTCGTCACCGGCGGCGGCCGGGGGCTCGGCAAGACCATCAGCAGCCGCTTCGCGCTCAGCGGAGCCCACGTCTTCATCAACTACTTCCACTCCCGCGAGGCCGCCGAGTCCACGGCCGCCGAGCTGGCCGAGGCCGGCGGCAGCGTGGAGCTCCTCCACGGCTCCGTCGCCAAGCCCGACGACCTGCGCGAGATGATGGACCGGATCCGGGCCGCGGCGGGGAGCCTGGACATCCTGATCAACAACGCCGCGATGGGCGGGCTCGCGCCCATCCGCGAAATCACACAGCGCACGTGGACGCGCAGCTGGCGGACCACGGTGCAGGGGACCGTCGACTGCTCACTCCTCGCCTCCGAGATCATGGACTCCGAACGGGGCGGCGCCATCGTCACCCTGTCCTCGATCGGCGCCGGGCTCGTTCTCGGCAATTACGCGACGCTGGGCATCGGCAAGGCCGCCGTGGAGTCGGCGACCCGCTACCTCGCGGTCGAGCTCGCTCCGCTGGGAATCCGGGTCAACTGTGCCTCCTGCGGCATCGTCGAGAGCCCGGTGTTGAGCCACTTTCCCGACGCCGAGGAGCTACGCGAGGTCGTCTCGGAGGCGACACCGTTCGGCCGGCTCGCGGATGCCGACGAGTACGCCGACCTCGTCCTGTTCCTCGCCTCGGACCAGGCACGGTGGATCACCGGTCAGACCGTGCTGGCCGACGGTGGGCTCAGCCTCGGCGCTCCACTGCTGACTCCGCCGGCATACCTGCCCAAACCCGCACCGGTCCCGTCGGACTCGGCACACGCCGGGACGACCCCGGCCGCTCAGGCCGATGCGGTGGACGCGGGCGAGGCGATCGCCATCGTCGGCGCCGGGTCGGTGATGCCTGGAGCCGTCGGCACCGATGCCCTGTGGGAGCTGCTCAACTCGGGTGATCCGGTCTTCCGGGAGCCCGGTCGGCGATGGTCGATCGAGAGCTACCACTCCCCCGACCGGACGGCCCCCGAGCGCATGTACGCGCGAGCACTGGGCTTCGTCACCACCGACGTACCGGAGTCCGCACGCGCCGAGGACTACAACGCCACGTGGCTGCGCAAGGCGTTCAAGGAGGCGTGGACCGGCGTGGTCGCGCATCCGGGCGACAGGACCGCGCTGTATGTCGGGGCCACGTCCGACGGAAGTCAGCACTTGGAGGAATCCCTGATCCTCGCCGCCCTGCGTCGAGGCCTCGCCGGGACGACGGGAGCCGACGAGGTGACCCGCGCGGCACAAGGGCACCTCCGCCACGCGGCGACGGACCCCGCCGGATGTCTCCCCCATGCCGCGATCTCGAACGCCGCCAGATCCGTGCTGCCTCCGGAATCGGACTTCACGATCGTCGACTCCGCGTGCAGTTCATCTCTCTACGCCATCGACCTCGGCATGCGCCGCCTGCGCTCGGGCACCTGCGACGTCGCCGTCTGCGGCGGCACGTTCGCCCTCACTCCCCGGTCGACGGTGCTGTTCGCCAAGCTCAGCGGGTTCAGTCCCACCGGCGCCGTGCGTGCTTTCGACAGCGCCGCCGATGGCACGCTGTTCTCCGACGGCGCCGCCGTGGTCGTCCTCAAGACCTTGGAACGGGCGCGTGCCGACGGAGATCAGGTGCTCGGCGTGCTCACCGGCGTCGGAACCTCCTGCGACGGCAAGGGCAAGGCGATCTACGCCCCCAACAGCCGGGGGCAGGTCCTCGCCGTACGGCGCGCCTACCGGGCCGGCCCCGCGCCGGAGGACGTCTCCTGGATCATCGCCCATGGCACCGGCACCCCGGCCGGTGATCAGACCGAGTTCGCCACGCTGACGTCGGAGTTCGAGCAGAGCCGGGACGTGGTGATGACCTCGAACAAGTCGCTGATCGGGCACACCGGATGGCCGTCGGGCGTCCTGTCCGTGATCCACGCCATCGAGGCCCTGCGGCGCTCCGCGATCCCCGCCCAGCGGCCGGCCGTCGCCTCGCCCAGCCCCGGCCTGCCGGCTCAGGTCACCATCCCGCGCGATCAGGTGCCCTGGCCTCGGCCCGGCGCCGGCGTGCGCACCGTGGCGGTCAATTCCTTCGGGTTCGGTGGCACCAACGCCCATGCGGTGATCGTCGACGACCACCCCGGTCTCGTGGCGAACCCTAAACCGGCCGAGGAAGACCCAGTCGTGGTGGTCGGCTGGAACACGGTCCTGCCGGGGCAGCCGTCGCGAGAAGACGTCTCCGCCTGGCTCGTCTCCGGAGACGGGGACATTCCGGCGTCGTTCGGGACGGTCCCCTCCGTCCCCTTCCGCATGTTGAGGACTCCGCCGGCCACACATCGGGCCCTCGATCCGAGTCACCGGCTCGCCCTTCTCGCCGTTGACGGGCTCCACGACGAGCTCGGCTCATTCTGGGCGGAGCTGAAGGACACCTGCGGAGTGATCGGCGCGCATAGTGGGCTCACCGCCCATGCGGCGGGGCACACCGTCCGCTGCGCCTTGGACGACCTCCGCGGCAACGTGGTGGACCGGCTCGCCGCGGATCACCCCTCGGTCGTCGAGTCCTATGACCGCTTTGCCGCCGAGACACGCGGCGGCATCGAGCAGGCCACCGAGGACTCTTTTCCCGGCGGAATGCCGTCGCTGATCTCGGCTCGCGTCGCCGCCGCGCTGGACTTCCACGGGCTGGCGGTGAACTGCGACACCGGCACATGCTCCAGCGTGGACGCGTTGCGAGCGGCCGGTGACCATCTGGCCCGCGGCGACCTCGACCTGGCCCTGGTGGTCTGCGTCAACGCCCACAGCGATGCGCCATGGGCCGACCTGGTGCTGCCCTCGTTCGGCGGCGGCGTCGACGAACTGGGCGAGGCGGCGGTGTGCTTCGCGCTGACGCGGCGGTCCCAGGCCCTGCGCGCGGACCTGCCCGTGCTGGCCACGCTCGGCGGCGATGCGAACGTTCCCCATCCGACGGTCTCACGCCCTCGACCGCTCGAGAGGCGCAGCTACCTGGCGGCCGACTCCGCCTTCGCGGTTCTCGCCCACATCCTGCGGGGCGAGGACGCGGCCGTGAGCTGGACGGATGACTTCACGGGCCGGACGACGGGCCTCGCCATCGCCGCCACCGCCACCGCCACAACGGCGGACACGACGCCTCCCGATCCCGCTCCCCCCGAGTCCGAGATCGTTCACCGGTACGCCCTTACCTACCGATCCGTGACGGCCGTCGCCGCCCCCGAGGCGGTCGAGGCGTTCCCCGACGACTGCCTTCTGCTCACCAATGGGGCCGAGCTGCCCGCGACGCTCCCGCCGCACACGCTCGTGGTCTCCACGGCCAAAGGCCCGGGCCGTTCGGACGTGCACATGGCCGAGCCGAGCGAGGGCCTGATCGCCGATCTGCTCGGGGCGACGGGCCGGCGGCCCCGGCACCTGCGGATCGTCGCCGACGCCACCGCCGACGACCTCCTGGATCTGCACGACCTGGCCTTCCTCGCCCTCAAGGAGTGCTTCGACGACCTGAGCGGGGGCAGCGTCGCGACGCTCATGTACAACGCGGTCGCCCAAGGGCTGCCGGTCGGCTCGGCCGGACTTTTCAGCGGCTTCGGCAAGACCGTCGCCTGCGACCTCCCGAACGCCGCGGTCCTCTGTGTCGTGTCCAACGCCGATTCTCTGGAGAACGGCCTGCGTCACCTGGGCGAGGAGCTCGGACGACACTCCACCACTCGGGTCGTCCTCCGCGTCGGCGGAGATCGTCTTGAGCCGTTGCCCACCCCCATGCCGGAACCATCGGCGACGCCGCAACCGCCGCTCAGCAGCTCGAGCGTCATCGTCGCGGCGGGCGGATCCCGTGGCATCACGGCGGCGTTGCTCCGCGACCTGGCCGCCGGCGTCCGGCCGAAGATATGGATCCTCGGCCGCAGTGAGCTCACCGACACTCCAGCGTCGCCGCCCGGCACGTCGCGCAGCGACCACCTCCGCGCCCGCAGGCGTGACGACCGTTCCGTCTCGGTCGCGGCCGCCAACCGCGAGTACGACAGGCTCCTCGAACATCAGCAGACTCGCGACACCCTGCAGACGTTGCGCGACCACTGCGGCGCCGACCGCGTGAGATACCTGGCCTGCGACGTCCGAGATGGCGCGGCGGTCCAGCGGGTGATCGACCGGATCCTGTCGGAGGACCCGATCATCGACCTCCTGCTGTTCGCAGCCGGGATCAACCGATCCACCGAGACGCGCCGCAAATCGCTCGAGGAGTTCCGGCTGGTCCGCGACATCAAGGTCCGCGGGCACGCCCACCTGCTCGACGCCCTCGGCCTGCACCATCCACGCACGTGGATCAACATGGGCTCGGTCTCGGCCTTCGCCGGCCAGCCCGGCAGTCCCGACTACGTCTCCGCCAACGACTACCTGGCCACCGCCGGCCTTCAGGCGCATACGGCGGGATTCGACCACAGCACCGTCGCCTGGCCGATATGGAAGGAGACCGGGCTCGCCTCCGGCCCGATCATGCGCGAGCAACTGGCCCGGCAGGGCTACACCGCGATCACGACCGAGGAGGGCGTCCGGCGGTTCAGGCAGGTCCTGGCCGACTCCCCACGTCCACCGTGCACACTGCTGTTGGGCCCGCTCGACGCGCACATCGCCGACCGGCGTTTCCCGGGCATCATGGCCACGGCCGACCGGCGGCCCGGGCCTCGCGTCCACCCGCTCCTGAGCGCCGACCCGCCCGGGGAAGGCGACTTCGCATGCGACCTCGACATCGACCGCCACCCCTACCTCAACGACCATCTAGTCGACGGCCGACCGACCGTCCCGGGCACCTTCCTGATCGAAATGGCCGTGGAGGCCGCCTCGGCGGCGCACCCGGAACGCATCCCCGTCCGCGTTCTCGACGGAACCTTCGAGCGCTTCCTCAGAACGCACCCCCGTAAGGGCACCGCCACGTTCAAGATCAAAACCACGATCGAGCACTCCGACGACCATGAGACCCACGTAGCCGTCGCCTTCCACAGCGAGATCCGAAGCCCGCGGGGCCTGCTCCTACGCCCGGACCACCTCCACGCCCGCTGCACCGTCGTCCTCGCCGACACCCCACCGACCTCGCCACGGCGATCGACCGTTATCCCGCGGGACGCCGCACCGCTGCCCGACCCGTACTACCTGCCGAACGACTCCATCGTGCTGCGCGGGGCCTTCGTCACCACCACCGCGACCGCCGTGCACAACGGCACGGCCTACGGCAGGTTCGCCCCGCCCGACGACGTCCACCGGGCGCCCTTCGCCCGATTCCACACACCGGCGCTGCTCCTCGACGCCCTCGCTCGGATCAGCGTCCTGCACGATCGGTCGGAGACCGGCATCCCCGTCTACGCCCTCAAGTCCTTCCGTGAGATCACCTTCTACCGGTCGGGCTCCGACCACGACATCGCCGGCCGCTCTCAAGCAATCCTGCTGAGCGCCGCCAGGGACGCTCCCCACGACCAAGAGCCGTCCTGCCACTCCTGCACCGCCGTCGACGACGACGGCAACGTCATCGTCACCATCAGCGGCCTCGAGGGCCATTTGAAGGGCGCGGCACACCTCCAGCCCATCGAGCGGTAGGCCGGCATCGCACGCCGATGCACGCCTTCCACCGTCCCGACATTGCCGTGCGGAAAAGCGAGCGCCGGGAGCGTGACCATCTACGGAGACGAGACATATCCGCAGTCTCCTCCACATTGGCTGCCATGCCTTCATAAGGGTTACTGGAACGGTAGCGGCCAGGAGGTACATGGATCCGATGCGCTCGGCACGGGGGCCCTCCTGCTCAGTGGAACTTTCACCGAGCCCGACGATGGGTGAAGATCAATGATCAGCGGGCCAGACCACTCCTCCGGTCCAGTCAATGCCACAGCCGACCGAACGGCGAAGATCAAGGCCGTGTTCGTGGATTGTCCTCGCGATCTGCCCATCTCATCGCGGATCGGAGAGGCGTTTCGTGACTCCGACGAGGTCAAGCTGGCGTTCTACGGCGGCTATGAGCATTTCACATCTGCCGGATACTGCTGTGAAGTCGGCGGAGAACTGGTCACCGTGTTCCGGTGGACGGGGCGTACCGAGATCGCCGAATAGTGGCGGCCAGGCTCACCAGGGAGAGGACGCGACTCGTGAAGGGAGATGCAGGCATGGATGATGCCGTGGCAATCGTCGGGGTCGGATGTCGGTATCCGGGAGCACGAGGTCCACAGCAATTGTGGCGTCTCCTGTGCGAAGGGGTGAGCACGGTGGGGACCGTGCCGGAGGATCGGCCGGCGTTGGCGATGTTGCGGGCGTCGGAATCTCCCGGGCGGTTCGGGGGGTTCCTCGACGGAGTGGAGCATTTCGACGCCTCGTTCTTCGGGGTCTCGCCGCGTGAGGCCGCCAAGATGGATCCACAGAAGAGGCTCCTGTTGGAGACGGTTTGGGAGGCGTTCGAGGACGCGGGAATCCCACCCGGGTCACTGGCGGGCAGCGATACCGGGGTGTTCGTCGGGGAGCAGGCGTCCGACCATTGGGATCTGGTTCGCAGCGAGAACTGCGATCTGCACACGTTGGTGGGCAGTCATCAGCGGGCGGCGCTGTCGGGACGCGTCTCCTACTTCTTCGATTTCCGTGGGCCCAGTATGTCGGTGGAGGCGGCGTGTGCGGCGTCCTCGGCGGCGGTCCACATGGCGGCCGAGTCCGTGCGCGGTGGACGCTGCCGGGTGTGCGTGGCGGCGGGGACCAATCTGATCCTGACACCGGATCAGACCTCGGCCTACGTCGGTGCGGGGGCCCTCGCGGCCGATGGGCGATGCAAGTTCGCAGACGCGAGCGCCGACGGGTTCACCCGTTCGGAGGGCGTCGGCGTCGTGGTGCTGAAGCGCTTGGCGGACGCAAGGGCCGATGGGGACCGGGTGTACGCGGTGATCTTGGGTGGGGCTATCGGCCACGACGGGCGGTCGAGTGGCAGCCCGATGCAGCCGGCCGTTGAGGGTCAGGCGCACCTGTTGCGAAGGGCGTACGCCGCGGCTGGCGTCGACCCTGCGGGGGTGACCTATGTGGAGGCGCACGGGACGGGGACCAGGGTCGGGGATCTGGCCGAGCTGCGGGCGCTCGGCGAGGTGGTGGGCGCGGGAAGGTCCAGGCGGCGCCCTCTGCTGGTGGGTTCGCTGAAGACCAACGTGGGCCACAGCGAGGCGGCCGCCGGCATCGGCGGTGTGATCAAGACGGCGCTCTGCCTGTTCGAGGGGGTGATCCCGCCGAGCCTCCACCTGCACGAGTTGAACCCCAATGTCGACTGGCAGAGCCTCTCCCTTTCGGTACCGACGGAGCCGGTGTCCCTCCCCCGGGCGAGGAAGCCCCGCGTGGCCGGGGTCAGCGCGTTCGGCATCTCGGGGACGAACACCCACTTGGTGCTGTCGGAGGCCCCTTCACAGGTGCGTCCGGCGACTCGAAAGGGGGCACGGGCGGCGACCTCGGAGAGTGACCGCCATGCTCGGCTGCTACCGCTCTCGGCTCACTCGCTTCAGGCGCTTCAGGACCTGGCGGAGTCCTACCTGACATTCCTGGCGCCCGACGGCGGTGGCCGGGCCTTCTCGCCGGCAGAGCTATGCGGTAACGCCGCATTTCGGCGCGAGCATCTGCCCTGGCGGCTGGCGGTGGTCGGCGCCGACCACGACGAGTTCGTCTCGGGTCTGCGCGCGTTCGTCTCTCAGGAGCCGACGGACGAGGTCGCCGGGCCGCGCGAGGCGGGCGAGCGGCGGCTGGCGTTCGTCTTCTCGGGCCATGGCTCGCAGTGGGCGGGTATGGCGCGCGAGATGCTCACGGACTGCCCGGTGTTCGCGCGGGCCATGACCGAGTGCGACCGGGCGATCGCCGCGGAGTGCGGCTGGTCGGTGCTGGACCTGATCAAGGGGGACGAGCCGAAGGACCACCGGGCGGTCGACCGTGCCCATCCGGCCCTGTTCGCCGTGCAGGTCGCGCTCGACGCCGTGTGGCGTTCCTGGGGGGTGCGGCCGGATGTGGTCGTGGGTCACAGCGTGGGCGAAGTGAGCGCGGCGCTGGCGGCCGGGGCGCTCTCTCTGGAGGACGCGGCGAAGATCATCTGCCTGCGGTCGGCGACGCTGGCCCGGCTGGCGGGTACCGGGGCCATGGCGTGGGTCGAACTGTCGCGAGAGCGGGCCGAGGCCGAACTCGCCGGGTTCGAGGACCGTCTGGCCGTCGCGGTGGTCAACAGTCCCTCATCGGTCGTGCTCTCCGGCGATCCAGCCGCCTTGGATTCCGTCTGCGGCCGGTTGGAGGGCCGTGGCGTGTTCTCTCGCCGCATCGACATCGACGTCGCGGCGCACAGCCCCCACCTCGGGGGGCTCGCCGGGGAGATGGCCCAAGACCTGCGATCGCTGGAGCCGACCCGGTGCAAGATCCCCATGCTCTCCACCGTCCTGGATTCGATGGTGGACGGCCCGGAACTCGACGCCGCTTACTGGGCGCGGAATCTTCGCGATCCGGTGCTCTTCGGTCCCGCCATGCGTTCGCTCCTCGACGAGCGCGGCACGGGCCATGTCGCGTCGAGCATCGTCGAGATCAGCCCGCACCCCGTGGTCCTGCCGGCCATCGAGGCCGCGTGCGGGGAGGACGACCTCGCCCTCACCTGCCAGCGGCGCGGAAGCCCGCAGTACGCCTCGATGCTCGCCGCGCTCGGCCGACTGTGGACGGCCGGACATGACGTCGACTGGCGCGCCGTGATCGGTGACCGGCCCCGCCACGTCCGCCTGCCCGAGTACCCCTGGCAACATGACCGCTTCCCGCTGCCCCCCGGCACTCCGCCCGCCGCACCCGCCGAGCCCTCGGATGCAGCCGCCCACCATCCCCTGCTGACCGACTGGAGAGAGCACCACGAAGGGGATGACCGCGTGTGGGAAGGGCCTTTGGATCTGCGGGTCAACGCCCATCTACTCGATCACAGGGTCCACGGGACGTCGGTGATGCCGGGCGCCGGCCACATCGAACTCATCGCGGCGATCCTCGGCCGCGTGCACGGCGACCGTCCCGTGACGCTCACCGACGTCTCCTTCGTCCGGCCGCTGGAACTGGACGCCACCACGTGCCCATGGCTGAAGGTGGCCCTCACCCCGGGCGACGAGGCCAGCCGGTGGCGTTTTCAGATCTCCAGCCGTCTGCCGGACGGAGCGTGGGCGGAGCACGTCACGGGGCGGGCCGTGCCGGGCGGTTCCTCACCTGAGCGCATCCGGCCGCCCGATGCCGGCGACGACTCCACCGCCGCCGACTTCTACCGGCATTGGGACACGAGGGGCAACCAGTGGAGGGGCGCGTTCCGTGCCATCGCCACCTTGCACCGGAGCGACGGCGAGGCGTCCGGCACCGTCCGAGTCTCCGCACCGCTGCCCGGCGGCCGGCTTCGCGTCCCGCCGCCCACGCTGGACGCGTGTCTGCAGATCGCCGTCGCGGCGCTGCCGCAATCCGGCGCGCCCGACCCCGGTCACCGGACCGGCGAAGCGGTCCTGGCCTCGGGTATCGAGCGCATCGACCTCCACCACGGCCTCGGTGTCCGAGCCCGGTGCCGCGCCACGGTGAACGTGAACGGCACTCACGACGCCGCGGCGGATCTGTGGATCGCCGATGACGACGGCCGCGTCCTCGCCACCCTCACCGGGATGCACATCCATCGTGCCCGATCCCACCGTCCGGAGCCCGGCACCCCCGCGTCGTCCTCACCGGCCCCAACCGGCTCAGGAACGGGGCGGGTGCTGGACGAACTCTATGACGTGCGGTGGGAGACCGCCCGGCCCGCCCCGTCTCGGACACCCGGACGCATGCTGCTCCTCGCGGATGAGACCGGGGTGGCGGCCAAGCTCGACGAACAACCTTCGGCAACGGGTACATCCCACGTCCTGGCCGTTCGCGGCAAGGAGCTCCGACAGATCAACGACACGCTCTGGGAGATCGACCCGGCCGATGCCGACCACTACGCGCGGTTGCTGGCTCTCCTCGAGGCAGACGCACCCTGTACGGAAATCGTCCACTTGTGGAGCCTGGACGCCGACACCCTGGAAGAGGCGGAGCAGTATTGCTGCCGGTCCACGGCGGCCCTGACACGGGCCCTGTCCACCCTGGAGTTCGAGTCCCCTTCCGTGACGTTCGTGACCCGAGGCGCCCAGTCCGTGGACGGCGGCGACTGCCCTCACCCGGAGCAGGCCCTCATGTGGGGTCTGGTGCGCGTCCTGCGCAACGAACGACCGGCCCTGGACCTGCGCATCGTTGACCTGGAAACAGCCGCCTGGGCCGGGGCGCGGCTGAAAGACGTGCTCGAGAGGAGCACCATCGAAGATCAACTCGCCGTCAGAGGCGGTCGGTTGCTGGCACCCCGCCTGCAACGTCACCGCCTCCGGTCTGATCGGGATCCCGGCACTCAGGCCGGGCGGCGGCGGTCGTCGCCCGCGTCCACGCCGCGCCCGCCGGCCCCCGGGCCCGGAGAGGTGACCATCCGCACCGCCTATGCCGGTGTGAACTTCCACGACGTGCTGGTGGCCTACGGGGCGCTCGACGATGAGCACGACGTCGGCCCCGCCACGGGGGCGGAGTGCAGCGGCACCATCACGGCCATCGGGCACGGCGTTCACGGCCTGCATGTGGACGACACGGTCGTTGCGCTCGCCCGGCACGCCTTCGCCCCCTTCGTGAACGTCCCGGCCGCCCTGGTCTCTCGTAGCCCGGCGGGATTCGACCCGGCCGAGGCCGCCACGCTTCCCGCCGCCTACGTCACCGCCCACCACGCCCTGCACAAGATGGCCCGCCTCAAGGGCGGCGAGAGCGTCCTCATCCACGCCGCCACCGGCGGCGTCGGCACGGCGGCCCTGAAGGTGGCGGCCTGGCGCGGCGCACGGGTCTTCGCGACCGCGGGCAACCCCGGCAAACGCGCGCTGCTGCGCTACTTGGGGGCCGAGCATGTCAACGACTCGCGGTCGCCGCACTTCGCGGAACGGATCAGGGAGGCCGCCGACGGTCGCGGCTTCGACGTCATCGTCAACTCCACGATGTCAGGGCCGCAATGGGATGCCAACTTCGAGTTGCTCGCGCCCTACGGTCGTCTGATCGACCTCACCAAACGGGACATCCTCGCCGACCACAGAATGGGCCTGCGCCCCTTCGCGCTTGGGCTCACCTATGCCGCTCTGGACCTTCTCCGGATGCAGCAGGACCGTCCCGAACAGACCGGCGCGGAACTGAAGAAGGTGGTGCGGCTCGCCGAGCGCGGCATCTTCCCGCCGCTGCCCTACGAGACCTTCGCCCCCGACCAGGTCGACGAGGCGTTCGCGCTGATGGCACGTGGCGACCACCTGGGCAAACTGTTGATCGACCACACCGGAACGGACGGCCGGCACGTCGCCGCCACGGCACCCGTCTCGGCTCAACAGGAACCCGTCGTCCGCCCTGATGCCGCCTACCTCGTCACCGGCGGACTCGGAGGCCTGGGAATCGAGGCGGCCGGATGGCTCATCAGGAGTGGTGCGCGCCACATCCTCCTCACCGGGCGCTCTGCGCTTCCGGACTCCGCCGACTGCTCTGACGGCGCCAGACTCCGCGTCCTGCGTGACATGCAGTCCCGTGCCCACGTCACGTACGTCCAGATTGATGCCGCAGACCCGCACGCGATGCGGCAAGCGCTCCAGGCGTGGCGCGAGGACGGCGGTCCGCCGATCCGCGGAGTGCTGCATTGCGCAGGGGTTCTCGAAGCGCGGGAGATCGCCGATCTCACCCCGGAGCACAACACCACTGTTCTGGGCCCCAAGGCGCATGGAGCCCGTGCCCTCACTCAGGTTCTTCATCGGATCGACCTGGATTTCCTGGTGTTCTTCTCCGCGGGGTCCGCCCTCCTGGGGCTGCCCTTCATCGGCGTCTACGCGGCCGCCAACGCCTACCTCGACGCACTCGCGCACCGGCTCCGCGCCGACGGAGTCCCGGCGACCAGCGTCAACTGGGGCTATTGGAACACCGTCGGCATGGCCGCACGTAGGCAAGCGGAGCTGGGGCACAGCCTCGTGCCCGACGGCATGACATCCTTCACGCCGCAGGAAGGGATCACCGCCCTCAGCCGCCTCGTCCGTGAGCGCGCCGCTCAAGTGGCGGTGCTCCCCACCGACTGGAGCCGTTGGAGCCGTGCCTTCCCTCGGGCGGCCGGCGCCTCCTTGTTCCTGCACTTGGCGCCCCCCGCCGAGCCCCCTCCCGCCCCCCGTCCATCGGAGACCCCCTCGCCGGAAGAACACGGTCACCACGCGGACTCCGCGGATGCGCGAACTTCCGCATCTCTCGAGCCTTCCGAGGTCCCTCCGCCGGATTCGACGCCTCGGAACATCGGTGATCTGCTGGAGCTCATCCGTGAGCAGGCCGGATTGATTCTCGGCACGCCGGCCGAACGCGTTCGTCCCGACCAGCCCCTCAACACCCAGGGACTCGACTCCCTGCTGGCCATGGAACTCCGCAACCGCATCGAGAGACGACTCAGCCTCACCGTCCCCACCGCACAACTCTTCGATCTGACCCCGCAGAGTCTCGCCTCCCATCTCGCAAGGCGATGACCACACCGATCAAAACCACGGCTCTCCCTCTCGACTCCGGAACCGAAAACTCGAGACGTCCTGATCGCCGGACCGTCGGCCCACTCGGCACGATCCCTGCCGGGCGTGCTCGTGGGGCTCGACACGACCTCCTCCCGGCCAGACGACGAGATCGCGCACAAAGTCGCAGCCGGCTGCAACTCTCAACGCGATGCGCACCGCATTGCCTGGAACGGCCGCGCGCCCATGGCCCTTTTCGCGACAAGAAGATCACCGAACTGCGAACGAGCGCTCTTCCCGTGGCCGATATTTCGGTGAGGCGATCTATCCCGTTCCAAGGTTCGGATTATTCTTGACAGGTCTCGTTTCGTCTGCCAAGAAGATAATAAGGGCGGGAAGAAGGTTCTCGCCGGACGATGTGGCGTCGCCGGTGCCGCCTCCCTCGACTCAGGAGCGTTGCGGATGACGCTGTCACGGACACCCGACCGGAAGTCGAACGGCGCGTTGCGGGGTTTGTTGGCCGAGGTCGGCTGGAGCGAGGAACGGCTGGCACGGAACGTCAATGATCTGGCGGCCGCGACCGGCACCTCGTTGCGCCTTGATCGCCGGTCGGTGGCGCACTGGCTGGCGGGCCGGCCCCCCGAGCAGCCGGTGCCCACCCTGGTGGCCGAGGCGCTGTCGCGCGGACTGGGCCGACTGGTCACGGTGGCCGCGACAGGGCTCGATCCCGGGCGACCCGCCGATGCCCACACCGCCGGACAGGAAGGAACGCACTCGGACGTCCACGTCCAGGATGCGGTGACCGCGTTGGCGGACCTGGCGGAGTTCGGCGATGCGCAGCGCGGAAGCCCGGCGGGCGGCGTCCACGGTCCGGCCGAGTCGACGGCACCTTCCCGGCCCCAGGCCGCCGGTGGCGCATCTGTGCGCATACGCACGATCTCGCCGGAGCGGGTGCCGGCCGTCGAGGCGATGGTGCGCGTGTACTCCGACCTCGACGAAGCCTTCGGCGGCGGCCATTCCCGCCGTGCGCTGGCCGCCTACCTCGCAGGTGGTCTCGCCCCCCGCCTCCGTGGCTCGGGCGACGATCAGGCGTCGCGGAGCAGGATCTGGTCGGCTGCGATCCGGTTGACCTACCGGTGCGGCTTCATGTGTTTCGACGAGGAACTCCACGGTCTCGCCCAGCGCTACTACCGCGTCGCGTTGGATCTGGCCTCCGAAGCCGGTGACGCCGCCGCCTACGCCATCGTCCTCCGCACGATGTCGCACCAGGCGCGGCTCCTGGGACACCGCCGCCATGCGGTCCACCTCGCCGAGGCGGCCGTGGTGACCGGCGGACGGGCGATGCCTCCGGCCCGCAGTGCCTTCCTGCTCGGCCAGGTCGCCGTCGCCGCCGCGGGCGCCGGCGACAAGACCAACGCAGTGGCTTCCCTGAGCTCTGCGGAGCGCCAGTTGAACCGCGCCACCTCGCTGTCGGCCACCGATGGCTCGGCGGACGCGGCGATGGGCGGCTATCACCATGCCGCGCTGGCGCATCAACAGGCCGCGGTGCAGGCCCTGCTCGGTGACCGGGCGGGGGCGATCACCGCGCTCACCACCTCGATCCGGCACCGCCCCGCCAAGGAACGCCGTGCCCGTGCCGTCACGCTGGCACGACTCGCCGAGCTTCAACTCTCCCAAGGCGAGCTCGAGCAGGCGGTCAGTACCTGGCACGCCTTCCTGAACGACCATCGCCACCTGCGCTCCGGCCGCGCCACCACCGCTCTGAACATCATGCGCTCCCGGCTCGCCCCTTATGCCGCCAACGTGGACGCCGCGCAACTCCTGACACGGGCCCCCGCAGACGACCGGCTGCGGGCTCACTGACGGTGTCCCCCAGTGATCAAACGAGGGTGTCGGGGGGGTCCGGGACGACGCAACGTGCAGTGATCAACGCGGGATCCCGGTCGGTGACTCGGACGGGTGGGCCCATCGCCGGGGACGCGTCGTCCCCCAGGCGCTCATCGGACGGTTCGCCGGCCTTGAAGGGAGCAGGTGCGGTGTCGACGGTGCGTCGTCTGCACGTCAGCGGACCGAGCCCGGCCAGCGCCGCGACAACCTGCTCCCGCAGCCCTGCGGGGGCGGACAGGGTGCCGACCAGCCCGACCGCGGTGACACCGGCCAAGCGCTCAGGCTTCAGGTCCGCCAGGCACGTCACCACGTCCACCGCGCAAGATCCGCCGGCCCGCCCCTCATCGAACCCGGCAGGGCCACGGGGGTACGGATGCGCCGTGGCCATCCGCAAGGCGTCCTGAGCGTCGGGATCGATTTCGTCGGCGGCGAGAATGAGGGTCAGCTCACTGCCGGACGATACCGAGGCGATCGTCTGTGCACGGTCGGACGCGGCATCGCAGAGCACATCGAAGTGATGTCCGGCCAACCGCGGGACGCGGTCCCGTAGCGCCGTCACGATCGGCAAGGCGTCCTCGACGGCCATCCCGGGGTCGATCACGAACGACACGGGGCCCGGTTCGGAGCCGTGAGCCCCGGTCGTCGACGACCGGACGTCCAACGCGCTGTGGACGACCTCCGCGGCCGGGCCGGCACAGGCAGCCAGTATCGGGAGCGACGCGTGCCGACGGTCCCCTATCACCACCACGTGATCGCCTCTGGCGGCATAAGCGGCGGCGTCGGCATGAACGGCGGTCACCAGCGGGCACGTCCCGTCGACCACTCGCAGGGAACGCCTGGCCGCCTCCGCGCGGACCGAGGGGGAGACACCGTGCGCGGGGAACACCACCGGCGCCCCATCGGGCACCGCATCGAGGTCATCGACATGGACCACACCTGACAGCTTCCAGGCGACCAGTCGTGTCTCGTCCGCGACGGGACGACCGACCACGAACACCCGTCCGCCATCCGACCGGATCGCCTCGCGAGTCATCGCATCGATCATCTGCGCCGCGCGTCGTCCGCCTCGACACAGTGCGGGCATGTCGGTCAGGAGCAGACGGCGGCTCCGTAGCAACCCCGCCCATTGCCGCATCGCCTCCCCCGCCGCCTCCAAGGCGACACGGTCGTCACAATGGGTCACGAGAGCGAAACCGCCGACGCCACCACGGCGATCCGCCCAGGACACCGTGGACATGATCCCGCTGACCGGCGAACCGTCGTCCCCTGCGACGGCGGCCGCAGGCCCGAGCGCCGCGCACAATTCCACGCCGTGGGAACCGTCATTTCCGACGGCAGGCCGGCCACCGGCGCCTGACAATGATTTCGACAACCAGACGGCCAACAGAGGGGCCGCGTCACAACGCACCATGCCCCGCTCGGGATCGGTGAACCACGGGGGCACCAGCACCTGCCCGATCCGACCACCGGGGACGCGGACTTGCTGCCGCCTCAGAGTTAGCTTCATCACGCTCCACTGAACCAATCAACAATAGCATGAGGATGAAACGATCACGATGCGGAGTGCGAAAAAGCAAAGAATGCGGCATATCATGTTCGCGCCGAGGTGGTGGCGGGAGCACCATCCACCGGACGACACGAGCCGACGTCGGCCATCGAGCCTGAGCGCCGTTCATTGATCTCCGCACCTGACTCCGCTCCGGCACCATTTCCCGCTTTGATCCCGAACGTTGGCGATAACATGCGGAAGGCACCGCATTCACGATCCGCCCTGCCATTCCGACATCCTTCCGGATCGACGGTCGAACACCGTGGGCGCACCCTGAACGACTCACGGCGGGCACCGCCCACCCGCACGAGGCGACGAGATCATCGTTCGACCGTTCGGCATCCCAGAGAACCAGCGGCCCGGAGCCCGCCCTCGTCCGGGTGCGAGGCAGTCGGCCGGTGGTCAACGGGAGGGATGCCTTCAGCGGTGCGCCGCGGTCTTCGGCGATGGGTCCGTACGCACCGGCGAGCCAGGAGCGCCGCCGGGGTCGACGCGATACCCCGGCGGCGCTCGAACCGATCCGACTGGCGCACCACCATCATCCATAGACGAATCCACCCTGCCGGGGCACATCGACATCAGTTTCCCAATGACACATCATCGCGGCCCTTGGCGTTCCAGACCTACGCGTCCCACAACACCATAATGACAAAGAGCATCGCCTTGGACGAGTCCATGTCAATCGATCACGATGACAATGTGACGACTGGGGCCATGCGGCGTCAAAGGGAGTTCGAGTGCGGTGATCGGTCGCAGTCGACTTCACCCCTTGTCGGAGCGGTCGACCGGGGAGATGAGCCCCGCCCATCAGTGCACCACCCACGGACTCGTACGCCAAGCCCGACGGCGCAGAAACATGTCTCGCATGAGCGCCACGTCTCGCTCACATCACCGGCTTGCCGCGACACTCGACCCATGAAATCAAGGTATACTCCTCATAGCTCTCAACACGGAGCAGCATCGGGAACAGGGTCACCCCCATAGTGGAGCACGGAAATGGCGGATTCGCGGATTCCCAACCACTTGCTGCGCGCCCTGCTCGATGAGGTCGGATGGAGCGGTGCCGAGCTGGCGAGACACGCCGGCGCGGTCGCGGCCGAGCAGGGGGTCGCGCTCTCCTTCGACCGGAAGACGGTGTCGTTCTGGCTGGCGGGGCGTCGACCTCGGCCGCCCGCGCCGGCCATCGTGGCCGAGGCCTTCTCTCGTGCCCTCGGCCGCCCGGTCACGATCGCCGACACAGGTCTGGCGCGCGATCGGTCATCGTTCCGCTCGCAGGGCGCCCCGGCGACAGCGGGTCCCCACGCCCAACCGGCCGGGCCACGGGACGAGGGCATCGGCGCCACCGACCCGGCGGCGGCGTTGCGCGAGCTCGGACAGAAGCAGCGGCGCCGGCGGGTTCCGACGGAGAACGCCTACAGACTCGCCCTGCTGAACGTGCCGACGTGGACCCGGGCCGCGTCCGCGCAGACCACGTCGGTCTCGCCGGCACACCACGCCGAGACGGTGACGGCCCCGCAGGTGGAGACGATCGAACAGATGGTGCGGCTGTTCATCGACAACGACGGCGCCTTCGGCGGCGGCTACGCCCGTGGTCCGCTCTCGGCGTACCTCGCTCATGACGTGGCGCCGCTGCTGGGCGGCGCAGCCTCACCGCAGCTGCGCCTGCGGATGTTCCGAGCCGCGACCCAACTGACCTATCTGTGCGCCTTCATGTGCTTCGACGACGAAGAGCACGCCATCGCTCAGCGCTACCATCGCACGGCCCTCGACCTGGCCATCGAGGCGGCGGACCCGGCCGGTTACGCCGTCATTCTGCGCGCGATGTCGGTCCAGGCCCGTTCACTCGGACATCATCACGAAGCGCTCGTCCTCGCAGAGACGGCCGCGGCCACCGGTCGCAGGAAGGCAAGCCCAGCACGGCACGCCTTCCTTCTCGGACAGGTCGCGGTCGCCGCCGCGGCCGACTCCGACCGCGCGACGGCGCTGTCGGCCCTGTCCGCCGCCGAACGCCGCCTGGAACAGGCGACCTCGCAGACCAGGCCATGCCCGACCAGACCCTCACAGACCACCGCCGGGTCCACGTCGGAGGTCATCGGGGACTACCACCCCGCCGCGCTCGCCCACCAGGAGGCGGCGGTCAGAGCACTCCTCGGAGACACCAAGGGAGCCATCACCGCCCTACAGACCTCCCTACGCCACCGCCCCGGAGACGAACGCCGCTCCCGCGCGATCACCACCGCGCGCCTGGCCGAACTCCACCTGAGACTCGGCCACCTCGACCAGGCCGTCCACACCTGGCACCTCTTCCTCGACGACTACCCCCACCTGTCCTCGGCCCGCGTCACCTCTGCCCTGCAGAACATGAAGGCACAACTGAGACCCCACTCGGGCAACGCCGGAGCACGCCACCTACTGGCCCGCACCGCAACGCTTTGAATCGACCGGGAGCATCTCTGGGGATCCGGCGGACGACGGCCTGGGGAGTGTCTGGAAGATGACCTGCGGCACCGCCGAGATCGGTGGCATCGGGAAGATCGGCCGTACCGCCGATCTCCCGCATCCTGGCGTCGTTGCTGCCGAAGTCGCATGACCCTCCGAGGTGTACGAACTCACGCGGACTCTCCTCTCGCACTACTCCCCGAACTCCGCGTCCGTACCTGATCCGCGTGCGCTTTGCGGGACAAGGGTTGGGCCTTGACACAGGTGGTGTCCGTGCGCCCGCTGGAGGAGTCTGGTGGCGATTCCATGTCGACGGTGGCGTAGGTGACGACGACGTCTTCGATCGGTGCGCTCGGGCGGCGGCCGTCGGTGATGTGCGGCATCAGGGTCATGCTGGCCGTCTCGACCGGCTCACCTCCGAACTCGGCCAGATGGATGGTGGGTCCGGACGTCCCCTCCATGCTCTCCGACGCCGCGATCTCTCGGCTCGACGCATCCCTCAAAGGCTCAGGACGAGGTGGCCAGCCGATCGTTCTGTCAGTGCTGAGAGCGGTAATCGAGTGGCGGAGCCTCGGGAGGCGGGCGGGGACATGGCACTCAACTCTGCAACGTCAAAGCGTGACGTCCGGAAAAGAGTGACACCTCCCGGGTGTCCCTCCCTTTAGCCGGTCCGTCGGAGTTGTGCCTAATGGAGTCAAGGGGAACGTCCGTCTTGGGCGAGCGAGGAACGTGACCTTTCGTGCAGGGGTCGCCGATCGACGTCATGGACGGAACGCACTCTCCTTGTCCTGTGTGGGTAAGGACCTGCTCCGAGAGGGTTGATATGCCGGTTGAGACGGTGATGGTGATCGGTGATCACTACCGTGAGCTGTCACACGGAAAGCAGTTGGTCACCGCCTCGGAATTGCTCGCACGACTCGTCTCCACCGCCCCGACCGGCCTGCGGATCTTGGTGGGCCAGGGATTGACCGAGTCGCAGCTCACCGAACTGGTCCGGTTGGTCGACCGTGCGGGCGCCTCGGTCGCCTTGTGCGGGCCGGTGACGCCACCGGCCGTCTACGGGCCATCGCTGGGTTCCGCTGCGATCCCTGCTCTTGTCGGCCGGATCGAGCGGATCGAGCCAGATCGCTTCGTGGCTCCCCTGCGGCTGGACGAGCGCCTGGACGTTTTGGACGACGAGCGCCGTGAGGGGCACCTGACAGCTCTGGTCGTACTGGAGGTCGCCCGGCACATGTGGGTGGCCACCACCGAGAAGTTCCTGCTGCTTCCGGACCAGCGGAACACCTGGGTCATCGGCGGCGTACCGCAGATCCGCTCAGCCTTCCACCAGCACCTGTTCCCGTTCCCCGCCCGTGTTGAATGCCGCTTGATCGAGCGCGAATCCCAGGGTCTCGGCCAGATGCTGAGCGTCCGTGTCGCCATCCATCAGGGCGGCGTTCTGGCGGCCCAGGTCCAGACGGATCTTCGCCTCCTACCCAAGGCCGTCGCGCAGCGTTTCGAAGGCCTTGCGCTTCGCAAGGCCCTTTCCCGGCAGTTGACAGTGATGGACCCCACGGGCCAGGTCGCAGGAACAGGTGAGTTGATTTCCCCTCATATTCGACCAAGCGTCTTCAAAGGGGTGGACCGGTGACCGTGCAACGGTACGTGCTCACGCCGCAGATGCGCCAGTACGACGATTTCGATGACCGTGCACAGGTCAGATACCTGCCGTATCTGATGTACTTCCACAGGGCGAACTACCACTCCGAGGTGCTCAACACCGACAGGCTCGGATTTCGGATCTCTCACGGTGTCGACGAATCGGCCTCGACGGGCGGGAGAATCCCCGATCGGCCCGTACGCCTGCTGGTCGGGAGTTCGATCGTCTTTGGCGTCGGCGCCACCAACGACCATGCGACGCTGGCATCGCGACTGTGGTCGCGACATGCGCCATCAGTACCATGGCTCAACTTCGGTGGCCGCAGTTACAACTCCCTTCAGGAAGTCCTGCTGCTACTGCTCCACCGCGAACTCCTGCCCGAGATCGAAGAGATCGTCCTGCTCACCGGCTTCAACAACCTGGTGTTGACCGGACTTCCGCCGCGTATGCAAGGCGACCACGGCGCCTTCTTCTATTGCGGCGAATACCTGGACCAGACCGAGGAACTTCTCCGGCGCCGTCGCGAGCAGAAGAAGGGCAGGGCCAAACGGTCCCACAAGACCGACCCGCCCGCCCCCACCCCGGACCAGGATTCGCCGGCCACCACCGCCGACCCCGAAAGGTTGATCGCCCAGGCCGCCGCGTGGACCTGTCGCGACCTGGACAACTGGTGTCGGCTGGCTGGCGGGGCACGGGTGTCGTTCGTGCTCCAGCCGGTCGCCACCTGGGTCCGCGACCGGGCGGCGCCCCAGGAGCAGGCGTTGTTCGACGAGTACGACGACATGGCGCGGTTGGGGGCCTTCCAGGATCTGCGCGGTGTCATCACCACGCCGGAGGTCGGGCGACGCTACGCCGAGGTCCTGCGCGCCGCCTGTGCGAAACGCTCGATGCCCTTCGTGGACCTCAATCCCGTGCTCGCCGATGCCACAAAGCCCGACCAGTGGCTCTACGTCGACCGTGCTCACCTGACCGATGAGGGCTCCGACATCGTCGCCCGGTTGTTGGCCGACCGTCTCAGCCTGACCTGACCCGGGCGCGCAAAGCCCACCGCCCATGCCGATCCCTCCTGGGGTTCGGAGAAGGGACCACCCATGAAGCTCATCCGAAGGGTCGTGAACAAGGTGTTCGCCAAAAGGCGCAAGGACCCCGACCAGGCCGACCCTTCCATCTACCCCATGTTCTGAACGCAAGACTCGACGTGTGAACGCCTCGGGCCATGTCGTTCCGCCGGCGGAAGGAGAGGTTCGTGCCGCCCCCCATGACGACAGTCGACCACCTGCTGCCCAGCCTCGACGCTGCCTGCCGACCCCGTGACATGTACCGCGTCGCGTTGGGTGCCCAGTGCCCGCCGACCCCGCGCCCGCTGGTCGAGGCGCTCAACGCCGAACTGCTCGAGGCCACGGCACCGGAGGTGGAGCCAGCGACCCCCCAATGGCTTCGGCATCGGGCGCTGGCCTGGGCCGACGCCGCGACCGAGGGCCATCGGCGGGTGTGGGGGCAGGCGACCCACAGCCAACTCCACCAGGTGCTGGTCCCCCGAGCGGTCCTGGCCTTCGCGCCGCTGGCCCTGACCAGCGGAGCGTGGCTGCAACGCATGACCTCACCGGCCAACGCCGACGATCCTGTGGCGCTGGCCGTGCTGGCTCGCTACGCGTCGGATCTGGGAGCGGGTCGACCCCATGCCAGTCGGGGTCATGCCTACCTGGCGTTGTTGCGCCGGCTGGGCATCGCCGACCACGCTGCTCCAACGGCCTTCCTGGCCAACGACCGTCGGATCGACCACCTGGCGTTCCATCTGCCGGGCACGGTGTTGATGATGAGCCGCTGCCCCGACGACTTCTGGTGGCAGATTCTCGGCGTCGACCTGTGCCTGCGGACCGTGGGATTGGTGCCGGTGGCGCACGTGCTGCGACTGGCGCTGCCGGACGCCGCCGACTGGGATGCCATCGATCTGCGGGAGAACCGGCCCCTGCTCACTCCTGCCGTCCCCGACCCCGTCATGCCCGACGGCACCGGCCCGCCGATGCCGCGCCCCGACACGGAGCATGACCAGAAGGCCCTGGTTCAGGGCTTCCAGTGGACGTTGGACGTCCTGCAGCGCTGGGACGAGAGCCTGGCGCAAGATCTGCGACTCCGGCTGGACGCCTCCTATGAGATGGGTGAGCTGCTGCGGGACAAGGCTCGGCAGGCGGCCGTCTACCACCAGAACCACCAACTCGCGGGACGCCCGCTGTCGAGGTGGCTGGAGGAGTGCCACAACGATCCGGCGCCCCTGATGGCCGCGCTGGCCGCCGGCAGGCTCGTCCGGCCGGACGACCCCGAGTCCAGCCCGCTGATCAACGCGCTGATCAGCCCACAAGGCCCCATGTTCAGGATCTTCACCCGGCAGGACGTGGCGGTCATCCAGCGCTGGATCGCCTCGCTCCCCCACAGCACCGTCTCCCGGGTTCCCCGGCCCGCACCGCCCGGCGATGAAGATCATCGCCCAGGTCCCGGACGCCGGACCGCCCCCGACCAGGCACCCGCCGACCGCCGGCCCACCGGCCTGCGGGAGGCCTACCACCTGCTGCAACGCCGTACCGAAACACCGGCCCTACGCGAGTACGCCCTGGACTACGTGCACCAGTGGCTCAACGGCGCTCGAAGGCAACTGCGCCGTGACGGGCAAAGCCCCCACCAACTCCCCCGCACCTGGCCGGCTCAGGGGCTGCGCGCCTGGCTGGCCGGACAGCACGAGCGGCACGCCCGTCAGTTCCATTCCGGTGATCGTGAAGCCCTGCCCTCCCGCGAGGCGCTGATCGACTCCACCGTCCAACTCGCACCGCTCACCCTGATCGACGGCAGTTGGCTGCAAGGCTTCACCGACTACGCCCACGGCTCGTCCGATGCCGGCCATTTCCTGTTCCAGATCTACTGGGACGAGTTGGGCAACGGACGCCCCGACCTCAACCACCCGCTGATCTTCCGACGGCTTCTTACCGAAATGGGAGTCCAGGTCCCACCGACGGGCTCCCGCGACTTCGCCCGGTCGCCGCTGTTCCGCGACGCGTCGTTCCGGCTGCCGGTCTACTGGCTGAGCATCGGACGGCATACGACCTCCTTCCTGCCCGAGATCCTCGGCCTGAACGTGGCCATGGAACTGTCCGGCGTGGGCGGGGCCTACCGCCAGTCCCACAAGGCGCTGAAGGCGCACGGATTCAGCACCCGGTTCGTCGACATTCACAACACCATCGACAACGTCGCCACCGGACACTCGGCGTGGGCGGCCGATGCTGTCGACGCCCACATGCTCTCGCTGCCCTTGTCGCAGCAGGGCGCGGAGCCCGGAGGGACCTGGGACAGGATCCGCATCGGCTACCGGTCGCTGACCTCTGCGCCGGCGACACGCCGTTCCCACGTCGGCGACCTGGCCAGCGGCATGGTCGGCCAACTCAAGGACCGTTGCGGACGTCATCGACGCCGGCATCCACCGACCGCTCGCGACAGGAGCGGGACCGATGTCTGAGCTGATCCTGGGAATCTCGGCCTTCTACCACGACAGCGCCGCCGCCCTGGTGGACGACGGTGTCGTGGTCGCGGCGGCCCAAGAGGAACGCTTCACCCGCGTCCGTCATGACTCCTCCTTCCCCGCCCACGCCGTCGGGTACTGCCTGCGGCAAGCCGAGGCGAGGCTGGACGATGTGGCGAAGGTCGCCTACTACGAGGACCCCGCCCTGAAGTTCCGCCGGGTCATGGCGACGTTCCTGGGTGACGCCCCCCATGGCCTCAAGACCTTCCGGGACGTCATGCCCGACTGGCTCTCCTGGAAGTACCGCATCAAGCACACCTTGGGCAGGCACCTGGCCGACCTCGACCGGGGTCGCGTCCCCGAGATCGAGTACCGGGGCCACCACGAGTCCCACGCGGCCTCGGCCTTCCTGCCCAGCCCGTTCGACAGTGCGGCGGTCCTGTGCATGGACGGCGTGGGCGAGTGGGCCACCACGACCATCTGGCATGGCCGGGGCGATCGACTGCGTCTGCTCGCCGAGATGCGGTTCCCGCACTCGCTGGGGCTGCTGTACTCCGCCTTCACCGACTTTTGTGGATTCAAGGTGGATTCCGGCGAGTACAAACTAATGGGGCTGGCCCCTTATGGACGCCCTAGGTACGCCGAGGTCATCCGCCGGAACCTGATAGACCTCAAGGAGGACGGCTCCTTCCGTCTGAACACCCGCCACTTCGAGTTCCTGCACGGGCAGCGGATGACGGGCCGGGCCTTCGAGTCGCTGTTCGGCGGGCCGCCCCGCAAGCCCGAGGAAGCGCTGACCGAGCGGGAGTTCGACCTCGCGGCCTCGGTCCAGGCGGTGACCGAGGAGGCGGTCCTGGGCCTGGCCCGAGCCGCCCGGCGGCTGACCGGGGAGCGGCGGCTGTGCATGGCGGGGGGCGTGGCCCTCAACTGCGTGGCCAACGGACGGCTGGCCGATCAGGGCATCTTCGACCGCCTGTGGATCCAGCCGGCGGCCGGTGACGCCGGAGGCGCGTTGGGGGCCGCGCTGGCCGTGGCCGCCCGGACCGCGGCGCGGGCCGGAACGCCGCGAAAGGTGGCCGCCGACGGCCGCGACGCGATGTCAGGTGCGCTACTCGGCCCCTGTCACACCGACACCGACATCGCCGGGTTCCTGAACCGGCGGCGCATCCCCTACCAGCGGCTGTCCACCGACGAGCTGGTGGCAAGGCTGGCCTGCGCGCTGGCCGAGGGAAACGTGGTGGGCTGGTTCCAGGGGCGGATGGAGTTCGGGCCTCGGGCGTTGGGGGCCCGGTCGATCCTGGGCGACCCCCGCAACCCTGACATGCAGTCCACCATGAACCAGAAGATCAAGTTCAGGGAGTCGTTCCGGCCCTTCGCGCCATCGGTCCTGGCCGCCGACGCCGAGGACTACTTCGACCTGCGGCAGGAGAGCCCCTACATGCTCCTGGTCGCCCCGGTATCAGTCGATCAGCGGCTGGAGCGCCCCGCAGGCGAAGACGACGCCACCGGCCTGGATCGGCTGCGTCTGCAACGCTCCACGGTGCCCGCTGTCACCCACGTCGACCACTCGGCTCGAATCCAAACGGTCACGGAGCACGTCAACCCGCTGTACCACCGGCTGCTGACCGCGTTCAAGGAAAAGACCGGCTGCCCCGTCCTTGTGAACACCTCGTTCAACGTGCGCGGGGAACCGATCGTGGCCTCCCCCGGCGACGCCTACACCTGCTTCATGCGCACCGACATCGACCTGTTGGCCATGGGCCACTTCCTCCTCGACAAAAGGGACCAGCCGGACTGGTCCGACACCGCCGACTGGAGGTCGACCATCCCCCTGGACTGAACACACACCCGAACCCGAACGCACCCGCCAGCGACGTCGAAGGACCCACGCCCCATGCGATCTGCCGCCCTCACCGTCCTGCTCGCCCTCGCCTACCTGACCATCGTCACCCCGGTTGGAGTGGTGAGCCGGCTGGTCCACGACCCGCTCCACCGCCGCTGGAACAAGGAGACCGGCACCCACTGGCATTTGATCAAGGAACCGCAACCCCCGCGCAACGACCACGCCTGACGAGGCGTAGGAGAACGGTACGCACATGAACACCACGCCGAACCAGCCCACCCCACCCGCCGACCTGCCCCTGACCAAGGAACTCATCAGCCGAGCGCTGGTATACCTCGACAGCGCGGCGTTGGGCGTGGCGGCACGCCTCGGTGTGGCCGACCACCTCAGCGGCCAACCCCGAACCGCGACCGAGTTGGCCGCACTGGTGGAGGTGGACGCCGCCTTCCTACAGCGCGTGCTCCAACTGCTCACTTCCCGGGGCATCTTCCGGGAGGACTGGCAGCAGCGGTTCCACCTCACGCCCCTGGCCCGGTTGCTGGTGAGCGACGCACCGCACTCACTGCGCGACGCGGTGACCATGCTCACCGCCGACTACTTCTGGCGGCCCGCCGGTCGCATGGCCGACGCCGTCGGCAAGGGCCACTCGGTGTTCGCCGAAATCTTCGACGCTCCGTTCTTCGACCATCTGACCGAACACCCGACGATCGGAGCGGGCTTCCATCTGGGCATGGCCAACTACTCCCGCTCCACCGACCAGATCGTCGCCGACACCTTCCCCTTTCCCGAGACCGGCACGGTCGTCGACGTGGGGGGCGGCCACGGCGGGCTCCTACGGGCCGTGCTCGCCGGGAACCCCGGCCTCACCGGGATCCTGTACGACCAGGACGAGGTGCTGCGCGACCACGTGCTCGACCGGCCGGAGACGACAGGACGCTGGCGGACCGTGTCAGGGGACTTCTTCGCCTCCGCCCCCGAGGGAGCCGACATCTACCTGCTCAAGCACATCGTCCACGACTGGAGCGACGACAAGGCCGAACTCATCCTGCGATCCTGCCGCCGCGCCATGCCCGACCACGCGCGGGTGCTGGTCGTCGACGCCGTCGTCCCCCCGCCCAACGTCACCCACTACGGCCGAACCCTGGACCTGCTGATGATGTCGGTGTTCAACGGCCGGGAACGCAGCGAAGAGGAGTTCGACGCCCTGTTCAGGAAGGCCGGCCTGAAGCTCGCCCGCGTCCTGCCGACGGCCGGCTTCGAAGAGCTTTCGATCATCGAGGCCGTCGCCCTGTGACCCCGCGTCTCCGTCCACACTCAGGAAGGGCCATGGACATCATCCGCGAACTCACCAGAATCCTGGTCTCCGAGCTCAACGTCGAGGTCCCCGCCGAGGGCATGACCTCCAACGACAGCCTCCAGGACGCCTACGGCCTGGACTCGCTCGGTTTCGCCGAACTGGTGGTCGAATGCGAGGACACCTTCGGCATCACCCTGGCCGAAGACGACCTCAACGTCGCCGACTTTGCCACCTTGGGCAGTCTGGCCGCCTTCATCGAGAAGAAGACCGCCGCACGATGACCACCCGCCGACCGGACGCCGGCCGCAGGGAGAGGCCCGGACGAGTGACCTCTCACACTTCGGAGCCGGATGCCGTGGCCATCGCCCCCGCCATGGGCGTGCGGTTGCGGCACCGCGTGGAGCACGTCGACACCGACTCCTGCGGAGTCGTCCACTTCAGCCGCTACAACTCGCTGATGGAAACGGTCGTGCTGGACCTGTTGGAAGAGCACCAAGCCGGTCTCACCGACCTCGCCGAGCAGGACCTGGCGCTGGCCATGACCGAACTGACCGTCCGCTACCTGCGGCCCACTCACTACCGCGACCGGCTCACCGGGTGGGCCGCCATCGTGCACGTGGGCGGCGCCCAGTTCCGTGCCGCGGTCACCCTGGCCCGCCAGGAACCCGACGGGAGCACCGATATCGCCGTGGGCAGGCTCGGGTTCGCGGCGGTCCACCTCCGCTCGGGACGCCCCCGCCCGCTCCCCGCGACGGTTCGACGCACGCTGAAACGGCTGTCCGATCCCTCCGGCCCCGACCATCCGGACAAGGAGCCGACATGACGACCGAAGTCACCCAGCGCAGCCTGGGATACTCCGAACTCAAGCAGTGGCTGCGCCACCGCCACCCGATGATCTATCTCGACCGGATCCTCGACCACGAGCCCGGGGTGTTCCTGCGGAGCCTGCTGTCGGTCTCGGGCAACCTGGACCCGATCGCCGGGCACTTCCCCGACCGCGCCATCTACCCCGGCAGCCACCTGATCCAGGCCTGCGCGCAGTCGGGGATCATCCTCTATCAGATGTCCACCACGCCCCTGCGGGAGGAGGAGATCACACTCATCGGATCGGTCAAGGCCAGATTCACCAAGATCGTCGTTCCCGGCGACCGGGTCGTCTTCGATGTGCGAGCAGACAAGATCAACGGCAACGTCTTCTTCTTCTCGGCCACGGCCACCGTGGAGGACAAGACGGTCGCCTCCTTCCGCAGCAACCTGATCCGCACGACGGTCGACGCGCTGGGACGGCAACTATGGTGACCGCCGACCCCGTGGTGACCGGCATGGCGTGGTCCACCCCGCTGGGCCGCGACCTGGCTGAGGTGTGGGACCGGCTCTGCGCCGGTGAGACCGGTGTCACGGTCGTGCCGTCCCGACACCGGCTGCGAGCCGACCTGGCCGCCACGCTCGCCGACCCGCCCTACGGCCGCAAACCCGGAGAGCGCATGGTGGACCTGGCCACCGAGGTGCTGTCGGAGGCCGCCGCCGGTCTGGACCTGTCCGACCCGCGCATCGGTCTTGTCCTGGGCACCAGCTTCGGCGCGCTGCTGGAGACCGACGACCCCGCCGACTGGTGCCGGGAGGTCGCGCGCCGCGTGGGCGCCGCCCACCCGCCCGTCATGGTCTCGACCGCGTGCTCGACCGGAACCGACACGCTGCTCGCCGCCCAGGCGCTGATGCGCAGCGGCCGGTTGCGCGCCTGTGTCACCGGCGCGGTGGACATCTTGACCGAGGCCAAACGGCTCGGACACTCGGTGCTGGCCACGATGAGCCCCACCGCGTTGCGTGCCTTCGACAGCGACCACGACGGAACGATGCTGGGTGAGGGTGCCGCGTTCCTGGTCTTGGAGTCCGCGTCCTCTGCACGCGCCCGAGGGGCGCGGGTACATGCGACGTTGCGCGGCTCAGGCTCGGCCAACGACGCCTACGGGCTGACCGCTCCCGATCCGACCGGCAGCAGTGTGATCACCACGTTGCGGCGGTGCCTGGCCGCCGCCGGGCTGAGCCCTGACCAGGTCGCGGTCGTCAGCGCCCATGGAACCGGGACACCGCTCAACGATGAGGTCGAAGCGCGCAGTCTCGCCGAATTCTTCGGTGTATCCGGACCGGTGGTCTTCGCGACCAAGGGCGCGCTCGGCCACAGCCTGGGCGCAACGGGAGCGATCGAGGCGATCGGCACCATCCTCGCGCTCAAGCAACGCAGGGTGCCCCCCGTGGCCAACCTCACCGACCCGGTGCCATCGCTGAACCTTCCCGGCGACAAGGGAGCGGCGATCAAGGGCGGGATCGGACTCAGCCTCACGCTGGGCTTCGGTGGCTTCAACACGTGCCTGGCCTTCGAACGGCAGGATGCCCGATGACCACCACGCTCACCAGCAGCGACCCGGCATCGTTCGCGGCCGACAAGGCCTCCTTCTACGCCGACCCCATCGCCTGGATGATCCTGGCCGCCGTCACGCAGACCCTGGCCGACATCGCCCCCGACCCCGATCCGGACACGACCGCGCTCATTGTGACCAGCACCGCCACCACCCTGCCGACCTGCCAGACCATCGCCGTCGAAGCCCGACGCGGGCGGATCAGGCCACTTCGCTTCGCCGGCGCCAACCCCGGCATCCTCGCCGGGCTCAGCTGCATCCGACTCGGCCTCCGCGGACCGTCGATGGTGCTGCTGGGCGACCCCACCGGCACCGCACGCACGGCCCAAGCGCTGGCTTCGCAGTGGCAGGCCCAGGGCCAGGCCCGCCTCGTGATGGTCGTCGACCATCGCCAGACCTCCGCCGGCCACCGCGTCACCTGCCGACGCGTCGCGGGAGAAGATTGATGGAACTCCAAGCCAACCGGGTGAACGAGTTCCTGGCCCAGGTCGACCCCGCTGGTCACGACCTGGACGACACGCTGGAGGCTCTGTCCCGTCTCGGTCTTCCCCCAGGCAGCGGAATCCTGCTGGCCCTGCCCAACGCCCCCGGCACGATCCGCCTGCACCTGTCAGCCCTCTTGCTCGGGCTGGTGCCCTTGCTGGTCTCCCCCGCCACCCCCGCCGTCCGGATCAGCGAACAAGCCCGATCCCTGAAGCTGCGGGCGATCCTGGCACGGCGACTGGACCCACGGCGCTTCAAGACCGGACCGGCACGGCAGGTCGGCGACGCCCAGGCCATCCTGCTCACCCCGCACCCGGCGTCCCCCGGACCTCTGGCCCATGGCGTTCCAGAGCAGTACGCGCCCGGCCATGTCCTGATGTCGACCTCGGGCACCTCAGGGATGGCCAGCGCCTGCCTGCACACCGTCGACGCATTGTTGCGCAACGCAGCACGGCATCGGAAATCAGTCGGCCTGACCAGCGACGACACGATACTGATCAACCTGCCGCTCTTCTACTCCTACGCCATGGTCGCGCAAGTCCTGGCCGCCTATCTGGCCGACGCCCGCGTGGTCGTCACCGGGCCGCCGTTCTCCCCCACCAACTACCGCCACGCCATCGCCCACCACGGCGTCACCCACTCATCGATCACACCGACCATCGTCAGAAGGCTGCTCCCCGACCCCGGGCTGCCCGGCCGACTGCGGACGCTGACCGTCGGCGGCGACCACTTGACCGCCCGAGAAGTCGGCGACCTGCTGTCCGCCCGCCCCGGCAAAGAGCTGTACATCACCTACGGCCTGACCGAAGCCGGACCGCGGGTCGCCACGCTGGCCGCACACGCCGAGCCGGCCTCCCGCCACGGCTCGGTCGGTCTGCCCCTGCCCGGCGTGCGGACATGGCTGAGGGAACAGGGCGAGTTGGTGGTACAGACCGACACGGCACTGGTCGGCAAGATCGGAGGCGGATCACCCGATGGCGGTCTGGTGCGCCCCGGTGTGCTCGCGACCGGCGACCGATTCCACATCGACGACGGCTACCTGCACTTCCTGGGAAGACTGTCAGACGTCATCATGGTCGGTGGCGAAAAGGTATCCCTCACCACGGTCCGCCAAGCGGTGGCCACCATCCCTGGAGTGGTGCACGTTCAGCTGATCCCGCTCCCCGACGTCGGCTTCGATCTGGAAGTCGGGGTCATCGAGCCCACCCCTGCCGCCACCGAACGAGTCCGCGAAGCCATCGGCAAGACCCTGCTCCTGGCCGAGCGGCCCCGCCGCGTCCTCGTCTCGCCGGCCGACCCGGCCGCTCTCCGCAAATGACCCCACTGGATCCACACCGCAGACACCGCGCGCGGATTACGGAGGACACCCGAACGGCTGGGACCGCACGCCCGGACTGGCCCGGATGCGCCGCCGAGGGCGTTGGAGAACTCGGGTGGCGCCCGCCCTTCGGGGATGGTTTCGGCTCGTTTAGCGCGAGGACTCGCAGGCTGGCGCAGTGGCTGCCCGTGCGCCATCTGATGGCGGCTCCGGGCATGGTTCCGCACGGGATGCGGCATAGCCTGCGCGTGTGGATGGACGAGGACCGCATACCGTCCGTGCTGTTGCACGACCGGCTCGGGCATGCGCTGCCGGGCATCGGCGGTGCCGCTGATGGCGGAGCTGGTCGCCGCCTGACAGCGACACCCCACGCCAAGATCATCTCCCAAACGTCTCCCGAACGGCCTCACAGAGGCTCCCTGCGGGTGCTCCTGCAGGCCCTCCGTCTCTCGATCGCGCCTGTGGTTCCGGCGCGGTGGACGGCGGGGATAGGGTGATCGACGGCCGTTGCGCCCCGGGCCGCGGGAATGGCGTCTGCGCAGGTCATCCATGGTTTCTTCGGTCGATCGACGAGGTGAGGAGTGCTGATGCCCGCGTCCGTTGAGAATGCCGCGCTGCGGTTGTCGGAGGAGGTCGCGGACGCGCTCGCGGCGGGTTCGCCGGTGGTGGCGCTGGAGTCGACGATCATCTCCCACGGGCTGCCCCGGCCGCGGAACCTGGAGGTGGCGCGCGAGCTGGAGGGGCTGGTGCGCGCCGGCGGGGCGGTCCCGGCGACGATCGCGGTCCTGGACGGCGTCGCGCGGGTCGGTCTGGACGACGCCGCGCTGGAGCGGGTCGCCGCCGACCCGGGCCTGCGCAAGCTGGGGTTCCGCGATCTGGCGCCGGCGGCGGGGACGGGCGCGGGCGGCGCGACGACGGTGTCGGCGACGGCGTTCCTGGCGGCGCGGGCGGGCGTGCGCGTGTTCGCGACGGGCGGCCTGGGCGGCGTGCACCGGGGCTGGGCGGACTCGTGGGACGAGTCCGCCGACCTGGCGCTGCTGAGCCGCACCCGGATCACGGTGGTGTGCGCGGGCGTGAAGTCGATCCTGGACGTGCCGGCGACGCTGCAGCGGCTGGAGACCCTGAACGTGACGGTGGCCGGGTACCGCACGGCCGCGTTCCCCGGCTTCTATCTGCACGACTCCGGGGAGCCGGTGGACTGGACGCTGGAGTCGCCGCAGGGGGTGGCGGCGGTGATGCGCGCCCAGGACGCCCTGGACGGCCCGGCGGCGGCGCTGGTGGTCGCCAACCCGGTGCCGGTCGCCGAGCAGTTGGACCCGGCGCTGCACGATCGGGTGCTGGCCGAGGCGCTGGCGGAGGCGGCGCGGCGGGGGGTGACCGGGCAGGCCGCCACGCCGTTCCTGCTGGAGCGGCTGGTGCGGGGGACCGACGGCGCGTCGCTGGAGGCGAACCTGGCGGCGGTGCGCGGGAACGTGCGGCTGGCCGCCGAGATCGCCGGGGCGTGGGCGGCCGGGCCCCGATGAGCGCGGCTCCGGCGGGGCGGGGGCTGCTGGTCGTCGGGGACGTGGTCACCGACGTGTTGGCGCTGCACGGCGGTCCGCCGCGCGCCGGCACCGACACCGAGGCCGACATCGTGGTGCGGCCGGGCGGGTCGGCGGCGAACACCGCGGCGTGGGCGGCGGCGCTGGGCGCCGACGCGCGGCTGCTGGCCCGGGTCGGCGCCGATACCGGCGCCTGGCACCGGGGGCTGCTGGCGCAGGCGGGGGTGCGGCCGCTGCTGCGCGTGGACGCCGACCACCCCACCGCGGTGATCATCGTGATGGTGGACGGGTCGGGCGAGCGGACGATGCTCACCGACCGGGGCGCGGGCGGGCTGCTGGGGCCGGGCGACTGGGACGACGGGCTGCTGGACGGCGTCGGCCTGCTGCACCTGTCGGGGTACGCGCTGTTCACCGGCCCGGGCCGGGAGCTGGCGCGGCTGGCGTCGGAGCGTGCCCGCCTCCGGGGCGTGCCGATCAGCGTGGACCCGGCGTCGACGGGGTTCCTGTCGGGGTTCGGCGAGGACCGGTTCCTGGCGGCGACCGAGGGCGCGGCGGTGCTGTTCCCCAACCGCGACGAGGCGGCGCAGTTGACCGGGCTGCCGGGGGCCGAGGAGGCGGCGGCGCGGCTGAGCGGCCGCTACGACCTGGTGGTGTGCAAGCTGGGCGCCGAGGGGGCGGTGGCGGCGCGCGGCGGGCGCGTCGTGGCGCGGGTGGCGGCGACGCCGGCGCGGGCGGTGGACTCGACGGGGGCCGGCGACGCGTTCGCCGCCGGTTTCCTGGCCGCGACGCTGGCCGGCCTCGGCGAGGGGGACGCGGTCGCCGCGGGCTGCCGGGCGGGGGCCCTGGCCGTGTCGCGCATCGGGGGCCGCCCGGACGGTGCGCCGTCCGGGCGTCCGCGCGACGCGTGATCCGCCGTCCCCCACGCGCGGGGGACGGCGGGGACGTCCGCCCGGGCCGGCAGAGGGGGTCGGCGGCCCGGGCGGGACGTCCTTCGAGTGTGCGGGGGAACGGGTCCGGGGTCGAGGGCGCGGCGGCGGCGGGTTCGGGGCCGGGATTTCAGATGCCGGCGAGGACCGGCGGCACGGCGGTGGGCGGGCGCCCCTCGACGTCGTGGCGGCGGACGTGGGCGCCCGGGAACGCCCGCCGGTCGCGACGGGGCCCGGCGCCGCCGGCGCGGTCACGGCGGTGAGGACGAACGCGCGGGGCCGCCGGGACGGCACCCGGTCGGCGGCCCGCCGCGACACCCCGCCCGGAGCAGGACGCGCGGGCGCGGCGGGCGTTCACCCGGCGACCTCGGGGGCCGGGGCGGCGACGGACCCCGCGGACCCCGCCGGCACGGCGGGCGCGAGGGGCGCGGTAGGCGCGGTGGGTGCGGTGTCGGGGGCGAGGGCGGGCGCGGAGGCGGCGCGCTGGGCGATGAACGCGCCGGTCAGGACGATGGCGCCGCCGACGAGTTGGGGGTCGGTGAGCCGCTCGCCGAGCGCGGCCCAGGCGATGACGGTCGCGGCGACCGCCTCGGTGTAGCAGATGCCGCCGGCGACCTGGGCGGAGAGCCGCTGCACCGCGGCCGCGCCCGTCGCGTACGCGACCACGGTGCTGACGACGATGATCCAGGCGGCCAGCAGCCAGCCGGGGGCGGTGTGGTCGCCGACGGCGACGGGGTCGCCGAGGACGTGCCAGGGCATCGCCCACGGGGCGGCCAGGCCGGTGAGCAGGACCGCGCCGACGACGGCGCCGGCGGCGGTCATGACGAGGGGGTCGACGCGGCCGGTGAGCCGGTCGACCATGAGGAAGTAGGCGGCCTGGCAGGCGGCGGCGCCGAGCCCGGCGGCCAGGCCGAGGGCGTCCAGGTCGACGCCGGACCAGATCTCCACGACGCAGGCGAGCCCGGCCATGGCGACGCCGACGCCGAGCGCGGCGCTGCGGTGCACGCGGGTGCGCCGCACCGTCCGGATCCAGATCAGGACCAGCACGGGGCCGGTGAACTCCAGCAGGATCGCGATCCCGACCGGGAGCCGGGACGCGGCGACGAAGTACAGGGCCTGGCAGGCGGCCAGGGCGACGGCGCCGTAGGCGGCCAACTGCGGCCAGTGCGGGCGCACGGCCGCCAGGACGCCGCGGCCGTGCAGGACGAGCACCAGCGGGACCAGGACGAGGGCCGCCCCGGCGATGCGGATCCACACCGCCTGCAGGGGGTCGAGTCCGGCGCCGATGAGGGCCTTGCCGAACGGCCCGGACGCCCCGAAGCAGACCGAGGACAGGACGGCCAGGGCCAGGCCCCAGGTCTTCGTGCGCGCCACCCGTCGTTCCCCGCCTTCTCGTGACCCTCCGGACGAATCATGAGCATAGCGACATCACGGTCATTACATCCAGGTGGGAGATCATCCGCCCGGCCGCGGCGGCCGCCGGCGGGCGACTAGGATCGCCACGTGAGCTGGCAGGCGGCCGGGCCCGGGCCCGGCGGAGGCACGGGGACCGACGATCCGTTCTCGACGGTGGAGACCGAGGTCCGCGCCATGGCGTCGGCGCCCTGGTGGAACGCCGCCCCGCCGCAGCAGCGGGCCGAGGCGATCACCTCCCGGATGCTGGCCGGCGCCGGGGAGTGGTGGCTGTTCGGCGCGTGGGCCCGCTGGTACCGGTGCGGCCTGGACGGCGGCTGGCAGCCGTGCCCGCCCCCCGCCGACCCCGGCTCGCGCCGCCGCGTCTTCCAGGCCCCGCGCGGCGCCGGGAACCCGCCGGTCCCCCCGCAGCTCCTGCCCACGGGCCCGGACCTGGCCGCCGGACGCGTCGCCTCCGGCGGCTTCCTCGGCGCGCCCCCCGAACCGGCCGCCGTCGCCCGCCTGCAGCAGGCGCAGATCAACGCCCTGGGCGTCAACGTCGCCCAGTTCGCCCTGCAGGACCCGACGTTCCAGCCGCACACCCCCAGCACCCTGGCCGCCGCGTGGGGGGCACTGCTGTGGTGCGCGGGCGCGCCCGTGGCGCTGGACACGCACCCGATGATCGCGTTGTTCGCGCCCTACCTCACCACCCCCGCCGACCGGCTGCGGTGGATGACGCCGCCGGACTTCTCCACCCTCGCCGGGTACTACATCGCCCGCCTCGGCGCCGGCGACTGGACGGGCGCGGCGATGCTCGTCCGCGTCATGCACGAGGTCGCCTCCGGACTGCGCGACGACCCGCGGTTCCGGCCCGGCGCCGACGCCCTGGCCGCCATCACCGCCGCGACGCTGCCGCTGGTCCAGCACGACATGGCCACCGTCCGCTACGGCCCCGCCGCCGTGCTGCAGGAGTGGCGGCGCCGCTGCCCCGCCGAGTTCGCGCTGCCGATGGTCCGCGACGCCGCGCCCGGGGAGTTCCTGCGCCTGGGCCTGTACGACCTGCAGCAGACCGTGGCGCGGCTGCACGGCGGGCCGCTGGACCACAACGAGGTCCGCCGTTCGGCGGTCGCGCTGCTGGCCGCCGACCTGCAGGCCGCCCCCGCCGCCGCGCCGGCGGTGCTGCCGTGGCTGGACCCCGACGGCGCCCGCACCGTCCGGGCCGTCCTGGGCGACCCGCGGCATCCGGGCCGTCGGCTGTGGCCCCGCGACGGCCGGCTGCCCGACGAGCTGCGCGGCGACCCCGGCGCGCTGGAGGAGCTGCTGGTCACCTCCTACACGCTGGGGCTGACCTGGTGCCGCCTCGCGCAGTCCCCGCCGCCGCCGAGCGGGTTCGCGGTCGCGGCGGCCGCGGGCGCCGCCCTCACGGAGGCCGCCGCCGCGCAGCCGCCGTCCACGGGCGAGCTGACCCCCTGGCAGATCATCGAGGCGGCCCGCGCCCACATGGCCTCCGAACGCGCCGCCGCCCCCCGCCCCGCCCCGGCCCCCGAGGCCGGGCCGCCCGCCGACCACCCCGCCCCGCAGGCGCGGACGGATCCGCCGCCCGCCCGCCCCGACACCCCCGGGGGCTCCCGGGACGGCGATCACGGGTTCCCGCCGCCCGCGCCGCCGCACGGCCCCGCCGCGCCCGACTCGGGCCCGGACCTCGGCCCGGGTTCCGGTCCGGGCGGGGATCCGTGGCCGCGACCGACGTCACCGGCGCCGTTCGCGCCGGACCCGGGCGCAAACCCCTGGGCGGAGCCGGCGTCCCCGGCCGCGTTCGCGCAGGACGCCCCCGCGGTGCCGCCGTCGGCGCCGACGAGGGCCGGGCCGCCGCCCGCTCCCCCGGCGCCCGCGCCCGTGGACGACGACCCGTACCCGCCCACCGTGCGCCAACCCGCGCCCTCCGCCCCGGCCCCCGCGGTCCCGCCGTCTCCGCCGCCGTGGCCGTCGTCGGCGGAGACCGCGTTCCACCCGCCGGGCCCGGCGCCCGAGACGACCGCGTACCCGCCGCAGCCCACGGCCCCGCCGCCGCTGCCGGACCCGCTGCCCGACCCGGCGCGGCGGGAGCCGCCGGGCGGCGTCCCGGTCGCCGAGGCGTACGGCATCCGGTTCCTGGGCGGGCTCGACGACATCGACCGGCTGGTCACCGAGGTCCGCCGGCGCGGCAAGTGGGCGCAGCGGCTGCGCGGCCAGGAGGTCTCCAGCGCGTCGATGCCGGCGCTGCTGCTGATCGGCGAGGCGTCCACGGGACAGCGGCGGCTGGGCCGGATGGTGGCGCGGGCCCTCGCGGACGTGGACGTCAGCAGCGGGCAACTGCGCAGCGTGCACGTCGACGAGGTCCGGCACCGCGGCCCCGACGGGCTCCGGGCGGTGCTGGCCGAGCACGCCGGGCACGCGCTGCTGCTGGAGGACCTGGACGGTCTGCTGCTCGACGACCCGCACGGCGCCGCGTTCGCCACGGTCCTGTACCGGGCGCGCGCCGAGGGTGTCAGCGACACCGCGCTGCTGGCCACCTGCGAACCGTCCCGGTTCGCGGCGCTGTCGGCCGCCGCCCCCGAGGTGATCACCGACATGCGGGCGGTGCGGATGCCGGACCTGACCGACACCGCCACGCGGACGGCGCTGCTGGCGCTGCTGGCCGAGGAACGACGGCTGCGGCTGGACGTCGACGCCTGGGACGTCGTCGGCCGCGACATCGGGACGCTGCGGGGCCGGGGCCGGCTGACCAACGCCCGGCTCATCGAGGCGTACCTGGACCGGGCCTGCACCCGCAACCTGGGCCGGGCCGCCGAGACGCAGGCGATCGGGAGCGCGGCGGCGCTCACCCTGACCGGCGCGGACTTCCAGGGGCTGACCGCGGAGCTGTCCCCGCACTGACCGAAACGCCCGATCCCGCGCGCGTCGCGGGGTTTTGTCGCCGGGATTTGTCACCATGGGGGCATGACGCGCGCGGACCGGCTGCTGGCCCTGGTGGCGGAGCTGCGCGGCGCGTCGCCCGCGCCGGTCCCGGCGGCGGAGCTGGCGCGGCGCCTGGCCGTCAGCCAGTCCACGGTCCGCCGCGATCTGGGGATGCTCGCGCGGGCCGGCCTGCCGCTGCTGGTCGAACGGGGCCGCGGGTACTCGGTGCGGACGCCGACGGCCCCCTCGGTGTCGACGGAGGCGTCGTCGCTGGTCGCGCCCGTCCGCGACACCCTCACCGAGGCGGTCCGCGGCCGCCGGGTGGTGCGGCTGGACTACACGGGCGCGTCCGGCGCCCGCACCCGCCGGGACGTGGAGGCGCACGGCCTGGTCACCGCCCCGTACGGCGAATACCTGATGGGCTGGTGCCGGACGCGCGAGGGCCCCCGCCTGTTCCGCGTCGACCGGGTGGGCGCGGCGTACCTGACCGGCCGGACGGCGGCGCCGCGGGAGCCGCACGAGTTGCCGGCGCTGCTGCGGGTGCCGCTCCCCCGACGCCCCGCCGACGAACCCGCCCCCGCCGGGACGCGCCGGGGCGGGACGGCCGCGGCGGGCCGCGCGTGGACGCTGGGCCGGCTGCGCGAGGTGTCGGGGCGGCTGACGGACCTGCTCGCCGCGCTGCGGTCCGGCGGCGAGGGCACGGCCGCCGCCCGCGCCGTGCTCGGCCATCTGGCGGAGTGGACCCGCTGGCAGGTCGCCGCCGTCCGCGCCGTCGCCACCGGCGCGGACCTGGAGTTCGACGGCGACCGCCCGCCGTTCCCCGACGCCTTCGACGACGACGTGCCGTTCCCGGCGCGGGAGCGGATGATCCAGGACGCGATGGCGCCCCGTTCGCTCGCCGAGATCGCCCGCGACCTGCACATGATCCTGCACGCGGCGTCCCGGTGGGCGGGCCGCTGCGACGCCGCCCTGTGGCGGGGCGCCCTGCCCGACCCCGCGGCGGCACCGGCGACGCGCCCCCTCGCGGACCTGCTCGCCGGCCGGGGCGGCCCGCTGGCGCACATCGAGTGGCACCTCGACCGCCTGCCCGGCGGCCCCCACGCCCGCGACGCACGACCCTCGGCGCAGGTCACCGACTGCCCCCTGCACCGATGAGGCCCGACCGGGCCGGTTCCGTCGGTCTCCGTCGGCGGGCCGGCGCGGCATGGGATCACCGATCGACGACGAGAACGGGAGACGACCATGGCGCCGACCGACGCGCGAGTGACCGACCACGCCTTCCTCAAGGCCCTGGACGGGGACGCCTACTACCCCGATCACCTCGTGGCCAAGGGAAAGGCGATCCTGCTGACCCTGTGCGAACGGATCGAGACCGAACGACCGCCGGACCTGGAGACGCTGTACGCGCTCACCCGCGTGGCGACGGAGGCGTTCAACGCCCTGGACGAGGAGCTGTGGGCCGCCGGCAGCGAGATCGAGACCTTCGCCCGCGAGGTGATCTCCGAGGACTTCTGGTTCGTGGCGTCGACCTACGGGTTCCCCGAGGCCGACCTGGAGGCACTCGTCGCCGCCCGCGACTGGTGACCCGCCCCGACCCGGGCGGCCGTGTCGGCGGGCCGTGGACCGGGTGCGGTGAGCGGGGCCGGGCCGCGTCGCCGACGCGGCGCGGTGCTCTCGACGGGCGGGGAGCGGTCGTTTTCAGCGGGCTGCGTGGGGCTCGCCGGTGCGTGGTGGGAGGGTGTCGGCGGTGGGGGGTGGGCCGGCGCGTGACAGCGGGCGGGTGAACCAGACCGCCTTGCCGCGGCCGTGGGGGCGGGTGCCGTGGTCGTCGGCGAGGGCGGCGACGAGCAGGAGCCCGCGGCCGGTCTCCGCCCAGTCGCCGGGCCCCGCGTCGCGCCGTGCCCGGCGGGGGATCAGGGGGCTGTCGTCGGCGACCTCGCAGGTCAACGCGGAGCCGTCGAGGCGCAGGCGCAGCAGGACGCGGCCGCCGCCGTGGATGATGGCGTTGGCGACCAGTTCGTCGACCATCAGGACGACGTCATCGACGTCGGCGGGGGCCTCGGCCCTCCACAGGAACAGCGCACGGCGGGTGAGGGCACGGGCGCGGGCGGCGGACCCGACCTCGCCGGGCAGCTCCCACGACACCTCGCGCACGCCCTCGGGCGCACCGACCGGGCCCCCGGGGCCGCCGACCGGTCCACCAGGCCCGGTGGGCCCGGTGGGAGGGGCGGCGCCGGGGCCCGCGGCGTGCCCGGTCCACTGTCCCGTGGGGTGCGTCGTGGGGTGTGTCGGGGTCTGCCCGGTGGCCGCCGCGCCGGCCCACGCGCCGTGCGGGGTCCGCCCGTCGGCCCCGAGCCGCTTGGTTCCCAATCCGCACTCCTCGTCTCGGCGGTCCCCCTCCGGGCTTGTTCCCGGTGGGGGCCGGGCGATGGGGGCCCCGGACCAGATGTGGCCGCGGGGGAAGATCGGCGTTCCGTCCCCGCGACGCCGGCCCGCCGTCCCCGTTCGGCCGCCGGGCCCGGTTTTCCCGTCGACAAAGGGGACGCTCCGCCGCCCGATCGGGTGCGCCGCCGTCGCCCGGCCGCACCCGCGCTCTACAACAGCGTCACCCGCCGGTCAGGTCCCGCCGCGGACCACCGGCCGCGTACCCCGGGACGGCCCGGCCGCGCTCCGGGTCGCGTCGGGCCGCGGGAATGGGCGCGGCGGGGATGCGGTTATGGTGGATGGTGCCGGTGTGGCATGTGTCCCCCGGGCCGCACCAGTCGCCTTCGCGGAATACCGCGGGCCCGCAAGGGCCCGGCCGGAGCCGCGTTGTGCCTTTCGCCGTGAGGCGACCATCACACCGGCCCCGACGTGCAGGGCCCCGGCGAGAGCGATCCCGCCGGGGCCCTCCGTCGTCCGGGCCCCCGCCGCCGGGGGCCCGCGGCGCGCCGCGTCACCGCCTACGTCACAGCCATGACGACCAGCACCAGGAGCACGACGGCCGCCACGGCGGTCGCGCCCCGCCGGACCCGGCGGCGGCGCCGCGCCCGGGTCATTCCGGACAGCCGCCCGGCCAGCCCGGGGTCGTCCTGTGCCAGGCGGGTCTCGATCTCGGCGAGAATCCGCTGCTCCTCCATCGACAGCGCCATGCGAACCTCCGGGGGTGGGGGCGGGTGACTTCTATCTCCCCCGGCTTCAAGATCATTAGCCGCGGGCTGCCGTCACCGTCGCGCCCCGCGCCGGGGCGCTCTCGTGATGCAGCCGGTCCAGGGCCGTGACGTAGTAGGTGTACGTTTTGCCGGCCGCGGCGGTCGGGTCCACGATCCCCGCGCCGCGCGTGGTCACCAACAGCCGATCGGTCGGGACCGGCGCGCACCGCTCGGCCTTGCCGTCGACCCGGTACACCGCGTACGAGGTGGCCCGCTCCGACGGGGACAGGTGCCAGCGGACCCGGACGCCCCCGGCGTCGGCGGACGCGGTGACCTTCCCGGCGGGGGCGGGTCGCCTGCCGCCGTCGACGGGCGGCGGGATCGCCGCCGTCGCGTAGTGGTCCCTGCGCAGCCGGGAGGTGGACCCGCCCCGGTCGCCGATCAGGTCCTTGGCGCTGAAGTACACGTCACCGCGGATCTCCGGGAACCGCTCGTTCAACGTCAGGTGCCGCGACAGCTCGGCGGGGTCGCGCCACGCGCCCGCCTCCCCCGCACGGTAGGACGCCTGCCCGATGGTCAACTCCACCCCGGTGCCCTTGACCAGCCGCGCCCACCACTCGACCAGCGGCCGGTAGTCGGCGGTACGGTGCCCGATCTCCCAGTACAACTGCGGGGTGACGTAGTCGACCCACCCCTCCTTGACCCACTTGCGGGTGTCGGCGTAGATGTCGTCGTAGCTCTGCAGCGCGGCCGTGGCCGACCCCGCCGGGTCCGTGCGCTTGTTGCGCCACACCCCGAACGGGCTGATCCCGAACCGCACCCACGGCTTGGCCCGATGGATCTGCTCCGACAGGCCCTTCACCAGGGTGTCGACGTTGCCGCGCCGCCAGTCGCCCTTGCTCTTGCCGCCGCCGTACCGCTTGTACGTGGCCCCGTCGGGGAAGTCCCCCGACTCCGGGTACGGGTAGAAGTAGTCGTCGAAGTGCACCGCGTCGATGTCGTACCGGCGCACGACGTCCATGACCACCTTGGTGGTCAGCTCGCGCACCTGCGGGATCCCCGGGTCGTACCACAGGCCGTCGCCGTAGGCCCGCACCCACGACGGGTTCCGGCGGGCCGGGTTGTCGGGGTGCAGTTGGGTGCGGTCGGTGCCGCGACCGACCCGGTAGGGGTTGAACCACGCGTGGAACTCCAGGTCCCGCGCGTGGGCCTCCTTGACGAAGAAGTCCAGCACGTCGAACCCCGGGTCCCGGCCCTGCCGGCCGGAGATCCACCGCGACCACGGCTCGTACGGGGACTTGTAGAACGCGTCCGCCGACGGACGGACCTGCACGAACACGGCGTTGACGCCGAGCGCCTTGGCCCGGTCGAGCATCTTGCGGTAGTCGGACTTCTTACGGGCGACGGAGTGGCCGGGATCCCCCGGCCAGTCGATGCCGGCGACGGTCGCGATCCACATCGCCCGCGTCTGCCGGTCCCGGGAGTCTCCGGGGGCCTCGGCCTTCGTGCACTCGGCGACGCCGCCCGCGACGGGAGCGTCGGCGCGACGGCCGTCCCCGCCGGCGGCGGAGGTGCATCCGGCGAGCAGACCCGACGCCACCACGGCCGATATGACCTTTGCGCGTCCTTTGTTCCCCGATAGCCATGCCATAGCCATCGATTGTTACTCAGACCCGCGCGTGCTACGGCCGGAACACGCCCACCGACCCTCCCCCACCCGCCCCCAGGAGGTCGACGGCCCCGAATTTTGCCAAACTCGAACGCGTGTTCTATCGTTCAGGCGTTCGAAAAGGGGGCTTTGACATGCGATGGGACCACCTCCGCCTCACCGGCGAACCCGACACCGCCACCGACACCACGCCCGGGCCCGTACCCCTCATCCAACGCGGCGCCGTCACCCGCACCTTCGACACCCCCGCCTTCGCCGGCATGACCTTCTACGAGATCCACGCCCGCACCCTCATCAACAAGGTCCCCGCCGCCTCCCGCGTCCCCTTCACCCGCACCATCAACCCCTACCGCGGCTGCTCCCACGCCTGCGTCTACTGCTTCGCCCGCAACACCCACACCTACCTCGACCTCGACGCCGGAGCCGACTTCGACAACCGCGTCATCGTCAAGGTCAACGCCCCCGAACTCGCCCACCGCGAACTCACCGCCCCCACCTGGCGCGGCGACCCCATCGCCCTGGGCACCAACGTCGACTGCTACCAACGCGCCGAAGGCCGCTACCGGCTCATGCCCGGCATCCTCCGCGCCCTCACCGACACCGCCAACCCCTTCTCCATCCTCACCAAGGGCTCCCTCATCCTCCGCGACCTCCCCCTCCTCCTCCAAGCCGCCGAACGCACCACCGTCACCACCGCCGTCTCCATCGGATCCACCGACCCCGACCTCTGGCGCCTCGCCGAACCCGGCACCCCCAGCCCCCGCACCCGCCTCCACGTCTGCGCCACCCTCAACGACGCCGGCATCCCCTGCGCCGTCCTCATGGGCCCCGTCCTCCCCTACCTCACCGACTCCCCCCGCCACCTCGCCGACACCGTCCGCCAAGCCGCCGACGCCGGCGCCACCTCCATCACCGCCATCGTCCTGCACCTGCGCCCCGGCGCCCGCGAGTGGTACCTCGCCTGGCTCCAACGCCACCACCCCGAACTCATCGCCCCCTACCAACGCCTGTACGCCCGCGGCGCCTACGCACCCAAGGCCTACCAAGAACGCATCACCCGCCAAGTCCGCGACCTGGCCCGCCGACACGGCATCGACCCCCACCCACGCCACCGAGGACCCACCCCCGCACCCCCACCACCCGGCCCACAACAACTCAGCCTCCTCGGCTGACCCCCACCCGTTCCAGCACCCGCGCGAACCCCCCGACACCCACGCAAGATCCGACCCCTCCGCTAGGCTGACCTCGATGAACGCCCACCACCCCTACGACCCCACCGCCTCCACCGACCAGACCCCGGTCACCCTGGAACGCGCCCCCGGCATCGCCGGCGAGATCGTCCTCCGCCGCAGCGGCCCCCACCACGAGATCATCAGCAACGGCGTCTTCCTCATGGACACCCGCGACGGCACCTCCGAACGCCTCCTCGTCACCGCCGCCCTCGACCGCCTCACCCCACCCGCCGACATCCTCATCGGCGGCCTCGGCGTCGGCTTCTCCCTCACCGCCGCCACCCACCACCCCCACACCGCCACCATCACCGTCATCGAACGCGAACCCGCCGTCATCGCCTGGCACACCACCCACCTGCGCCCCCACACCCACGGCGCCCTCGACGACCCCCGCGTCCACCTCGAGAACGCCGACCTCACCACCTGGCTCCGCACCACCACCCGCACCTTCGACGCCCTCTGCCTCGACATCGACAACGGCCCCGACTGGACCGTCACCGACGACAACGCCGACCTCTACGACACCGACGGCCTCGACCTCCTCGCCACCCGCCTCAACCCCCACGGCATCCTCGCCGTCTGGAGCGCCGCCGCCTCCCCCGCCTTCGAACGACGCCTCCGCAGCCGCTTCACCGACATCACCGCCCACCCCGTCCCCGCCGCCCACGGCGAACCCGACCTCGTCTACCTCGCCCGACGCACACCGTGACCCGCACCACCCACGCCCCCACCTTTTGAACGGGTTCAACTCTCCCGTAGAGTGGACCCCGTGAAGCTCGCGGCGCACACCCCGGACCCACTGACCGTCCGAACCGTCCCGGTCCCCGACCCCGGCGACCTGCCCGCACGCCTACCCCACCCCCAAGCCCTCGCCTGGATCCACCACGGCCAAGGCATCGTCGCCTGGGGCGAAGCCGCCCGCATCACCATCCCCGCAGGCCCCGACCGCTTCACCCGCGCCGACCACCACCTCCGCGAACTCTTCGCCGAAACCGACATCGACGACCCCCTCGCCCTCCCCGGCACCGGCCCCGTCGCCTTCGGCAGCTTCGCCTTCGACCCCGCCTCCGACGATTCCGTCCTCATCGTCCCCCGCCGCATCCTCGGCCGCCGCGACGGACAAGCCTGGCTCACCACCATCGGCCCCCGCCACCACACCGCCGACCCCCTCGCCCTCGCACACCCCCCCACACCCCCCACCCACCTCCAATGGAGCGACGGCACCCTCACCGCCCCCGCCTGGCAACAAGCCGTCGCCCACGCCGTCGAACGCATCCGCCACGGACGCCTCGGCAAAACCGTCCTCGCCCGCGACCTCAACGTCCAAGCCGCCGAACCCATCGACGCCCGAGTCCTCCTCGACCGCCTCGCCACCCGCTACCCCGGCTGCTTCACCTTCGCCGTCGACGGCCTCATCGGAGCCACCCCCGAACTCCTCATCCGCCGCACCGACGACCACATCGACTCCCTCGTCCTCGCCGGCACCACCCCCCGCGGCGCCACCCCCACCGACGACCACACCCGCGCCCAGCGCCTCTACCACTCCCCCAAGGACCGCGAAGAACACGCCTACGCCGCCGACATGGTCCGCGACGCCCTCACCCCCCTCTGCGCCGACCTCCGCATCCCCGACCACCCCGAGATCCTCACCCTCCCCAACGTCATCCACCTCGCCTCCCCCGTCCACGGCACCCTCGACCGGGAACGCTCCGTCCTCGACGTCCTCGCCGCCCTCCACCCCACCCCCGCCGTCTGCGGCACCCCCACCGGCCCCGCCCTCGACCTCATCCGCGAACTCGAGGCCATGGACCGCGGCCGCTACGCCGGCCCCGTCGGCTGGATCGACGCCCGCGGCGACGGCGAATGGGGCATCGCCCTCCGCTGCGCCGAACTCGACAAGGCCGACCCCACCCGCGCCCGCCTCTTCGCCGGCTGCGGCATCGTCGCCGACTCCGACCCCGCCGCCGAACTCGCCGAAGCCCAGGCCAAGTTCCGCGCCATGCAGGACGCGTTCCAAGGCTGACCACCGACCCGCTCCACCGGGCATCCCACGCCGCAGACCGGCAAGGAACAGCCCATGGCACTACGCGTCGCACTCATCGGCTACGGAACCGGAGGCGCGGTCTTCCACGCCCCGCTCATCGACTCCGTCCCCGACCTCACCCTGTCCGCCGTCGTCACCGGCAACCCGCAACGACGACAAGCCGTCCACGACCGCCACCCCGACACACGGATCCTCGACACCACCGCACGACTCTGGGACACCGCCGCCTCCTACGACCTCGTCGTCATCACCGCACCCAACCGACGACACGTCCCCCTCGCCCGGGAGGCCCTGCACGCCGGACTCCCCGTCGTCATCGACAAACCCGTCGCCGTCACCGCCGCCCAGGCCCACGACCTGGCCGCACTCGCCGACGCACGCGGACTCGCCGCCATCCCGTTCCACAACCGCCGCTGGGACGGCGACTTCCGCACCCTGCGACGGCTCGTCCACGACGGCGACCTCGGCGACGTCCAGCGCCTGGAATCCCGCTTCGAACGTTGGCGGCCCACGATCAAACCCGGCTGGAAGGAGAGCGCCGACCCCCGGGACGCCGGCAGCATCCTGTACGACCTCGGACCCCACCTCATCGACCAGGCCCTCGTCCTCTTCGGACGCCCCGACCGCGTCTACGCCGAACTCGACATCCGCCGCCCCGACGCCCAGACCCACGACGACGCCTTCGTCGCCCTCGAGCACGCCGGCGGCGTCCGCACCCACCTCTGGATGAGCGCCACCGCCGCCGACCTCGGCCCCCGCTTCCGCGCCCTCGGCAGCCGCGCCTCCTACGTGACGTACGGGCTGGACGGACAGGAGGACGCCCTGCGCGCCGGTCGCACACCGCTCGACGACGGGTGGGGACAGGCCCCGCCGGAGTCGTACGGTCGACTCGGCACACCGGGCGACACCCGTACGGTGCCCACGAGCCCCGGGGCCTACCAGGACTTCTACCTGGCGACCGCGCGGGCTCTGCGCGGTGAGGCTCCCCCGCCCGTGGACTTCATGGACGCCGTCCACGGCATCGAGATCATCGAGGCGGCTCTTCGCTCGGCTGAGGCTTGTTCGGTGGTTGATCTGTGAGGAGGGGGCCAACGCCGGCGGCCTTTACATTGTAGATCATTAAGGCGTCTCACTACCGGCGTCCCCTGAGCCAGGCGTCCATGGACGATCGGGCCCTCCTCCCCGGCCCGCCCCGGCCGTCGCGACGGCGCCTGTGGGCTCCCCTGCCCTATGCCAGGTCCGAAGGACTCACGCCCCTCCCCCGGCGGGCTCTGCACGAAGCGGCTCCCCCGCTCTCCCCTGGGCTCCGGCAGCGCTGGCGGAGAGTCCAACCGGCCTGACCCGCGGTGATGCCGTTCCCTGTGCTCGCGATCGGCCTCAGGGCGACCGGGTGTTTCGGGCCACACCCGTACCGGCCTCCTGCGATGAGATTCGGTCCCGAGAGCGGACCACCTTCCGAAACGACCGAGGGAGAGATCTGCATGGACCTGTACAGCGTGATGTCGGTGAGCGACCGGACCCAGGCGCTGAAGTGGTTCGCCGCGTTCTTCGGGCGTGCCGCGGACGAGGTCATCGGTGAAGAGCACCTGTGGCAGGTCGGCGAGAACGCATGGGTCGTCGTCGACGACAGCGAGGTACGGGCCGAGCGGGTGGGCATGGCCATGATCACGCTCGGTGTGAGCGACCTCGACGACATCCTGGCCCGCCTCGCCGCCCACGGCATCGACCATGGGCCGGTGGAGACCTATGACAACGGCGTCCGCCACGTCGAGGTGCTGGACCCGGACGGCAACGGTCTGTCGCTCGCCGAGCCGCCGGCTCAGTAGGCCCACCGCCCGACCCAGGGCGATCTGCGCGGCGCATGTGCGCGTTCTTGCGCCGAGACCGGGCACACGGCGTGGGTACGCGGCCGATCGTCGCCGCCGGGCGCGGCGCGACGCAGACCGACCGAGGAGACCGTACCGATGCAGGTGACCGACAAGCCACGCCACCGCACCCTCGACGTGGACGGAGTCGAGATCTTCTACCGGGAGGCGGGCATGGCGGACAGACCCTGCGTGCTGCTGCTGCACGGCTTCCCCAGCTCGTCACACACCTTCCGCAACGTGCTCTCGCCGCTGGCCGAGGTGAGCCGGGTCATCGCCCCCGACCTGCCCGGCTTCGGCTTCTCCTCCGCGCCGAGCGTCGAGGAGTACGAGTACACCTTCGCCGGCCTGGCCGACACCATCGAGGCGTTCCTCGAACGGATCGGCGTCGACGAGTGCTTCATCTACCTGCACGACTTCGGCGCACCGGTCGGCTACCACCTCGCCACCCGGCGTCCCGAGCGCGTCCTCGGGCTCATCGTGCAGAACGGCAACGCCCACGAGGACGGCCTGGGCGACCAGTGGGACGACGCACGGGCGTTCTGGGCCGATCCCTCGGAGGCCAACCGCGCGCGGCTGCCCGCATGGCTGAACTTCGAGGGAACGCGCTACCAATACCTGGGCGGGCTGCCGGAACGGGTGCGCGGCCTCCACCCGCCCGAGGCGTGGCACCTGGATTGGGAACGGATGTCACGGCCGGGCAACATCGAGGCCCAGTTCCGGTTGTTCCGCGACTACGCCGCCCACGTCGCACGCTTCGAAGAGCTGGCCGACTACCACCGAACGCACCAGCCCCCCGGCCTGCTGCTCTGGGGCCGCCACGATCCGTTCTTCGACCTGCACGAGATCATGGCCTACACACGAGCCCTCGACCGGCTGGAGATGCACATCTACGACGCCGGCCACCTCCTCCTGGAAACCCACGCACCCGAGTGCGCCGCGCTGATGGCGTCGTTCATCACCGATGTCACCGCCGAACGCACCGACACTCCCGGCCGTCGACGCTGACGCACGACCGCGACCACACCGGTCCGGCCGACCACGCGGGGCCCGAGACGGCACCGCCATACCCGCCGGCGACCAGCGGCGGCACCCGGCGTCCGACCCTGCACGAGGATCGGTACACATCCGGCATATAGGGTGTAGGGCGATGAGCGAGCAGACACGATGGGTGGAGCTGGACGGGGCGGTCAATGTTCGCGATCTCGGCGGGCTGGCCACGGTCGACGGGCGGACCACACGGTTCGGCAGAGTGTTGCGGTCCGACAACCTGCAGGCGCTGACCCACGCCGACCAGCGGATCCTGCTGGGTCAATTCCATGTCACCGACGTCATCGACCTGCGCAGCGCGGCCGAGGTGCGCCTGGAGGGCCCTGGGCCGCTGACCCGCGTGCTGGCGGTGACCCTGCACCACCTGTCCCTGTTCGCCGAGGGCGGCCTGCACACCGACGTCGCCGCCGACCTCCCCGACGAGGGCGACCGGGTCGACGTCGACAACGCGCTGCCCTGGACGTCCCGGGAGGACCACGGGCCCGAGCTCGACCGTTCCGTCGGCCACTACCTGGGCTACCTCGCCGACCGTCCCGACTCGATCGTCTCCGCGCTGCGCGTCATGGCCCGTACGGGCGGCGCCGCGCTGGTGCACTGCGCGGCGGGCAAGGACCGCACCGGCGTGGTGTGCGCGCTGGCGCTGGACGTCGTCGGGGTGCGCCGCGAGGAGATCGTCGCCGACTACGCCCAGACCGGCGAACGGCTGGAGGCCGTGCTCGCGCGGCTGCGGGCCAGTGAGACCTACGCCGCCGACCTGGACTCCCGGCCCGCCGACAGCCACCGCCCCGAGGCGTCGATCATGGAGAAGTTCCTGGCCGCGCTGGACGAGCGGTTCGACGGGTCGCTCGGCTGGCTGGGCGCCCACGGCTGGACCGACGCCGACACCGAGGCCCTGCGGACCAGACTGCTCGGCGCCGGCTGAGCGACGCGGATCCGCGCCCGGCGGGCGGCCTTTACGTTGTAGATCAGGTACGGCGGTCCTGCACGCCGAGGACCGCGCGGACCGCCTCTTGGGCGGCGCGGCGCATCCGGGCGTGCAGCGCGGCGTTGCCCTCCCGCTCGGTGCGCGCCTCCACGATCCGCAGCCCCTGCCCCGAGATGGCCTTCGGCAGGTCCGCCGCCGACTCCAGCAGCGTGTACGGCAGCCGGTGCGCCCCCGCCACATAGGCCAGGTCGACGTCGTGCGGGGTCCCGAAGACGCGCTCGAACGGATCCTCCAGCGCGGCCTGCGGCAGCAGCGAGAAGATCCCGCCGCCCCGGTTGTTGACCACCACGATCGCCAGGTCGGGCCGGGGCTCCTCCGGGCCCAGGATCAACCCGTTCTGATCGTGCAGGAACGACAGGTCGCCCAGCAGCGCGTACGACCGGCCGCTGTGCGCCAGCGCCGCGCCCATCGCGGTGGAGACCAGCCCGTCGATGCCGCTGGCCCCCCGGTTGGCCAGGATCCGGATGCCGCGCCGGGGCCGCATCGTCTGGTCCAGGTCCCGGATGGGCATGCTCGCGGCGCAGAACAGCAGCGACCCGCCCGGCATCGACGCGACCAGGTCGCGGGCCAGCCGGGGCTCGGTCACCTCGTCGTCGGCGTCCAGCACCGCGTCCACCGCCCGGGTGGCCGCCAGGTCCGCCGTCCGCCACGACCGCAGCCAGCCGTCGTCTCCGGACACCACCGGGATCTCCACGTCCTGCGCGACCTGGGTCGCCGAGCGGACCGGATCGGGCCAGCGCGTCAGGTCCGGGCCCACCACGATGTGCTCCTCGGCACGCCGCAGCAGCCCCATCAGCGGCCGTGACAGCCCCGGCTTGCCGAGCGTCACGACCACCTCGGGCCGGTGCCGTTCGACGAACTCCGGAGTGCCCAGCAGGAAGTGATGGGACGAGAGGGCGTGGTCGCCGTAGCGGGCGTTGCCGCTGGGCTCGGCGAGCACCGGCCAGCCCGCCATGGACGCCGCCGCCACGTACCGCTTCACGTTGGCCGCCCCGTCCCCCACGATCAGGACGCCGCGCCGCGTCGGCGGCACGTGCAGCACCGAGCCCGGGGTCGCCGCGCGCACGCGGGTCCACGCGCCGGTCGCGTCGCCGTCGAGCGGCTCGCACCACGACTCGTCGCCGTCGGGGATCAGCGGCTCCCGGAACGCCGCGTTGAGATGCACCGGACCCGGCGAGGGCGCCAGGGCCAGCCCCCACGCCCGGCTCACCAGCGACCGCCAGTAGGCCACCATGCCCGGCCGGTCCTCCGGCACCCCGATCTCGCAGCTCCAGCGGACCGCCGTGCCGTACAGCCGCATCTGGTCGATGGTCTGGTTGGCGCCCGTGTCGCGCAGCTCCGGCGGCCGGTCGGCGGTCAGCACCAGCAGCGGGACCCCGGACTGGTGGGCCTCGATCACCGCCGGATGGAAGTTGGCCGCCGCCGTCCCGGACGTGCAGACCAGCGCCACCGGCCGGCCCGACCGCTTGGCCAGCCCCAACGCCAGGAACGACGCGGACCGTTCGTCGACGCGGACGTGCAGCCGCAGCCGACCCACCTTCGCGACGGCGTGCAGGGCCAGCGCCAGCGGCGCCGAACGCGACCCGGGGGCCAGCACCACGTCGGTCATGCCGCAGCGGAGCAGCTCGTCGACCAGCACCGTGGCCAGCGCGGTCGCGGGGTTCATCGCACGTCTCCGATCACCTGCGGCGCGTCCATCAGGGCCCGGGCGTCGGCGACCCGGCGACGCCACCCCCGGTCGTCCACCGCGTAGGCGGCCATGAGACCGGGGTCGGGCTCGGGTCGCCGCACCGGGATCGCCCCGTCGATCGGCACCAGCGGATCGGCGGTGACGTCGCCCTCCAGCAGGGCCAGCGTGGCCAACCCGCACGCGTACGGCAGCTCCGGCAGCGCCGCCGCCAGCGCCAGGCCCGCCGCCAGGCCCACCGACGTCTCCACGGCGCTGGACACCACCACGGGCAACCCGGCCTGCTCGGCCACCCGCAGCGCCGCCCGGACCCCGCCGAGCGGCTGCACCTTCAGGACGGCGATGTCGGCGGCCTCGGCGGCCCGCACCTTCAGGGGGTCCTCGGCGCGGCGGATGGACTCGTCGGCCGCCACCGGCACGTCCACCCGTCGCCGGACCTGCGCCAACTCCTCCAGAGTGGCGCAGGGCTGCTCGACGTACTCCAGGTCGTACCGGTCCAGGCGCTTGATCATCCGGACGGCGCGGTCGACGTCCCAGGCGCCGTTGACGTCGACGCGGACGCGGCCGTCCGGGCCGATCGCCTCGCGCACCGCCTCGACCCGGGCCACGTCCTCGGTGTCGGACCGGTCGGGCTCGATGCCCCGTTCGGCGACCTTCACCTTCGCCGTGCGGCACCCGGACGCGCGCGTCATCTCGGCCGCGCGCTCCGGATCGACGGCGGGGATCGTCGCGTTCACCGGGATCGCGTCGCGCAGCGGCTCCGGCCATCCGTCGAACGCGGCCTCCCGCGCCGCCGCCAGCCACCGGGCGCACTCGCGGGGGCCGTACTCGGCGAACGGGGAGAACTCCCCCCACCCGGCGGGGCCGTGGATGAGCACGCCCTCCCGGCGCGTGATGCCGCGAAACCGCGTCCGCATCGGGATGGAGTAGACCCGCACCCGTTCGGCCCCTTCCGCCCGTTAACGACCCGTACCGACCTAGTAATACCAGGGGTAACGCGACCAGTCGGGGTCGCGCTTCTCCAGGAACGAGTCGCGGCCCTCGGCCGCCTCGTCGGTCATGTAGGCCAGCCGGGTGGCCTCACCGGCGAACACCTGCTGACCGACCAGCCCGTCGTCGATGAGGTTGAAGGAGAACTTCAGCATCCGCTGCGCCGTCGGGCTCTTGCCGTTGATCTTACGGGCCCACTCCAGTGCGGTGCGCTCCAGTTCCGCGTGCGGGACGACGGCGTTGACCATGCCCATCCGGTGGGCGGCCTCGGCGTCGTACTCGTCGCCGAGGAAGAAGATCTCCCGGGCGAACTTCTGGCCCACCTGGCGGGCCAGGTACGCCGACCCGAACCCGCCGTCGAAGCTGGCCACGTCGGCGTCGGTCTGCTTGAAGCGGGCGTGCTCGCGGCTCGCGAGGGTGAGATCGGCCACCACGTGCAGGCTGTGCCCGCCGCCCGCCGCCCAGCCGGGCACCACGCAGACGACGACCTTGGGCATGAAGCGGATGAGCCGCTGCACCTCCAGGATGTGCAGCCGCCCCGAGCGGGCCGGGTCGATGGACTCGCTCGTCTCGCCGTCGGCGTACCGGTAGCCGTCCCGGCCCCGGATCCGCTGGTCGCCGCCGGAGCAGAACGCCCAGCCGCCGTCCTTGGGCGAGGGTCCGTTCCCGGTCAGCAGCACGCATCCGACGTCGCTCGACATGCGGGCGTGGTCGAGGGCGCGGTAGAGCTCGTCGACGGTGTGGGGGCGGAACGCGTTGCGCACCTCGGGCCGGGAGAAGGCGATGCGGACGGTGCCCTGGTCGACCGCCCGGTGATAGGTGATGTCGGTGAAGTCGAAGCCCTCGACTTCCTTCCACGCGTCCGGGTCGAACAGCTCTGAGACCATGAATTCCCTCTCATCCCCCGGCACCGCGCGGGCCGGCCGCGTCCATTCAACCGCCCCTCGGTTTCGAACGCGTTCAGCGGGGTCGTCTAAGCTGGGCCGACCATGGACCGTCCGGTGCACGCCCTCGTCCTGCCGCCCGGCCCCCGGCTGTTCCGGGCGCTGGCGGCCGCGTTGGACGGCGACGGACCCGCGATCTGCCCCCTCTCCCCCGACCTGCCGCGCCCCGCCCTGGACGCGATGGTGGACGCGCTCGCCCCAGCCGCCGTGGAGACCGCCGACGGCGTCGTCCCGCACCGGCCGCGCAGCGCCCGCGTTCCCGTGACGGGGATCCCGACCGATCCCGGCACCGCCGTGCTGATCGCCACGTCCGGGTCCACCGGCGCCCCCAAGATGGTGGAGCTGTCGGCGGCGGCGCTACGGCACTCGGCCGCCGCGACCCTCGACCGCATCGGGGCCGCGCCCGGCGACGGCTGGCTGTGCTGCCTGCCCACCAGCCACATCGGCGGGATCCAGGTACTGGTGCGCTCGCTGCTCGCCGGAACCGAGCCGGTGATCCAGCCGAAGTTCGACGTGGACGCCGTAGCCTCGGTCCCCGAACGGCACATGGGCCTGGTCCCCACCCAATTGCGACGGCTGCTGGACGCGGGCGTGGACCCGGCCCGGCTCGGAACGATCGTGCTCGGCGGCGCCGCCGCCTCCCCCGCCCTGCTCACCGAGGCCCGCGAACGCGGCGCGCGGATCTTCACCACGTACGGGATGAGCGAGACCAGCGGCGGCTGCGTGTACGAAGGTGTGCCCCTCGGCGGCGTCCGCGCGGACATCGGCGACGACGGACGGATCCGGCTCGCGGGGCCGGTGCTGTTCTCCGGCTACCGGCTCCGGCCGCAGGCGACCGCCGACGTCCGGGACGGCGACTGGTTCCTCACCCGGGATCTCGGCGTCGTCGAGGACGACCGACTGCGCGTGCTCGGGCGGGTCGACGACGTCGTCAACACCGGCGGCGAGAAGATCCTGGCCACCGAGGTCGCCGCCGTCCTGGCCCGCCACCCCCAGGTCAAGGACGTGGCCGTCGTGGGCCGCCCGGACCCCGAATGGGGCGAGCGGGTCACCGCGGTGATCGTCCCCGCCGGCGACCCGCCCACCCTCACCGATCTGCGCGCCTGGGTCCGCGACACCCTCCCGGCCCACGCGGCGCCCCGTGAGCTGGACCTGGTCGAGGCCATCCCTTTGCTCCCCTCGGGCAAGCCCGACCGCCAGGCTCTCCGGGAAGCCCGCACCCCCGGCGCTTGACGGCCGGGCCGCCCCTCAACGCTCGCAGCCGCCGGGAACGATGCCGGGGGCCACCGGGGGCATCGCGTCCACGTACTCGGTCCGGATCCCGGCCGTCGAGGACGGCACGTTCCCGCCGGCGGGTCCACCGGCTCCGACGACGCGGTCGAGACTCACCTCTGCCCGGCGGTGGCGGCCCATGAGATTCGTGGCGATCCCGTAGAGCCAGGGCACGCGCCGTGTCGTAAGAGGCGGGCTGCTGAAATGCCGCCATGTACGTCTCGGCGCCGGCGTCCTCCGCCGCCTCGACGCCGGGGTCAGGGGCGCCGGCCCTGCTCGTCGACGATGGCGGCCCGGGTGACCGCGCCCCAGCCCATCACGTGGCCCTTCTTGATGGACCGCGTACTGTCCGTGCCCCGGCTGACGTGGTCGCGGATGGCGATGCTGCGGTACCCCATGTACTCGTGGGTGGTGGGGTTCATCAGGATCTCGCTGCGGAGATAGCCCTCCTCGATGCGGTAGAACGTCACACCCGGCCGGCCGGCGACGTCGGCGGCCCGGCCCTCGAACTTGACGCCGGGGATCCTCCGCAGGGCCTCGTACATCCCCCTGCGCAGATCGGAGGGCAGGGCGACCTCGCGCAGCCAGATCTCCATGATGGTGAAGGCGCGGCTCGCCCTCGCCTCCGCGTTCGGGGCCTCCCCGCCCTCCCGGTCGATCACCTGGTCGAGGCGGGCGAGCAGAGCGGTGGGGTCGGTCGGCAGCGCCAGCAGGAACGGATACCCGCTGGGCGGCGACATGCCCGCCACCGACCCGGTGCCCTGCACCACCAGGCGGCCCTTCTGGTAGCTCGCCGTCCGTTTGCCGTCGACGCTGACCCAGCGCTCGAACGGGATGCGCTTGTCGGGCTTGCCGAACAGGAACCCGCCCACCCCCCCGGACGAGCCGACGGAGAGGCCCTTGATGTACGACCACTGGTCGGGGCGCGGCCGGTCGTTCTCCGCGGCCGGCGAGGAGATCCGTACGGTGGGGGGCGCGGCGATGCCGCCGGACTCGCCGGCGTTCCGCAGCACGGCGACGCCGGCCAGGACGGTGGCGGTCGCGGCGACGACCGCGCCGATCCGCAGGGACGCCTTCGCGCGGCGCCACGAGCGCCGGGGCGAGGCGTTCACGGGGCCGGCCTCGGCGACCGCCGCGTCCAGCAGGCTCGCGCGGGTGCGGGACTTGGCATCGGGGTCGAAGGGGGGCACGTCGGGCCTGGCCTTTCGGAAGACGTCGATCTCGTCGTGGGTCATGTCAGGGGCTCCTCACGGGGCGCCATGGGGTCGGTGCCGCCGAACGCGCGGCGCACCTTGTGGCGGATGCGGTGCAGGCGGGACCGGACCGTGCCGATGGGGACGGCCAGCGCCTGGGCGGCCTCCTCATAGGTCAGGTCCGCCCAGGCGACCAGCAGGAGCAGGTCGCGGTCGGCGGACGACAGCCCCGCCAGCACCTCGGCCAGTCGGGGCTGCAGGTGTTCGGCGGTCACCCGGTCGGCGCTGCGCTCGTCGAACGCCTCGGCGGTGTCGCGGGCCGGGGTCCGCGCGCCCGCCTCCAGCCATCGGGCCTCCGCCCGCCGCTGCTGCCGGACCGCCAGGTTCGCGATGCCGTACAGCCAGGGCCGGGCGTCGGGACGCGCGACGTCGTAGGTGCGGCGTTTGCGGAAGGCCGTCAGGAACGTCTCGCCGACGACGTCCTCGGCCGCCTCCGGCCCGACTCGCCGGGCGGCGTAGCGGTGGATCTCGTCGCTGTGCCGGTCGAAGAGGGCGGCGAACCGTTCGGGGACGGCCCACGACTCCTCCACCAGCCCGGCGTCGGTGATCCGGCCCGGCGGCTCGGGCGAGGCCACGGGATCGGTGTCCGCCGGGGCGGTCAACACGTATCACGTCCGTTCATGGGGTCCTCTCTTCGCGGAAGTCACCCCTACTCCGCGCCGTCGGCCACGACGGTTCCCATGATCTCCGGCCCGGTGCCTTAACAAAGTAAGGTGGGGTTTGACCTGGGCATCCGTCCCGTTCGGGAACAACGACCCCCCTCTGCGACGTTCCGACTTATGCGCACAGGAGCGCACCACCACCACCGACAACGCATCCAGCCCACAGGTGAGGTATGCGTCGAACACGTATGTCACAGGGAAGGGAGGGGGGTGTCCTCATGCCGCGAACCGCCGTACAGACTCCGCCCCGGAAGGCGACGACCGCACCGCTCGACGACCTTCTGGAGCGTGGCCGTGCCCAGGGTCACCTCTCCCTCGGCGAGGTGCGCGCCGCCTTCGAGGCCGCGGGCATCAGCCCGGCGCAGGGACGCTCGATCCTGCGTGAGATCTCCGAGGCCGGCGTGAGCCTGGCCGGCGAGGACGGGACCCCGACCGCCGAGACCTTCGAGGCCGCCGACCCCGGGAACGGCCGTGCGAGGACGCGCAAGACGAAGGCCGCCGGGAAGGCGGCCGAGACGGGGGACGATCTGCCGACGGAGGCCGCGGACGCTCCCGACGACGGCACGTTCCAGATGGAGGCCGTCGAGACCGAGCGCAGCGAGTCCGCGGCCGACCTGGACGACGTGTCCAGCGCCATGGGCGACTCGGTGCACACCTACCTGAAGTCCATCGGGCGTCGACAGCTCCTCACCGCCGAGCAGGAGGTGGAGCTGGCCAAGCGCATCGAGGCCGGCCTGTACGCCGAGTACAAGCTGGAGAACGAGCCCGGCCTGCCCGCCGAGACGCGGGAGGCGCTGGAGTGGGTCGTCGCCGACGGCGCGCGGGCCAAGTCCCACATGCTCGAGGCCAACCTGCGCCTCGTGGTGTCGGTCGCCAAGAAGTACTCCGACCGGGGCCTGTCCCTGCTGGACGTCGTCCAGGAGGGCAACCTGGGGCTGATCCGGGCGGTCGAGAAGTTCGACTACACCAAGGGCTTCAAGTTCTCCACCTACGCCATGTGGTGGATCCGGCAGGCGATCCAGCGCGGGTTCGCCGACTCGGCGCGGACCATCCGGCTCCCGGTGCACGTGCTGGAGATGCTGAGCAAGCTCAGCCGCGTCGAGCGCGACATGCACCAGCGGCTGGGCCGTGAGCCCACGCCCGAGGAGCTGGCCGCCGAGCTGGACAAGAGCCCCGAGCAGGTCCGCGAGCTGATGCGCACCAGCCGGCAGCCGATCAGCCTGGACTCCACCATCGGGGAGGACGGCGAGACCCGGATCGGCGACCTGATCGAGGACATCGACAGCCCCGAGGCGTCGGAGATGGTCGACCGCCAGTTGATGGCCGACCAACTGCGCCGCACGCTGGGCATCCTCTCCCCGCGCGAGGAGATGATCATGTCGATGCGGTTCGGGCTCTACGACGGCACGCCCCGCACGCTGGACGAGATCGGCAAGCACCTGGGGCTGACCCGGGAGCGGATCCGGCAACTGGAGAAGGAGTCGCTGTCCAAGCTGCGGCACCCGAGCAACGCGATGCCCCTGCTGGACTTCGCGGTCTGATCGTTCCGCACGATCGAGGCGCCCCCCGGATCCGTCCGGGGGGCGCCTCGCGCCTGCGGGGTCATTCGCCCCGACGGAACTGCAAGATCGCCAGGCCGAGCAGCCCCAGCCCCATGCCCACCACCATGACCAGCTCCAGCCAGACCGGCACCTGCCAGCCGTTCCAGGTGATCCCGGCGTTGAAGGTGCGCTCCAGCTCGGGCGACAGGTCGAGGCGGTCGAAGACGGCCTGCCGCATCGGGTCCACGGCGTACGTCAGCGGGTTGAGCTTGGTGAGCACGCCCAGCCACGCCGGCAGGCCCGACAACGGGTACAGCGCCCCCGACAGGAACAGCATCGGCATCATCGCCATCTGCATGACGGCGAAGAACGACTGCATGTTGGTGATCCGGGCGGCCAGCGCCACCCCGAACGCGGTGAGCGCGAACGCCCCCAGGAACAGCATCCCCACCAGCGTGAGCAGCAGGACCGGGTCGTAGGGCACGCCCGCGAGGCCGGCCAGCGCGACGATCACCAGGCCCTGGGCGGTGGCCACGAACGCCCCGCCCAGGCACTTGCCGACCACGATGGCGCCCCGGCTGACCGGCGCCACCAGCATCTCGCGCAGGAACCCGAACTCCCGGTCCCACACGATCGACGCGGCCGAGAACATCGCGGTGAACATCACCGACATCGCGCACACGCCGGGGAAGATGAACGTCTTGAGGTCCACGTCGCCGCCGCCGACGGACATCAGGCTGGACAGCCCCGTCCCCATCACCAGCAGCCAGAGGGCCGGCTGCACCAGGCCGGACACGATCCGCATCCGGTCGGACCCGAAGCGCAGCAGCTCCCGATGGAAGACGATCTTCACCGCGCGCAGGTCGTGCCGGTAGCTGCGCTCGGGCACCCGGACCCGGACCACCTCGGCGTTCGTCCCGGTCATGATCATGCCCTTCTGCGGACCGCGATCCGCGCTCGGTGACGGAAGGGGTGCTCGCCGTCCGGCGTCGGCGTCGTCATGTCCGCCCGCGGAACGCCATCCGCATCCAGTCGTTGGCGCCGCCCTCGGCGTCCCTGATCGTCTTGCCGGTGAAGTTCATGAAGACGTCGTCGAGCGAGGGGCGCGCGACGTTCACCGAGCGGATGCGCCGGCCCAACCCGGCGAAGAGCTTGGGGACGAACTCCTCCCCGCCGGCGACCGAGAAGGTGACCGTCCCCTCGCGGATCACCGCCTCCAGCCCGAACCGCTCGCGCAGCGCGACGATGGCGGCCTCGTCGTCGTCGGTCTGCATCTGCACCCTGTCCTCACCGACCCCCGCCTTCAACGACTCGGGGGTGTCGAGCGCGACGATCGTCCCGGAGTCCATGATCGCGATGCGGTCGCAACCCTCCGCCTCGGCCGAGTGAGAATTCGACACGTTTAGTTCCCTGCTATCTGACCTGCGAAGAGGCGGCGATGCGCACACCCTCGCGCAATGTCCCTCGCTGCTCACGTCCGCCCCCGCGACGCCATCCGCATCCATGCGTTCGCCGATCCCTCGGCGTCCCGGATCGTTCTCCCGGTGTAGCTCATGAACACGTCGTCCAGCGACGGCCGGGACACGCTCACCGAGCGGATCGGCCGGCCCAGCTCGGCGAACAGCCGGGGCACGAACTGCTCGCCGCCGGGCACCGCGAAGTTGACCGCCCCCTCCCGGACGACCGCCTCCAGCCCGAACCGCTCGCGGAGCGCGACGATCGCCGCCTCGTCGTCGTCGGTCCGCAGTTGCACCCGGTCCTCGCCCACCCCGGCCTTGAGCGCCTCGGGGGTGTCGAGGGCGACGATCGTCCCGGAGTCCATGATCGCGATTCGATCGGCGCTCTCTGCCTCGTCCATGTAATGGGTGGTGAGGAAGATCGTGATCTCCTCGGCCGCCCGCAGCTCCCGGATGTAGTCCCAGATGGACGAGCGGGTCTGGGGGTCCAGGCCGACCGTGGGCTCGTCGAGGAAGAGCACCCGCGGCGAGTGCAGCAGGCCCCGGGCGATCTCGAGCCGGCGCTTCATGCCGCCGGAGTAGGTGAGGACCTTGTCGGACCGCCGCTCCCACAGGCCCACCATCTCCAGCACCTGGCGCATCCGCGGCGCGACCGCCGAGCGCGGCACCCCGTACAGCTCGGCGTGGAAGCGCAGGTTCTGCTCGCCGCTGAGGTAACCGTCGAGGGTGGGGTCCTGGAAGACCAGGCCGATGTTGCGACGCACGTCGTCGCGCTCGCGCACCACGTCGTGACCGGCCACCCGCGCGGTGCCCGCGCTGGGTCGCAGCAGGGTGCAGAGCATGTTGATGGTCGTGGACTTGCCGGCGCCGTTCGGGCCCAGGAATCCGAAGATCTCCCCCGGCGCCACGGTGAGGTTGATGCCCTTCACCGCCGGGACGTCACCGAACCGCTTCTCCAGCCCGGCGACAGCTATGGCTGGTTCATCTTCCGGCATTGGACAACCTCCCCTGCGAGCAGCGGCAAACCCTGTCCTCGCAGCCTCTCACTCGAACATGCGCCTAGACCACACAGGAAGATCCGCCGATGACCGCCAGCACGGACCCCATGCCGCCCAGCGCTGAGCCTCGCACTCACCGCGATGATCCCCGCTGGCAGGAGCACCAGGCCGCCTTTGTCGCGGACCACCCCGGCCTCAGTGCCGAGGCCCAATTCTGGGTGCAGGTCCGCGCCGCCCACGGCATGTACCTGATCGAACTGGAGTACTCGGGCTCCGGGAGGCAACCGATGAGCTTGGCCGACGCTCTCCAGTGCGCCGGCCCTGCTCTGATCGGCGAGGGCTGACCGGTGGTGGCGTTGCTGACGGTCCGGCGCGGCGCCGACATCGTCGGGCAGTGCGACGCCACCTGCTACCAGGCAGTCGGCGAGGTCTGCCGGTGCGTGTGCGAGGGCGAGAACCACGGCGTCGGCTACGACCGGGCCGTCTTGAACACTCGGGCGATGGCGGCGGGCTGGGTGCGGCGCGCGCAGGTCGCTGACCGCACCATCGATTCGTACCTGCTTGGGGATGTGGGGCAGCTCCCGCTGTTCGACCTCGGCCCCTTATCCGGGTGATGAGCTTGCCGTCGGGCGTAAACGTCGCACCCTCGCGTCATGGTCAGTGACCTACTCGTCGGCCCACCGGGAACACGCGAAGGTGAGCGAAGGCAGGCGGCCCTTTTGTGGGGCTTCGGAGAGGGGCCGGTTGACCCCGGCCCGGAGACCCGGCCTGCGCCCGACGGTACCTATCCGCTGGAAGGGCGGGGGTCAGCGTGCGGGGCTGGCCGGGGCATGAACCCGCCGGCTGGCCCCGTCGCCCAGCCCCCGAACCTAGCCAGCGGTCACCTCGCCGTCCCGGATGACATGAGGTGTCTGCGTGCGGGGGGCGAACCATACCGTCGCGAGTCGCACGGATTTGGGGCGGTGACCAGCCCGCGTAACGTGCGGCTTCTGTGCGGTCACGATGATCTCTTCTTTCGGGCGGCGTAGCGTTCGGCGGCGGCTTTCCTGGCGGCGGCTTTGATGTCGGGGTTGAGGGCTTGGCGGATGGTCTCGCGGGTGTAGCCGGTGAGCGTGACGAGGTCCTTCTGCTGTCGGCCGTCGGCGAGGGCGGCGCGGAGCTTGGCGTCGCGTTCCTCCTCGAGGCGTTCGAGGGCGGCTTCGTGGTCGGCTTTGAGGCGGCGTAGCTGGTCGTCGGTGATCTTGGGTGCGGCCATGTGTCGATAATGCCAGATGCGTTGGGCCTAGCTCACTTGACACGCCCAATGTACTGGGCCTAACGTAATGGACATGACGACGAGGCGCACCCCCACCGCCACCTGCACCCGCTGCCGCGCCACACTCCGCAGCCCCCGCAGCGTGGCCCGCCGCATGGGCGACCGGTGCGCCCGCCTCACCCGCCAAGACGACGCCGTCAAGGACGCCAAGGCCGCCGCCATCGACAAGGCCCGCCAGCTCATCGCCGACCGCGCGATCCTCCCCCTGCGCGGTCGGCGCGTCTTCCAGGTCGTTGCCTCCGACGGCAACGGCCGCTACCTCACCGCGCCGCAGGGCTGCACCTGCACGGCTGGCATCAAGGGCCGGCACCGCTGCTATCACCGGGTCGCCGCCGCGATGCTCGCCGCCTGACCAGCCCCCGATCTACATCAGCAACACCACACCCCAAGGAGCCCCAGTGCCGCACTTCCACCTCGTCGCCTACGGCACCGCCACCGGAGAGACCGGCGTCGCCCACGTCCTCACCGACCGCACCCGCCCGAGCTGGCAGGAGTGCCACGAGCAGATCCCCGGCTACCGCACCGGCATTGACCTCGGCCCCGCCCCCACCTACACGCTCCGGTACGACACCGAGCACGGCACCCAGTCCCGGGAGCTCACCCGCCCCGGAATCGAGACGGTCGGCCGCCTGGTCGTCCGGCAGGCCGACAAGGACAAGGTGTGGAACATCGCCGTCCTTGACGCCAACGGCGGCGACATCACCTTCGACTTCCCCGTCTTCTGCGGCTGACGATGCGCCTCGCCCCGGAACCAGCGTCCGGGGCGAGGCGGAACGGCAGAGCGCTCCACCATTTCCAACGCCGACCTGATCGGAGACAAGGTGAACACCACAACCGAGACTCAGGGGCTCCCCGCTGCGGCCAGCAAGCCCGAGGACGTCCAGCGCGAAGAGTGCACCTGCGTGTTCTCATGCGCCGAGGACCGCGAGACGGCGTGCTCGCTGTCGGGCACATGGCACGTCCACCCGGATAACGGGCTCGGCATCTTCGGACCGTGCCCGGCGCACCCCGACGCTCCCGGAGACCTCTGACGCTGCGTCTCGGGCCGGTGCCCCGCACCGGCCCGGGGCGGAACGCCAGACCAACCCGAAGGAGACGACATGGACATCACCGAGGCAATGGTGCGCAGCTACGCCGCCGCCGTCACCACCGCACTCCGAGAGGCCGGCCATCAGGCCGACGACCCTTTCATCGACGATCAGAGCGCTTTGATCTCCATCCCGGACGCCTTCACCGACGAAGGCGGCCGAGGGGGGCTGGCTCTGATGTGGCAGCCCACGCACGGCTGGGACGCGGGCGTCGTGACGCACGGGGCGCTGAACACGAGGCGGATCACGATGCACACCGACCTGCGGCTGGGCGTCGTCCCCGAGCCCAAGGTGGTACTCCGCGCGATGACCACGATCTTGGAGGACGGCTTCCTGCGGGCGGGCCGCATCATGCCGGACGCGCCGAGCGTGGCCGAGGAACTCGCCGCCTACATGAACGGGGGCTGAGGCCCCGCGTCCCGGAGCCACCGCCTGGGCCGGAACCGGCGGCCAGAACCACGACACAGATGAAGACCGATGAAGGAGGGAGACACCGTGGCCGCACCTCGCGGGACGATCCGCGCGCCCGCGCGACGCCCGTGCGCCACCTGCCCATATCGGCGGGACGTTCCGTCAGGGGTATGGGCGCCTGAGGAGTACGAGAAGCTCCGCCGCTACGACGCGCCCACCATGGAACAGCCGCCTGGCGTGTTCGTCTGCCACACGACGGGCCGCAACGCGGAGACCGCCAGGGTCTGCGCCGGGTGGGCGGGCACCCATGACGGGCCTCACCTGCTGGCTCTGCGGATCGCCGCCATGACCGGGACGCTGTCCGGTGAAGACGTCCACGCCACGATCGACCACGTCTCGCCCGACCCGCTGTTCGCGTCCGGCGCGGAGGCGGCCGACCACGGCATGTCGGAGGTCAACGCGCCGGGCCCACGAGCGTTGGTCGCGATGTCGAAGGTGCACCGCGTCCGCAGCGATCTCATCACCCCCGTCGTCGAGCGTTCCCCAGAGGAGAAGAGCACCGATGGCCGTTGATTCCCGCCCCATCGCCGACATCGTGGGCCCGGTCGCCGCCCGCGAGTTCGACGCCGCCAAGGACGTTTACAAGCGAACCCTGCTCGAGTGGGCGCTGCGGCTTCCCAGCCTCAGCGATGCGCGGTTCCTCACCGAGTGCCGTGGGAGCACTCTGTACGCGGAGGCGCACGCGCGGGTGATGCGAGAGCACCGCTACACGCCGTCTCCGACGGCTCCCTGCACCTGCCGGGCCAGCGGCCACCGCTGAATCCGGCATCCGCGCAGGTCACATACCCTGTGCGGCGTGACGCGGCGGTGGACTGCCCACGGGAAGTGGGATGTGGAGGCGATCAGGCTCGACGGCCAGGAGGTCGTGCGCGTCCGCTGCCACGGGATCCTCCTTGGCTACTGCCGCACCGTTGCTGATGTCGAGAAGATCCTGGGCGGGTATGGGGTAGAGCTGGCGGATCTCAAATCCGACCGGGAACAGGCGGTCTAGGCAGTGTTGTCGCAGGTCAGAGCCTAGTCGCAGGGCTGGGAAGGTTGTGGCGCTCATCGCGTTTTCGACAGATCTGTGGTCTGCATTTGTATTGAGCGATTTCGAGATCAAATACAATGGCCCCGAATAGAGTCCGCGCAGGTCAGAGGGCTGGAGGGTGGCATAACCTGAACATGAGACAAGTGATGGCTGACTGTGTAACCTGTCCTCATGAGCGCGCAGCCTGTGCACTACGATGACCCGCATGACCCGCTGGTCATCTTGCGGGCGCTGCCAGCACAGGAGCACGCCTTCTTCCTGAGCCAGTACCGCGCCAAGGTCGACGCCGCACACGAGCCGGCGGGCTACGGAGAACTTCGGGACTTCCTCCACGCATGGAGCCTCGCCGCCCATGCCATGAGCGAACCCGGCTACGCAGAGGCACTCAACGAGGCACGAACCGCCACATCCCCCGGGATCTCCCTCGAGGAGATGACCGCAATGCGCCACGCCGGGCAATGACCGTGCCGTAGCGTCGGGCGCGTGGACTACGAGGTCGAGTACCGAACGGCGGCGTCGAAGGAGACCATCGGCGTGCCCGAGCATGCCTACGTGGCGCTCGTGGACGCGCTCCGCGCGGTCGGCCGGGATCCCTTCGACCCTGCGACCAGCCGTCCCACCAGCGTCGTCAACGTCCGCCACGTCGTCTTCGCACAGAGCGGCCTGGCGTTGGTCTTCGTCGACACCACGGAGCGGCGCGTGTGGGTGTTCCGCATCATCTGGGCGGGGTGACCCACCCCACCACATCACAGGCATATCCGGACACGGCGGCGCGTAACGACACTCGGGGAGCAAGTACCCGTATCCGCAGGTCAGGCGACTTCTGTCATCTGCCGGACACGCGCCGGTCATGACCACTAGCGTCGGCGTTGTCACGGAGCAGTCACGGAACCTGCCCTTCCGGCCACAGCCATGTAGCCGACCGGAGGAGGTTCAATGACGACGATCCGAGACGCTCGGCGGGACGCCCGCCGAGCTGCACGCCGGGCACGCCTCACGGCCACCGCAACAGTGACCCTCGCGGGGGTCGCTGTAGTGGGAATCGTGGTCGTGTGCCGCAGGCGGCGGCCCAGCGGCCGATAGAGCCGGAGCCTGCAAGCACGCTCTATCTGACCGCTGGCCGCACCGGGGGCGTCCCGACACCGTCGGGGCGCCCCTCCATCGTTTCGGTCCGGCTGTGCCCGCCAAGTCCAAGGTGTGGGAGAAGTCGACGGGCCTGCCGGTACCCGATGTGCACTTGCAGATTGACACGGTAGCAACTCTCAGTCCTGCCGTCTCAAATGTTGCGCCTGCCGGAACGGGCAATCCCAAGAGTTCACCGCGTGAGCGATCACTTGCCGCATTGCCGGCCGGACTCGGGGCACGACGTCAACGCCGGGTGCCGGGAGGGTCATCGCCCCTCTTCTCGGTTTGAGGCTGAGGTGGCCTCGGCTGCTGCTGCGGAGGATCCGGTGGCGGGCTCGGCGGGCCGGAACTCATTACAACCTCCCAAGGGCGGTGGTGACCGTCAGGGCCAGGATGCACATGAACGCGAGGACATTGCACCAGACGCACCACCTGAACCAGGACCCTCGACGGTCGGCATCATCCGACATGGACTGCACCGGGCTGACGTCTGCCGTCGTCCCATGCAGCAGCATCTCGACCAGGTCCCGCCGCGTCTGAGTGGCGTGATAGGCGTCAGACGCTGATCGTGGCCGTGTCAGGCGGGTGCACGTCTCGAGCCAGGCTCGGCGGACCTGGTCGATGCTGACGCCGCGGCCGCGGCGCGCCTGGAGAGCGCCCAGCGTGGTCGCTGCGCTCGCGGCCAGCAGCACGACAGTCGCGGCGCCGAGCCAGATCCCCAGCGCCCGCGAAGGCCCCTTCAGTTCCAAGACGACGGGCACGATCGGCGGCAGCAGAGCGATGACCACACCGACGTAGGCGAGGACCCCCACTGCCTTGCGTTCGAAGGCGTCGGCACGTCGCCAGTGGTGGTCGAGCAGTCGACGAGCTTCCTCGAGGAACACCTCCACCTCCTGCTCCTGCAGGTCGGGAGGGAGGGGAACCTCATGCTGCCGTTCGCCGTCGCCGCTCATATCGAGCAGACAACCATGCGCGGACCCAGATGGGGCACAGCTTTCTCGCGGTTGGTTCGCTGAAGGCGCTCAGGAGCAGGTGACCGGGACGCGGCGCACCTCGGGCACCTTCGTTGACGGCTTGAACACCGGCCATGCGGCGGTTCCCGCCCCGGCCGCGTGCAGCACGGCGCGCAGATTCGCCGAGAACAGGCGGAACGCATCATCCTCGCTGTCCGCCTCGATTCCCATCAGCACACTCGCCCAGCGGTCGGAGATCCGAACGGTGACGTCGGGGTCGATGATGCCCGGGTCGACGTCTGCGAGTTCCAGAAGCTCGTCTGCGATGGTGTCCGTGAACGCGTCGAACTCGTCATCGGTGTCCCGGGCCGGGTCTGCGGGGACGAACGTGAGGTCTGCCGCCAGGTAGTGCGTCATCAGGCTTCTCCGTCCTTCCAGCATGTCGCCCGGCGGAGCTGGCCGAGCAGGTTGATCACATAGTTCGGGTCCGAGGGCGTTAGCGCCATGTTCTTTTTGCACTTCTTTGGGCAGGGGCAGTACATCTTCCAGTACTTGCTGCCACGTTCGACCCGCCAGCCGCGCCCGACCGCCTCCTTGCGTATGGCCTCAAGCTCCTTGCGGAGGTTCGGGGACATCGTTGTTCCCTCGCTGCCGAGTGTAGGTCCGGGCATCATCGTGGCCTAGATGCGTGTCGGCTACTTGGTGTTTTCGAGATGAACTCTTACTGATCCGGTCGTTGGTTCGCATGTGACCGGAGCGGCAGTCGGCCGGGGCGACGCAGACGCTGGCGACAGTCGGTGGGGGTATGGACACTGGTCTCGGAGGTGGGCCATGGCGGAGCAGGGCAGGAGTCCGGCAGGGCCCGCAAGCGGCAGACGTGCTCCGTCTGCAACGGGCAGAAGGGCAAGATGATCTCTCCAATGGAGACGGGCCTGCCCGGCAGGAGTGGCGCTCATGCGGGACATGCCAGGGAACGGGCAAGGTCTGAGCCGTGAGTGACAGGCTCGATTGCCCGGAGTGCGGCGGAAGCGGTCAGCAGCGCATCGGCGAACTCGCACTGATTTGCCGATTCTGTGGCGGCGCCGGGTACGTCGGCGACGACAACGAACCCGCCGCAGAACCAGCCGGACCACCGCCGGAGCCACTGCCCGTGTGGGACAACCCCGACATCCGCACCTCCCTGGATGCAGGGTCTGTCTCGGGGCGAAGACTGTCGTGAGCATCGGCGCCGGCGGGTTGGTGGAGTCCCCGTGCCCTGAATGTTCGCCCGGGTTCGTCGCCTAGTTCAGCGAGGACTTGCCGAGCCAGTGGTCGGCCTCGTCTCCCCACACTGTCCGAAGCTCGTCCAGCGCGAGCTCCGCCTGGGCGGCTGTCGCGGGGTTCGCCTTGATCTTGTCCAGCGCCTGCAGAGCGACCTGCATGGATGCCTCGACCCTCGTGATCGTTCGATCCTGCACCGTCCACGACGTCTCCATGACCATGCGGATGATGAGTTCCGCGCCGATCGCGTAGATGCAGATGACGGCCACGGCCAGGACGGCGAAAGCGGTGTGGGCGAAGGTGTAGCCGTCACGGGCGGACATCATGATCAGGCCGACACCGATGATGAGGGCGGTGAGGGCTGCCGATCGCATCCAGATCTTGACCCACGTGCGCCGGTCGTAGTGAGGAGTGTCCACGTTGACCTCCGTTTGGGGTGGTCAACACGTGATCCCACAACGCGACCGGAACGTCAATACCTCACCGAACTCCCGTGGTGGCGGGCGCCGAGCGCACTGGTGTCGACGGCTGGAGCTCGACTAGCTCGCCTCGCCCGCCGGGTGGCTGCCGCCGGCCGGTGTCCTCCCCCACGCCGCTTCGATCTTCGCCGCCGCTTGTCTCCCCTGAGCCGCGGTGGCGGGGTCCGCCAGAAGGTCTTCGACGATCCGCTCTAGTTCGGCTGTCACTTCCCCGTGAAGCCGGCCTGCGTCGAAGTAGGCGTCCACGACCGCCTTCTCCGCGATGAGGCCGTGAGCGATCACGAGCGCGGTGGTGAGGACAGCGAAGCCGATGGTTGCTGTGGTGTAGCCGTCTGGTCCGAAGGACAGGAGCAGCACCATGCCGATGGTGAGGACGAACACGGATGCTTCTCGCATCCTCATCTTGACGTGTTGGAGCCGGGCGCGGCGGTAGGTGTCCACGTTGACCTCCTATCGGGCGGTCAATACGTGGTCTCACACACAGACCGGAACGTCAATACCCACGAACCGGGAAGGCTGCCCCACCCCGGAAACCGACCGGGATGAGGCAGCCTCCAACAGACCTCAGCCCTCGTCGACGTCCCGCGTCCCTGGCTTGCAGTACCGGTCGCCGTCCCGACGGAGCCCGTACTCGATGCCACGGTTACGGCGCCCGGTCGAGGTGGTCGTGTCCACACCGGACGCCTCGGCGAACTCGTACACGTCGAAGTTCGGGTCGTTGTATCCCAGCACCTGCGCGACCACCCACATCACGTTCATGCGGATGTTGTCGGCTTGCGGGGCAGGCAGTGGCTCGTGCCGACGGCTGGGGTGGTCGTCCTCGGGACGGTGCCCGGCCCGATCGGCGCGGTAAGGCGCGTCGCCCCAATAGTGGTTGCTGATCTCCGCAGCGAACTGCTCAGCAAGGCGGCTCAACATCATGCTCCTCCGAAAGGAACTAGTGCCTACCACCCCCCGATGGGGCGGCTACCGCAAGGGTAGATGTCAGCTCGCCGTGAACGCCAGAGCCCACGAGCAAGTTGGTCCGGACATGCACTCGACGGATCCTCGGGTAACTGACGTCCTGGCGCGACCGGCCAAGATTCCGGGAGCCTTCGCGAGGACGCGCAGCAGATCCCGGTGCCACCTCAAATGTCTCGCCGGTCCTTCGACCCGCCTGACCGAAGCCGTCGGCGCTCGTTCGGTCCGCCAGCATCGCGCGGCCAGACTGTAACACCCTTGAGAGGCGTTACGGTCACACCCCCAAGGTGGTTGCTCCGCTCCCTGTAACGCCCTCGGAGGGTGTTACATCGGCCTCCGTAACGCCGTTCGAGGGTGTTACTCAGCCGGGTGTAACGCCTTCAGATTCCGTACGTAACGCCCTCCCGGGGCGTTACACGGCTGATGTAACGCCGTTTAAAGGCGTTTGTAACGCCGTCAGCTCCACCCGAACCATCCATGAACCGTCCGTACTACTAACCGTCCTTGAACCGCTCGGGCGGGGACTCCTCCTCCGTCGGAGTCCCCGCCCGAGCAAGCAACCACGGAACACCCCCGCGGCCAGAACCCCCCGACGCTCCCCTCACCGCCCTTACGGCCACCTCCGGGGCGGAGCGCCCCCCAGAAGCGACCAACCCGCCCGCCGGGAGGCGCGTCCACCAGAACCGCTCCGCAAGCGCGCAGCGACGAACTGAGAGCCGCAAGACGATGTGCTGCGCTCGTCGCCCCAACCCCGCTCGCACAGCGCCGGTCGGCTGCGGCACCGGGGACATGAGTGCGCGGCCCCCAGCTCGCACTCCGGCGAAGACCGCAACTCCCGCCCAACGCGACAGCGCAGGGGCTACCGTGCTGGCATGAAAAGGGAGACCTGGACGAGCCGGGATGGGCCCGTCCTCACCGCGATCGTTGACCTGGCCGATGAGGGGCGGGTCCATGTGAGCCCGCACGATGTGGCCGAGCGCACCGGCTTCGACCTTCGGACCGTGGAGTTGGCGCTCGCCGCGCTTGCGAGTGAGTCACCGCCGTTCTTCCAATTCACTGACTGCACGGGCTTCGGGGACGACATTCGGACCATTGACAACATCCGGGATGTGAGCGGGCACGCTAGACGCACCGTGGGGACGTGGCCCACGCCCGAAGTGCTGGCGGACCGGCTCGTTGCCGGACTGCAACAAGCCGCCGACAATGCGGAGGACGAGGAGGAAGCCGGGCGCTTGAGGCGCGCCGGCCAAGCCGTCAGCGGCCTCGGCCGGGACGTGCTCGTGAATGTGCTCGGGTCTGCCCTTGGTGGAGGTTGACCCCCAATAGCCGAGCCGGACGCGACAATGAAGCCCCGAATCCCGGTACTGAGGCTGCCTCACGGCATCTCGGGCAGCGGGTGCCCCGGATTGCGCAGCCACACGTGTTCGCCGTTCGCGCCGGTGGTCAGCCCGAAGTCCTCATGCCCAGGGCGGTCCTGCTCGATCCACCAGCGGTGTGCCGCCTCAACCTCGTCCCACAGCCGGCGTGGGCCGCCCTGGTAGACCTCAGCCTCGGGGTCGTCGTCGAAATAGGCGATGCTCCACGATCGGCAGCGGACGCTGAACAGCCAGCCGAGGACGGTGCCGTCGTCACGGACGCTGGTGGCATGCATGGCGTCGGGCACCAGGAGCCCGACCGTCCACCACGCCGCGTTGTACGGGGTGTCCCACAGGTCGACCGGCCGCAGCGTGCTGATCGTCTGGACGGTGCCGTCCGGCCAGCCGTCGCCGGACGGTACGTAGTCCTCCCGCTCCACCCGCGTCAGCCGCTCGGGGCGGGAGCCCATGAACTGAACGCTCCGGATGAACGGCCCCGAGGCCGTGCCGTCCTCGCCGACGGTGAGGCGCACGACCGCGCCGTGGTCTGCGAGGCCCGGCTCCCAAGGAGCAACGATCAGCCCGCCGGGGCGGGTCTGTTCCACCCATGCCGGAGGGATCCGCCGTACCGCGTAGGTGCACTGGACCCGGTCGTAGGGAGCGCCGTCCGGCCAGCCCACCGCACCGTCGCCGGTGACCACCAGGGGGCCGAGTCCGGCCGCGCGCAGGCGGGCCCGAGCGGCGTCGGCCACGGCGGAGTCGTACTCGATCCCGACGACGTTCGCCGAGCCGGTCCGTGCGCCCAGTAGCCCGGTGGTCCAGCCGGTCCCCGTGCCGGCGTCCAACACCCGGTGCCCCGGCCGGACGTCCAGCTCGGCGAGCATGTCCACCACCAGGGCGGGCTGCGACGCCGACGACGTCGCCGCGACGCCGGGGCCGCCGGCCGGTTGGTCGTCCCACTGCGTAACGATCGGGACGTCGGCGTCGGCCCACCTGCGCCACGCCGCGGGAGCGGTGGCTTTGTCGACGGGGATGTTTTGCCCGGTCTCCGGGTCCTTGGGCCAGATGAGGTCCGGGAGGAACCGGCTCCGGGGCAGGGAGGCGAGGATCGGCGCCCAGCCGGCGTCCAGGCGGCCGGAGCGAAGCGCATGGTCCGCCCACTTAGGTGGCGCGGTCGCCAGCGCAGCAGAGTCCGGGGCCGTGGTCATTTCCCGCGGGTCCCGCCGGGTTTGGGCCCTTGCTCGTCCTGCGTCGGCGGACCTTGCGGCTTCGGGTTGTCCTTGGGCGGGGGTGGCCTGTGCTTACCGGTGTCCGTCACGGCGGGCTCCCTGTCAAGGGGATGTCGTCCCCATCGTGGGCGGGCGGCCCAACGGCGGTCAACGGTATCGGGGCTGTTGCCGCCATCTGGTTGTCCCTTCGGCGGCCGGGCTCCAGATCTCCACCGCTGTGGTGCCGTTCGCGTACCAGCCAGACCCGGGGCGCCCGATGTCCACGACGAAGCCCTCACGCTGCAAGGCATTCAGCTCCGCAATGGCTTCGCCTCCGATCCCATAGGGCTGTGCGAGGAGGACGGCAGGCCGGCGATCACGATTCCAGCCGGTGACGTGCTCGAACCACCCTGCCAGCTCGCAGTGACCGCAACGGCGCCCACGCAACCACCGCAGACAGGTATGAACGCCCGTCAGACGCAGCCCGCGGGGCTCCGCCCACTCAAGCAACCCTTGCCTGGCCCGTACGTCGTTGTTCGGGCCGTACGGCCAACCAAGCTGGCTACTCTCGGGGCGGATTCCGATGGCGCGGGCCCCGCGATCCAGCTCCCTGACCAATGCGCGCTGCTCGGGCGATTGGTGCCGGGCGCAATAACGCTCCCCGTCTGGGAAGACCAAGCCGGGGTACTCGCAGCAGGGTGGCGGTGACGAGGGGTTCATGGGGCAAACCTACGCCGAGTGGTCGCCCGAGGCGGGGCTACTGGGTGGTACGTCAATCCGACGGATACAACCGGGAACGCCACGCAGACCAGACACAAGTTCATCAGCTCCGTGGGCCGCAGCGAACCGGGAACGCGGTAGGAAAACGCTGGTCGCAGCACCCGACGATGCGGTAGCACTGACGCATGAGCGACGGCCTGGTCAAGCTGCCTAAGAAGGAACCCGCCCGATGCGGGCACTGCAACCTTCACGTCTCCATGACGTGCGTAGACGAGAGACGGCTACGACCAGGCTACGGCCGGATCTCCCAGTACCCCCACGTCCTGGAGGCGGTCATCGAGTCGCCTGCGATGCAGGTTGCCGAAGAGGTGTGGGTGTGTGGCCACTGCGAGGAGCCGACTCTCCGCCTCGTCCACTTCCTCCCGTTTCCGCTTGAAGGCGGCAAGACAGAGGTACGCCGGCACGAGGTCACGCTGTACCCGAGACCACAGCCTCGAGGACTGGAGGAAGCGGCCCCCGAACCGGTCCGCTCCTTCTTCACGGAGGGATCACTTTGCCAGACGGCCGGCGCCAGGCGCGCCGCCGGAGTCCTGTACAGGGCCGCTGTCGAAGAGATCTGCAACGACTTCAAAGCCACCGGCCCCAACCTCTACAAGCGGATCGAGGCGCTCGCCGCCAACGGGCTCGCCCCGGAGACGATCGCCGACTTCCACGAGGTCAGGATGCTCGGCAATGACAGCATCCACGACGGCCTCGAGTACTCCGCGGACGAGGTCGACGACGTCGCTGACCTGATCGAGGAGGCGGTGTACGAGCTCTACGTCGAACCGGACAGGAAGGCTGCCTACAGAAAGAAGCGGACCGAACGGCGGAAGAACCAGAACACGTCGCCCTGACAGCACGGCTCCACGGTAGGTGCGGTAGGTCCCGCCTGTGGGCGAGCGTCTGTTCGGAAGCCGCGCGGGGCGAACAGTCCCGCAGATCCTGCACCCTGCGGAATCTGCGGGCTGCAGAATCTGCGGCCCATGCCGGGCCGTGCGCCAGTGGGCGGAACAGAGTCCACCCTCCGTGGAGAGGGCGGACTGGGTTCCGCCCTCCCAGCAGGCGTCAGCCCCGAGACACGGCCGGGGACAGCAGGTCCACCCGACCATGTTTGATCAGGTACTTCACTAGGCGCTGGCGGGCATCGGGGGTGCCGTTGTGCCTTGCGTTGAACAGAGGGAGCTCCGACCCGATCGCGGCCACCTCTGCGGCCTCTGCTTCCTCCCTGCTTGAGAAGCGCTCAACGGTCGACCGGGCCATGAACTCCATCCAGGACGACCGCTTGACGTGGCTCCTCTCGCGGCGCATGAGGTCACCGGTGATGCCGACGTACAGAAGGACTTCGTCGGCGTCGAAATACCGGTAGAGAGCGGCGCGGGAAGGTGATTCGACTCGGGCGTCCCTGGCGCGACGCAGAACCTCACCGAACTTCCCAAGCTCGAGGCCCTGGCTGATCCAATAGTCAGTGACCTCCTCACCGTTCCTGATCATCCTGATGCCCTCAGAGGTCAATGTCATCCGGATTGGGAACTCGATGAGGCCAGCATGAATGCCGGGGTTGAACAGCTCCCAAGACGGGGGAACCGCGTCAGGCACAGCCACGTCGAGGTGCTCCTCGCAGCGCTGCCGGATGTAGCAGTCGACGGGGGTCTCCCCACGCGTCCAGGCTTCGACCTCGCCATAGGTGCCAGCGATCGAGCATTCTTGCCACGTCCCTGACCCGCCGTGACGCTGGACACTAGCCTCACACCGCCTACCGCGGCCGACCTGTGCGATGCATCGGGGACCGAGCTTTCCGAATCCTCCCGTGTCCTGGAACACGATCAACTGATCATGTAGCTGAACGATCAGTGGCCCGTCCATGACCCAGTCGGACGGCGGCTCAACAGGCCGGTCTTGGTCCGGGGCTTCGCTCACGAGGGGATTCCCTTCTTGGGTTGGCCGATGCTCAGCCGAAACGGTGCCCGCGCGACGAAGGAGCGCGGGGTGGTCTTCTGCGCTGGTGGGTGGGTTGGTTGGATGCAATGGTGTGCGGCAACTGCTGCCGGGGCTTGGCGGCAACCGTTGCCAGGAGGTGGCGGCAACCGCTGCCGGGGCTTGGCGGCTACTGCTGCCGGTAGCGGCAATGATTACCGCCAAGCCCGAAGGATCACCAGTCGTCATCTCGTGCCTCCCGGAACAGCTTCCAGACGTCGCCGCCGAGATCACGCCACGATGTCGCCTCCGCTGCCTGGCGGGCCTGGGTCCACAGGCTGAAGCAGCCCTCACCCTTGCCCTTGTCCCGAGGTGGAGGGCAGAAGCAGAGGCGATGCACTTGGAATGACACCCGCCCCTTGGAGTCGACCGAGGAGTTCCCCTGCGGGTTGAACAGGCACTCGCAGTGCACGCAGCGGAACCTCCCGGAGTTCGGGCCCAAGATCGGCAGATGCTCCCAGCCCTCGGGGATCATGAGCTGGTACTCATCGGCTGTCCGCTTCCTCGTCTTCGGGTCGTAGCTGGCGGTCGAGGTCCGCTCAGCCATGTCGAGACCGCGGAGGACCGCCCAGGCCGTGCGTACCGACCGCTCGCTGAGGCCAGTCTCGCGGGCGAGGAGTTCGTTGCCGGGGTAGACGTTCCCGCCAGCGACGCGCCCGTTGTCCCTGTCGTAATAGTTGGCGTAGTCCATGGCGACCCGGGCGACGAGCTTGACTGATGACTCGACCAAGAGGGCGTTGACCAGGACGTTCCACCTTCTGCTGAAGGGGATGTCGGGGTCTTCGTCGTCGGGACGGATCTTCCGCGCCATGCGTACTGCTCCGATCTTCGAGGGATCGGAGACCTACGCCACGGACCTAGTCTGCTGCGCCGACTAGTCGCGACTTGCTACAGTCGTGATGCGTGAACGTGGGACTGTAGCGGTCTGGCCGTGTGCAGCTCTCCGATCTTCGACTGGCCCCGGCGTTGCGAGCGCCGGGGCTTTGTCATTACTGCTGCGCTGGGACGGTGCCGGGCACCTGCTGCTCGACACTGGACCGGCGAGCGGGGTGGGTTCCGTGTGCATCTGGCAGAGCGGGCATGATCCTCCTGTTCGCAGGTACCGTGGAGCCAACCTTATTGCGAAGCGCTATAAAGTTGTACGTGAGACACGATAGGAGGGAGCGCCGTGTGGGTCGCCAACTCACTGCCGTACCTCACCCCTCGCACCAGCGATGCCCCAGACCCTTGGGCGCAGGAGGCCGCGCAGGCTGGCGGGGCCGGAACACAACGCCTCCGAGAAGTCACTGAGACCTCACCCCCGCCGGCCGTTGCCGACGCTCTGCAGCTACCTACTGGAATGCCTGCGGTCGTGCGCCGACGGGTGATGCTCCTCGACGACACCCCCGTCGAATTGACCGACTCCTGGTATCCGGCATCGTTCGCCAGCGGCACGCCGCTCGCCGAGCAGCGCAAGATCAAGGGCGGTGCCGTGGCGCTGCTGTCTGAACTCGGCTACCACGCGCACGAAGTGCTGGAAGACATCGCGTTCCGTCCGGCGACAGCGCCGGAAGCTGAACTCCTGCACCGCCCCGAGGGAACGCCCGTGATCGTGCTGCGCCGTACGGTCCTCACCCAGGAAGGAACACCGTTCGAGGTGTCCGTGATGACGATGCTGGCCGAGGGCCGCCTCCTCCGCTACCGACTGACGGTCGGTTGATCTCGGTGCCCCGCCCAGAAGACAAGCGTCCACTACACGAGCGCGTGGCCGCGGACCTCCGCGCCCGGATCATGGCCGGCGACTTTCAACCTGGAGAGCAACTCGGCTCCACCGCTCAACTGATGGAGCATTATCAGGCGGCCAACCCGACGATCCAGCGGGCCCTCGACGTGCTGAAAACCGAGGGCTTCCTCTACGGGCGTCGAGGCAAGGGCGTCTACGTCCGCGACAAGCAGCCCTTCAAGGTCGACGTCGCCGCATACTTCACCCCCAGCCCAGACGGCTTCACCTACGACCTGTTGGACGTCACCCAACTCGAGCCGCCACCCGAAGTAGCTCAAGCGCTGGGGTTGGACGACTCAGGTGAGGCCATATTGCGGCGGCGCATCACCAGATACCAGGGCGAGCCTGTAGAGGTCTGCTACTCGTACTATCCGCTCCCCCTGGCCGCTGGCACGCCACTCGCCCGCGCGGGGAAGATCAAGGGCGGTGCCCCGAGAGTCCTCGCGAATCTTGGATTTCCACAGGTTCGGTTCATTGATGAGGTGTCGGCACGCCACCCCACAACCGAAGAGATCGAACTCCTCGACCTGCCGAACGTCCCAGTGATCCGGCAGTTCCGGACCATCTACTCTCACGACGATCTTCCCGTGGAGGCCACGGTGATGATCAAGGGCGGGAACCTGTACGAGCTGCGATATCGGCAGGTCGCGGACTAACCGCTTCGCCCCCACCCCAGCCCCCGGCGCGAGCCGGGGGCTTTCTTGTTGGTCAAAGTCCTGTCACCACCTTGCAGCGTTACTCTGTATCGCTATAAAGTCTGGAGCATGCAGAGCACCGAGCCGCCGCAGAGCGCCCAGACCGAACAGAGCCCGCACCCAACGGAGCGGTACGTCACGGTCAAGGACGCCGCGCAGGTCTTCGGTATCAGCGCCGTCGTCGTCTACCGCCTCTTCCGCGCAGGCCGCCTCCCCGGACGCAAGTTCGGCCGCAGCTACCGGGTCCTCCGCGAGTTCGTGGACGGCTTCGATGCCGAGGTCCGCGCGGGCCGGGGCGTCGACTTCGACGAGTACGCCGACGCCTGGTTCGCGCGAGTCAGCGAAGGCGCGGCATGAACGCCCACATCACCGAACCGAAGGAGTCCCGCGTGACCGTCATCAACGAGTTGATCACGGGCCCGATCGGGTCCGGGAAGACGTTCACCGTCCGCCAGCGCCTGGCGGACGAGATCAACGCCCCGAACACCCAGACCTGGGTCATCGACCTGTACACGAACCTGCCCGACTGGAGCAGCAAGGCCGACCGGTACGCCCGCACCCCAGACGCCGCCCGCATGCTCCTGCAGGACGCGTGCGCCGAGATCGAGGACCGTGCGGCGAGGATCGCCGAGCTGGGCCTCCCCGAGTTCGTGGCGGGCGACGAGAAGCACGGGCTTCACCTGGTCGTCATCACGATCGAGGAGACGCAGGCCGTCCTCGACGACCTCGAGTGTGTGCGGCTGGTCGAGCGGATGGTCCGGATGGGCCGCAAGGTCGGGTTGAAGACGCGGATGACGAACACCGCACGGCCGGGCCCCACAGCGTTCGGCGGGTCGCTGGTGATCGCGGAGCAGATGGCGGCCGGTGATGTGACCGAGCTGCCCGGCAGAAGCGTGGTCGGCGGGGTGACCGGGCGTGGGAAGTCCCGGGCGTTCGATGAGGCCACCGCCCGACTCGTCACCGGCGACAGCGCCGCGTCGGACTCGGACGCAAAGGCCGCCACCTAGAACGACGAAGCCCCGCCCGGCGCTACCGACGCCGGGACGGGGCGGATGGAACCGAACTAGATCCACTTCACAGGAAGGAGACGGCCCCAATGGGCACCAAGGTACCCCAGTCCGGCCGCACCAAGACGCTGGTCCAACCCGGCGGTAAGACCTTCACGTTCATGGCCCAGCGGACCCCCGGTGAGCCCGCGACCGTCCGCGACGCCTGCGACGCGAAGCGGAACGGCGGTGGCAAGAAGTGACCGCCGCCGCCAACGGAGCCACCGAGTTCCACTACGTCATCACCATCCAGATCCAGGACGGTCCCGCCACAGGACCCGAGCCCGGATCCCGCCGCAGCGGCACCACCCCTGCCATCCAGTCGGCATCCGGCGTCGTGGACGTGACGGGCAAGACCCGCGAGCAGATGTTCGCGCAGGTCATCTCCGCGCTGAAGACCAAGCACTCCTTCACCACCTGGAGCCTCGTGTTCTGGTCGCTGGAGCCCAACCGGCTTCCCGGCGGTGCCCTGTGACCGCGACCACCATCACCCGGCCGCCGACCGCCTCGGTCGTGTGCCTGGCGGGTTGTATCGCCGACCACACCGACCCCGACAACGCGGCCTGCGTGACGGAATACACGCGGATCACGACCCGTCGCCACACCTACGAGGTCGACGCCCCCACCGGGCGCCGCCGGGTGTGCGACGAGCTTCGGATCAACGCCGAGTCCAAGCCCGGGGGGCCGCCGATCGTGGTGCTCGCCGGCGGCGACGCCTTCTTCAGGGAGTTGAGCCCGGGAGAGGCGCGCAACGCCGCCGCCGCGCTGACCGCGCACGCCGACCTCCTCGACCCGGACGGGGCGGAGTGATGGCCACTACGACCAGCGCGCGGCCCACGGCCTGGTGCCCCAGCCACGGCACCCCGCTCGAGGGCGGCCCGATCCTGTTCCGCTGCCCCGAAGGCCACCGGGTCCAGGCAGCGGACATCGACCGCGAGTACCAGCCCCGGAGGGCCGAGCAGTGACGTTCATCTCGCGCATCCCCCGGGCGTTCCTGCGGCAGACCGTCGAGCCCGCCACCCCGAGCGGCCGGTCCGACGACGTGATGATGCGGTTCCTGACGGTGGGCGGCGCGACCGTCACCACCCACGGGACCTCCGACGACGACGTGTCCCCCTCCTGGACGTGCCACGGCTGCGACCAGGGCGGAGGGTCATGGTTCTCCGACCTGGACGCCAGGCTGAAGGCCGTCCGAGCGGCAGCCAACAAGCACGCCGGCGAGTGCCGGGCGATGCCGAAGCTTCGTCTCAGCGCTGACGCGGACCAGCCCGAGACGGACATCGACCTGCTTTGGCGGGACGAGCCCGCCAGGCAGTTCCTCATCGTGGTCTTCCTCTCCGTCGGCCTGTTCATCACCGCCGTGGGCATCGCGTCCGCGTTGGGGGTCGCGCTGTGAACGCCGCCCTCCGCATCCTCCACAGCCTCGCCAGCCGCCACACCTGGCGTCTCGACGTCCCCGCCGGCACCAGCACCGCGGTCCTGGTCTGCCTCTGCGGCAAGACTGAGCGGGTCACCGTCCCGGACGGCACGACCCGGTGCTTCTGCCGCGACGTCGGTTGCGACGGGTGGCGCGCCTACATCGCGCACTTCACCGACACCTACGGGCGCCTGCCCAGCGACAACGACATCGACCTCGACGACGCGCTCCACGCCGCCTACGAGGATCTCCTCGAGCAGGTCGCCGCCGCGGGCCCGCCGCCGAAGATTCGTGACATCTTCGCCCGACTCTGGGATCGCGAGGTGCCGCGATGAGCGCCGAGTCGATGCCACTGCTGTACCTCCTGGCCGCCGTCGGACGCCGCATCGCCTGCGCCGTCGTCGGTCACTGGTGGGACGTCGAGCCCGCCATCGAGCACCGCGGCGACATCTTCGGCCCGTACCGGGTGTGCGCGCGATGCGAGCTCGGCGACACCCGCCTGGTCCTCGCCACCGAGCCGCCGCCCGGCCACCCCGACTCCATGACCCGCGAACTCTCCCCTCGGTTCGAGGTGGAACTCGCCCGCATCGACGCCGAACTGTTCCCCGAAGAGGCCCACTGACATGGAAGACCTCACCAACAACTGCGCATGGACCGACCGGACGGTCTCCACCGCCACCGCCGACTACACCAACCTCGGGCCCGCCGGTCGCGACCACCAAACGCGGCCCGGCGACCACCTGCTGGTGTGGGCGCACAATCTGTCCCCCCGCCGGAGCGGAGGCGCCGCGATCGTCGTCGGCACCGTCGCCGTCCAGGCAGGGCTCAGCATCCGGTTCACCGACGGCTCCACCGTCGACCTGCCCCGGACCCGACTCCTCGAAAGGCGGACCCACTGATGGACGCCCTGACCGCCGGCAGCGACTTCAACGCCGCAACCGTCTACTCGGTGTCCGGCTACACGTTCACCAACCACGGACGCCCCGACGCCACCTACCGGCCCGAGTACGACGACTACTTCATGTTCTGGTCCGGGAACCTCGTCACCGAGCCCGGCGACCGGGCCAACGGCAAGACCGGTAGTTACCTGATCGGGAAGTTCTTCAAGACCGGCGGGTCGTTCGTCCGCTGCATCGGCGACGACCGGTGGGTGGACATCACCCAGACCCGCCGCTTGAGGCGGTGCGAGCGATGACCGCCCGACAGACCGTCCGCGCGTCGATCGTCGCGCCGCCGCGTCCAGAGACGTCGACGCTCGACTACCTCACCGACGTCAGCGCCGAACTCGCGTGGCAGGCGCATGCGGCTTGCGCCAGCGCCGACGGGGAGGCGTTCTTCCCCGAGAAGGGCGGCTCCGTCCAGTACGCGCAGAGGGTCTGCGCGGGCTGCCCGGTCAAGGCCGAGTGCCTGGAATACGCGCTCGACAACGCAATCACCTTCGGCGTGTGGGGCGGGAAGTCCGAGGGCCAGCGCCGCGTGCTCCGCCGCCGAGCCCGACACGAACAGGAGGTAGCGGCCTGATGTGGCTCTTCAACAGGCGCGAGCAGCGGGGCGGCAGCGTCGCCGAGGTCGTCGCCCAGCAGACCGCCGAGGCCGGCGAACTGGCGCGCATCCCCGGCCAGGGCCTTCTCAGCGACCCGCGCACCAACCCCGCCGTCCGCGGGCACGCCGACCAGCTCCGCGACGACGAGCACCGCCGCATGCTGGACGCCCTCCACGAGCAGACGGTGCGCCGCCACCGGGTGACCGGCCAGCGGGCAGGGCGCGCCGAGGCCGCCCTTGATGCCGTTCAGGACGCCCGCGACACCACCAGCCCCGCCCGCTCCGTACTGGCCCTGCACGAGGGCCGACGCCGGTTCATGGCCGCTGCCCTCGTCGCATCGCTGTCGCTGTCCGTCGGCGCCGCGTCCGGAGTGGCGAAGTTCGCCACCGAGAACAAGGCGCCATGGCAGGCCGGGTGGATCGCCGAAGTCGGCATGACCGGCCTCACAACCACGGTGATCCTTTACCGCAGCCACCTCACACGGTTCGGCGGCAGTATCAGCGGTCGTCAGAAAATCGTCCTGTGGGTCCTGATGATCGCCCCGCTAATGGCGTCGATGGCCGCGAACCTCAAAGGCGCCGGTGCCGTCGGTGTCGCCTGCTCCATCGGAGCCGCCGCGTTCAGCCTCCTCGCGCACGAGATCGCGTCCGCGTCCGCCGACGCGATCCACGACCAAGCCGAGAAGGTCAAGGAGGAGGACGAGGCCAAACTCCGCAGCATCGCTCTCGGCGGCAACGACGCGGACACCGCACCCACCACCGCGCCGACGGTCCAGGCTCCAGCCGGGCCGGAGCTGTCCGACGACGAGTTGGTGACGTTGGGATGGGAGACCGCTCGGACTCAGAAGTTTCTGGCCGACCGCGGCTTGGACCTGCCAGCGGAGGATGTCGTGCGGGCGCTGGCATCGGCGCCACGCCGCCCCGTCTCGCACACGATGGACGTGGCTCGACCGGCGCGCCCTCAAGTCACGGTTCGTTCTGAGACTTCGTTGGCGCCGCCCGTCTACCGAACCGAGGGGCCGCCGGTCGTCACGCCCTCTTGGGGTGGTCTGCCCACCGGATCACGAACCGCGAACCCCGAAACGGTGAGCCGCGCGGTTCCGAACCTCCCGGTCATCTGTGGTCGGGCGGTGAACCTCCCTGCCGTTCCCATGGCCTCGAGCCCGGACAACCCGAACCGTGCATCGGTTCGAGAACCCGAGCCCGCGAACCCCGTCACCCGAACCGGCGAACCGCCGAACCTCAAGGTTCAAGAACCCGACGCGAACCCGCCGGGAACGGTGAACCGCGAACCCCGAACCACGCGAACCGGAACCGCGAACCTCAACGACCGGGCCGCCAAGAAGGCCGCCGAGGTTGAGCAGGTTCTGGACCTCATCGAGGAGCGCGGACTCAAGGCCGTCACTCTCGGCGTGGTCCGTGAGGAGCTCGGGTTCGCGAAGACCACCGCGTTCCACCGGCTCACGGCTGCCCGCAAGGAGTTCGCGAACCGTGCAGCCAAAGCCTCCTGAACCACGAACCACCGAACCCGAACCGGAGTCGAGATGAACCACGAACCACGAACCACCAACGACCGCGACCCGGTTCGCGGCCAGCAGGTTCGCCGAACTGGCGGCATCCGCCACACGGTTCGCGAACTCACGTCGAACCAGGGAACGCGCCTCGCCTCACGAACCTCCGCAGTGACCGCCGCAGTGAGCGCGGTCGCCGGGATCGTGCCCCTGTTGGTCATCGGCTGGGTCCTCGTCTGGCTCGGCATCCCTCCGCTGTTCGCCGCCCGCGCCCTGTTCTTTCTGGGAACCGCCGGTGCAGTCGCACTGGTGGTCGTCCAGATGAGGCGGGCGTCCGATGGCCGGTAAGCGCCGCAAGTCCGGCAAGCCGACCTTGCGGGTCGCCAGGCCCGAGCGGCGCCGCCAGACCCTCAACGAGCGACTCGCCGCGACCGCCGACCCGCTCACCAGGCTCGCCGCGGCCGTCGACTACTACCGCAGCGCGTACCGCACCAACCAGCAGCCGCAGTCGGCGGAGCGGATGGTCGAGGCCCTCGTCGGCGAGGGCGACCGCCTTTACGCCACATCCCGAGGGGATGCCCGATGACCACGGTCCGTGACACCCAGGCTGGGGGAGTCGACTCTGCAGTGCAGAGTGCAGTGCAGAGTCCGGAGAAGCCGCCCGGAGGGGGCCAACGCGCGCCGCGCGCGGGCGCGCGCGAGGTTACCCCCCCCAGAGTGCAGTCCCGCAAGGCGACTCTGCACCCGTCGACGACCCCGACGACACCCCCGAAACCGTCACGATGAGTGACTACCTGGCGGAGTTGAAGGACTCCGGTAGGAGGCTCGCCGCGGCTTTCACGCCGCCCGACATGTGGTCGCAGCCGGCGGCGTCGCTCGCCGAGCGGTGGTCCTACGCAACCCGCGGTGAGTGGACCGGCGACGGCGCCCTCCGCAAGGCCGGGCAGGTCTACTGCCTCGCCGTCGCGCTGCCCGCCGCCGGGCTGTGCCGCCTCATCGACTGGGTGACCGAGCGTCCCGCGCGTCTCCTCGCCACCGTCGTGCTGCTCGTCCTGCTTCACCGTCTACCGCCGCTGTCCTGGCTCATCTAGAGAGGAGAACCCCATGGGATGGCTTGTGTTGTTGCCCGCCGCTGGGCTGCTGTTCGTGATCAACAAGAGGGTCAACCCGAAGGGACGCGGTCGAGACGCGGTCGCGGTCCTGACGATGCTCGTCGCCGTGATCGCCGGGTGCGGTCTGGCCGCCACGTTCCTCGGCCAGTGGTTCGCCGCCCTGATCTCCTGGTCTGGGAACACCATGTCGAACGTCACCGGGGAGGGCGGGTTCGCGACCGGTTTGGCGATCGCGGTCGCGATCATCCTCGTCGGCGTCGCGGTAGCGGACATCGCGTTCGACAGGGTGGCCGACAACGGCGCGCAGATGGCTGCGGTCCTGTTCCCCACCGTCTTGGCGCTGGTCGTCGGCGGGAGCATGGGCGCGACCGGCGGCGACGCCGTCACGGCCGTGCAGGCGGAGATGGCGTCGTTCTTCTCCCAGCTCGGCGGCAAGTGACATGGACCCCATCGTCATGTCGCTGCTGATCGCCTACTTCCTGGTGCGGAACACGACGCAGGATCTAGTTTTCCGCGCGACCGGGAAGATGCCGCCGAGCTACCGGCGCAGCGAGGCGCGCCGCCAAGCCCGTGAGGAGCGGGCGGCGCGCCGCCGTGAGAAGGGCGACGGACCCCTCAAGCGGTTCTTCGCCGGCGAGTTGGAGCAGGCGGTCGCCGACGCGGGCGAGAAGCGGGAGCGGGCCCGCGCCAAGAAGCGGGCCGCGCGCCGGGAGGCGTGGGAGCTCGAGGACGCCGAGGAAGCCGCCCGCCGAGAGAACCGCGCCCGCCCCACCCCTCAGGTGGAGCCGCCCCCCGCCCCGACCGGCAACAGCAGCGGCGACGACGGGGTGATCATCCCGTGCGGCGATTGCGGCGCCGGGATGGACCCGGCCGACGTCGCCGGTTACACGCCCACTGCGGATCCGCTGTGCCGGGCCTGCCGCACACGCCCCACGGCTCCACCGCCGGTCCCGCAGCCGTCACCGGCCTCCCGCCCGGCGCCGTCGCCCGACCCACAGCACGCAGCAGCCCCGAACGTCCCCGCCCCCGTGGGGGACCCGGACACCACACGGCCGGAACCGGCACCGGCCGCCGTGGTCATCGACATCAGCAAATGGCGGCCCCGCGCCGCCATGCCGGAACCCATCAAGGAGGCAGATGTGAGCGTCAGTGGAGAGACCCCGAACCTGTCGGCGGCCCTCGCCTACACCAACACCATGGCGTCCGAGTGCATGCAGGGTGCCGCATCCGTGGAGACCTCGATCGCGTCGCTGCAGGCGGGCGGAGTGAGCGGCCCCGCCCTGTCCGCGCTGGCGCAGGCGCAGGAGGCCCTGACGCAGGCGATGACGGCGTTCAACGCCGCGAACGCGGCCCTGACCCGACACGTCAGCGTCAGCGACGCCTACGCCGCCAACCACGACGCCGGCGACAAGCAGTTCGTCACCCAGGACTGACGTCCTGTCCGGGTGCCCGTCCCGCACCGCCGGTACGGGCACCCCCCAGGACGCCACGTCCACGACAGCGCGCATCGAGGAGCACGGCGTGAACCACACCACCACCAAGGCGGCGGGCGGAGCGATCCTGCTCGGCGAAACCGACCGCGCATTCGAACCCGTTATCCCCACCACCGAGCCGGCCGCCGACACCCTCGTCATCGACCTGCCCGAGGGCGGCAAGGACGACGCGGGCGGGCGCCGGTGGCTTCCCGAGGGCCTCGGCCAAAGACTCCGCCACGACGCGTACACCACCGCGTGGAGGCTCCGCCGCCAATCCGTTCCCCACGCCGCCGCTGCCACCGTCATCGGCGCCGGATTCGCCGCCGAGGCGCTCGTAGCGGCAGGGACGACCACGCCGCTGGCGGCGTCGATTCTCGCGGGAGGCACCGCCGCGTGCGCGACGCTCGGCGCGGTGTGGAGGGTACGCCGCCGCTGGCCTCGATGGGCTGGGCGGGTGTTCTGGGGCGGACTCGCCGGCACCGCGTGGCTCACCCTCGCCCCGTACGGACTCAGCCCCGAACACGTCGGCGCTCTCGCTGCCGTGGAGTACGGGCTGGCGGCCCGCTGGTGGCAGACCAACCGCATCGGCTATCCCACAGGCGAGAAAGAGGAGCCCGTGCTCGTCGAGGAGCAGCCGTCCACGGCGCAGCAGATCATGGTCGACTGGGCATCCTACGTCGGTGGCCAGTCCGGGCCGCTGCCGGGATCGCGGCTTTCGCTGCCGCTGCCCACCAAGCACACGATCTCGTTCGCGCTCGAGCTGGCGCGCGGTAAACAGACCCTCGCCACCGTGATGGCGAACCTCGACAAGATCTCCACGGGCCTCAACATCGGCGTAGCCGACCTCGTCGCAGACGCCTGGCCCACTCAGCCCGGGGAGAAAGACCGGCCCGCCAGGGTCCGGTTCCAGATCGTCACCGACTCGCCCATTCGAGGGAACCTCGATTTCGACGGGCCCCGCCGACGCGGCGGCCTCTTGGACCTCGGCCCCTACGCCGACGGCGCCGGCGAAGCGCAGTACAGGCTGTACACCGACGGGTCCATGTGGTCCGGAGTCATCATCGGCGGCACGGGCATCGGCAAATCTCGGCTGGTCGAGAACATCGTCATCTCCGCTCTATCTGGAGGCGACACCGAGTACATCTACATCGACCCGCAGAACGGGGTGTCGTCCCCGGCGCTCACCCAGTACGCGCACTGGTTCGGCACCATGCGGAACGCCGGCGACGTCCTCAATGCGGTGATCGCGATGCTCGATGCCCGCGGTGAAGAGTCCGCCGTCGAGGGGTGGACCGGGTTCACGCCCGGCCCGCAGCGCCCCGGGTTGCTGATCGTGATCGAGGAATGCCACAACCTGTTCAGGGACCCGAACATCGCCCGTCTGTGGGACCGGATCGCCCGCGAGGGCCGCAAGCTCGGCATCGCGTTGCTGTGCATCAGCCAATACCCGGGTTTGGAGACGTTCGGCGGGTTGGAGCCGCTCCGCTCCAGCGTGATGGAGGGCAACGCGATCGTGCTGCGCTCCACCAGCAACCAGACCGGCCAGCTCATGCCGGGCATGGACGTCGACCCCAAGTCGCTCCCGAAGATCCCCGGCTACGGCTACATCCAGGGCAGCGAGGAGACCGGAGTACGGACCGCGCCGTTCCGGAACCGCAACACCGGCGACCAAGCCGGCAAGTGGCTTGTCGTCCAGCCCCGGCCCGGCCTCGACAAGCTGACCGCGACCGCGACCCTTGCAGCCGGGACGGCGTACCGGGAGCGGCACGTCAGCGAGGACACCGGCCGGTCCGCGTCGGCCGCCCGCGTGCAGGCGCTCCGGGACGGGCACCTGCCCGCCGACATGATCGCCGGGCCCGCCGAGACGCAGTCGGTCCCGTCCGGGGAGATGGGCTCGATCATCGCGTTCCCCGCGCCGGTCAGCGTGGAGGATCTCCGCCGCCCGACCCAGCCCGCTTCTGCGCACGTTGACCTGTCGGCGTCGCACCTGGCCGTGCTGAAGGCGGTCGCGGCCGGAGCGTCCCGCCCGGCCGATGTCGAGAAGCACGTCGACCTCTCCCCCCGCCGGATCGCGACCCTTCTTAAGGAACTCGTCGCTTCCGGTCACCTCACCCAACCCGCTTACGGCCGCTACCAGCGCGCCGCCTAACCCGAAGGAACCACACCTGTGACCGTCCCTGCCTACCACCGTGACCGCATCCTCGAGTTCGCTGCCGCTCTAACCGAAGACAAGTCCGATCCCGAAGCCGTGAAGGCGAACGCCGCACCAATCCTCCGGTGGCTCGGGGAGGCCGCCGACGAGTCCGACCAGGACGCCCGCTACATGGCCCTGGGGCGCCACTGGTCCAACGCCTACTTCGCGACCCCGAGCCGGCTGTGGCCCAGCGAGGATTCGGCCCGGTTCCTGGCCTCCGCCGAGCAGTACTACGCGTTCCTGACCGCCTGACCGAGACACCTAGGGAGACCGCCATGACTTCCACGCTCGTCCACACCTCCACCGCCGTTCAGGGCTGGGACGCGTTCGACCGGATGGTCCTGCGGGCCGCCTCCCTGAGGCCCGCCCAGACGTTCGACGGCCTCGTCGGGCTGCTGCCCGAGGGCATCTCCTACCACCTCGTCCGCACCACCCTCAGGGACGCCATGCGCGCCGGGCTTGTCGAGTCGTCCCGCGTCCACTCAACCGGCCCGGTGATCGCCCTCGGCAAAACCACCACCGTCTACGACCTCACCGCAGCCGGCTTCATCCATGTCAACTCGACCGGCATTCGACCGGCGGACGCCCGCGCCGCCTAACCCCTTGGAGGAAATCCCCGGCGCAGGATCTCAACACACTCCGCATCACCCGACCCGAAGGCGAACATGAACATCGATTACAACAACCTCCTCCCGTGCGGCAGCAAGTACACCGACCGGCGCGGCAGGCCATGCACCCACCTCAGTGTGTCGTACGTGATCGACGAGCCGCATGACGCCGACCACGTCTTCGTGAGCGTCACCTGCAACGACTGCACCGCGTCCGTCCACGAGAAGCGCTTCGACAAGCCCGCCAGTTGACCAAATCGGAGGCCCGTGAAATGCCATGGACGTCAAAGGCAAGACCCTCAAGTGCCAGAACAAGAAGTGCGGCAACACCGAAAGCAACTCCATCAGCTACATGGACGGCCAGCAGCTCACCTACAGCCGCATGAGATCCGGCACGACCACCACCATCCGCCTCTGACCCCTCGAATGGACCATCGCCGCATGCCCGACACCTGCAACCACACCAGCGTCGGCGTCATAGCCGAACGCAGCGGCCGCTACCTGCTGTTCCAGCGGAAGAAGTTCCCCATCGCGAAGGCCCCGTCCGCCGGTCACGTCGACGAACTCGACGGCATCCCGACCGGTAAGGGCCGCCGCGAGGAGAGCGTCTACCTCGACGCCGCCGTCCGCGAGTTGGAAGAGGAGACCGGCCTCCGCGTCCCCGCCCGCACCCTCCGCCTGGCCCTGACCACCACCGCCAAGAACCGGTGCCGCCGTTCCCCTGTCGACGGCGGCGACCACTGGCACCTGTGGCGGGTCTACCACGCCCTTATCCCGGCGGGCGCGGAGACTCGCGCCGCGCCCGCAGAGTCGGCCGACCTGGCCTGGTACACCCCGGCCGAGATCTCCGCCCTCACCGACCTCGAGCCGGTGTGGCGCGACTTCCTCACCGCGCTCCGCATCATCTGACCCGCGACTGGAGGCCACGAAATGTCCGTCAACGTCAAAGGCAAAGACCTCAAGTGCGAGGAGTGCGGCAACAACGAGCGCATCGCCATCAGCAGCATGGACAAAACGCACGCGACGTACACCTGCATGGACTGCGGCGAGACCGACACGATCCGCTTTTGACCCCGTAGTGGCTGGTGCCGCATCCTGCCGGCCCGCTGCCCCGTGGCGGGCCGGCTCACGGAACACCAAACCAAACCACCACCCGGAAGGCAGATCGTGACCACGTTCACCCCCGCGCAGCACCCACGAAGGAGACCCACCAATGCCTGACACCTGCAACCACACCAGCGACGGCAGGACCCGATGAGTCCCCGCCGCCGGGCGAGTGTCCTGCGCGAGCTGGTCATCGGCGTACCGCTCATGAAGCGATCCGAGCGGAAGCTGTGGGCCTCCGCCCAGAGCCTCACCGACCTCGCCGAACTGACCGCCCGGTGGCTGGCCGGCGAGCTGGAGCAGACCCCCGGCTACCTCGGCCCGCCCAACCTCGAGACGGCCGAGATCGCGCCGACGCTCATCAGGATCAACCGGGCCGGATTCCTCACCACCGCCTCGCAGCCCGGCGCCGACGAAGTGAACGCGCGAGGTCATTGGAGGCAGCGCGCCGCCGTCGAGATCGTCGCGTCGCCCGGTGAGCACGCCGACCTGCTGCTGACCGAAGCCCGCCGGGCCGGGCTCCAGGTCGTGGTGTTCGAGGGCGCCCCCCGCCGCGTCACCCAGACGGAGGTGCCTGTCACCACCCGCGACGGCGGCGGCGTCACGTCCTTCGGCGTGGGCCTCAGCCGCCGCGACGTCGCGACCTACCTGGTCGACGGGTGCTCGAAGGCCGCCACCCGCGACGTGGTCACCGGATGGCAGATCACGATCATCGACCCCGAATGGGGACCCACCGACACGCTGTGGCGGGTCCTGGACAAGGTCGCCGACCAGGTGACCGGCCAGCCGCAGAACCACCTGACCGGAGGTGCGGCATGAACGATGAGCACGAAGGTAGGCCCGCGCCCGGCGGCGCATTGCGGAGGACCCCGAGTACGCCATCGATGAACACAGGGCCCGGGCGCACACCAAGCACTCACAAGAGCCGGTGAAGCGATGACGGGCAGAACGCCGTCGATCGCCCACGGCATCGAGGTGATCACTGGACTCCTCGCCAACGGCGACATCCGCGCCGCCGAGGTGGTCTTCCACATCGCTGTCAAAGACCACGGCACCGACGCTGTACTCCCCGCTCTCGGCCGGTCCGTGAACCTGCCCCCGGGAACCGTCCTGTACGGCCCCGGCCGGGCCATCTGGCGAAACCCGCTCCGAGACGACTACGCCTGGCGGTGCGGGGCCTGCCCGTGGACCGGCAACAACTACCGCACGGCCCAAGCCGCGCGGAACGCGGCAGGAACGCACGCGGCCGAGCACCCGGAACACCCCACGGTCACTCACATCCAATCCCGGTCCTGACGGCGCATCGCAACCGCAGGCCCCGACTCGGAGAACTCATGCCCCGGACCTACACCCACCCAGACGTCTACGACAAGGGGGTCCGCGAAGGCTGGGCCGAAGCCGAAACCGACCCCACCCGCATCGACTGGCCCACCCGCCAAGCGCGAGCCGCCATCCCCTTCCCTGTGATCAACGGGCGCCCCGTCAACCCCTGCGAACGCACCCGCGTCCGGTTCGGCCGCAACGAACTGGGCCACTGGGGTGAACAGCTTTGCGCAGACGCCCTCGTGTCCGCCGAGCACGACGGCCGCCGCCGAATCGTCATGGTGGAGCGCGCCGACGGGCACGGCTGGGCGCTCCCCGGAGGGTACGTCGACCTAGGGGAGACACCCTTGCAGGCCGCCCGGCGGGAACTCACCGAAGAGGCCGGGCTGTCCGTACCCACCAAGGCATGGCGGGCGACCCGCCCCCGATACGTCCCCGACCCCCGCGCCTCGGACGAGGCATGGATGGTCACCGTCCTCTGCGTCGCGGACCTCGGCGCGCAGAGGCGTCTCCCGGCGGTGGCCGCCGGAGACGACGCCGCCCGGGCCGCATGGATCCCGGCCGACGACTACCCGACCCTGGCCTCCCACCTCGCCGACACGTTCGGTGGCCGCGTGTTCGCCGCGCACGTCGACATGCTCAGGCGCGCCACGGCGTGCGGACGCGTCCCGTGAACAGACACAGCGAGCAGGAGCAGCCCGAGCAGGAGCTCCTGCGCGCCGGTCGTGAACACGACGCCCGCGCAGCCCATGACGCACGCAAGGCCAACGAACGCGCAATCCGCCGCGCGAAGGCCCTCAAGAGAACAGCCGAGACACCCAGTCCCTGACGGCAACGTCAGCAGCGGAGAGGAACCACGCCGTGTCCAAGAAGAGCGATGAGTATTTCGCCCGCAGGACCGCCGAGAGCATCGGCAAGAAGGTCAGGAACCTCGACGGCAGCATGACGGGCGTGATCGTCTCCGGCGACTTCAAGGCCGGGCGGTGGGACGTCCAGCACGAAGACGGCAGGGTCACGACTCACAACGGCCCGGATCTGTTCACCGTGGGCGACGACGGATGCCCCGGCTGCCGGTACTGCTCGAGCCGACGGTGCATCCGATGACCGACAGCCCACGCGACCGGGTGGCCACCTACCTGGCCCGCCAGCGAGCCCTGTACGTCCCGTCCGTTATCACCGAGGCGGGCGAGCTCCTGGCCGACCTCCTGGCCGTCGCCGAACGGCACGGCGTCCCACCAACGGCGGAAGCCGCCGGGTGGCTGGTGACGGCCGCC